>JADZBS010000113.1 GCA_020851975.1 Gammaproteobacteria bacterium | reverse complement strand
TGGCCCCACCACAGCTGTCGGCTGATGCACCAGTCCTGGATGTTGTGCATCCACTGGAAATAGGTGCGCGCCCAGTTGTCGGGCACGAAGCGGATGCGTCCGTCCTCCACGGCGGCAATCGCCGGTGCGGCGAGCGGCGCGATCCTTACGTACCACTGGTCGGTCAGCCAGGGTTCGAGCACGGCACCGCTGCGATCGCCGCGGGGCACCGGCAACTGGTGTGGCTCGATCTTCTCGAGGAGGTCTTCCGCCTCGAGCCGCGCGACGATGCGACGGCGCGCCTCGAAGCGGTCGAGCCCGACCAGGTCGGCCGGGATCTCGCCGGGCGGCAGCGGGCCGGACGGGCCGTGTCCGGCCGTGATGCGGGCATTGCGGTCGAGCACGTTGATGAGCGGCAGGTCATGGCGACGGCCGATCTCGTAGTCGTTGAAGTCGTGCCCCGGGGTGATCTTCACGCAGCCCGAGCCGAAGGCGGGATCGACGTAGGCGTCGGCGATCACGGGCACGAGCCGGCCGGTCACCGGGAGCCGCACCTCGCGGCCGACCAGGTGGCGGTAGCGATCGTCGTCCGGGTGCACCGCCACCGCGGTGTCGCCGAGCAGCGTCTCGGGACGGGTCGTGGCCACGACCAGGTGGCCGGAACCGTCGGCCAGCGGATAGCGGCAGTGCCACAGGTGGCCGGCTTCCGGCTCGGCGAGCACCTCGAGGTCGGAGAGCGCCGTGTGCAGCACCGGATCCCAGTTGACCAGCCGCTGGCCGCGGTAGATCAGCCCCTCCTGGTGCAGGCGCACGAACACCTCCGTGACCGCCTCCGACAGGCCATCGTCCATGGTGAAGCGGTCGCGCGACCAGTCCACCGAGTTGCCGAGCCGGCGCATCTGCCGGCAGATCGTGCCGCCGGACTGTTCCTTCCATTGCCAGACGCGCTCGACGAACCGTTCGCGTCCGACATCGTGGCGCGTGAGTCCTTCGGCGTTGAGCTGCCGTTCCACGACCATCTGCGTGGCGATGCCCGCATGATCCGTGCCCGGCTGCCAGAGGACCCGGGCACCACGCATGCGCTGGTAGCGCGACAGGGTGTCCATCAGCGTGTGCTGGAACGCGTGGCCCATGTGCAGTGTGCCGGTGACGTTCGGCGGCGGGATCATGATGCAGTAGGCCGGCCCGGCGCCTGCGGGTGCGAATTGGCCGGCCTGCTCCCAGCGCTCGTAGACGCGTCGCTCGATGGCGGCGGGGTGATAGGTCTTGTCCATGGCGGGTTCGTGCCGGGCGCCTAGCGGCGGCCGGTACCGAAGTGTTCCTGCAGCACGTCGTCGATCAGGTCCGGCAGCTCCGTCCGCAACTGCCCGATCACGTCGGCGAAGAGGTTGGCTTCCATCTCCCGCAACGATTCGTGGAGCAGCCGCTCCATCAGCGCGTAGCCCTCCGTGGCGATGCGCGCCTGCAGCTCCTTCAGTTCCTCGTCGGTGACGAGCAACGGTGGCGCCGGGGTGCCGTTCCCGGGTGTCGTCACGATCTCGGTGAGTACGGGGATCTTCTTCTCGGTCATCGGGCTGCCTCGATCTCGTGCGTGGCCAGTTCGCAGCCGAGGCCGCGGTAGTGGCGATAGCGTTCGCGGCCGTGTTCGCGGGCCGGCATGTCGTCTGCGGCGATGACTTCGGCGAGGCGTGTGCAATCGCTGGCCGGCGGTCCATCGACCAGGTTGATCAGCAGGTCGACGCCACTGCAGGTGCCTTCGCCGTGGCCGATGGTGACCGGCGACTCGGTCACCGCTGCCCCGGTGGCGATCTCGTGCGGGACGAAGCTGCCCTGGCGGAAGGTCCAGAGGAGTTCGTCGAGTCGTCCCGCCTCGGCCGGGGAAGCGGCCTGCAGGTGGACGCGGTGGCCGAGGTGATAGGCCTTCTCCGCGAGGCGGCAGGCAAAGCGCAGCCTCGCGGCGTCGTCCGCCGCCGTCACGATGTAGAAGTCCACGCGACCAGGTCCAGCCAAGGATGCATCCGGCGGGCCCGGATCAGGACCCGTGGCGGCCATGATACCGCTCAACGGTTCAACAGGTATTCGACCAGCAGGCCGACCGGCCTTCCCGTGCTGCCCTTCGATGCGCCGGCATTCCACGCGGTGCCGGCAATGTCGAGATGCGCCCACGGGGTGGTGCCGACGAAGCGCGAGAGGAAGGCAGCCGCGGTGATGGTGCCGGCCTCGCGCCCGCCGATGTTGGCCACGTCGGCAAACGGGCTCTTCAGTTGTTCCATGTACTCCTCACCGAGGGGCAGGCGCCAGGCGGGATCGTCGGCGGCCTCACCGGCTGCGAGCAAGGCCTCGGCCAGCGGATCGGCGTTCGCCATGAGGCCGCTGCGGTGCTTGCCGAGCGCGACGACGCAGGCGCCCGTCAGCGTGGCGATGTCGATCATGGCGGCCGGGCGGTAGCGCAGGCCGTAGCTCAGTGCGTCGCACAGGATCAGGCGGCCTTCGGCGTCGGTGTTGAGGATCTCGATCGTCTGCCCCGACATCGATCGCACGATGTCGCCCGGGCGCGTCGCCGAGCCGCCCGGCATGTTTTCGCAGGTCGGCACCAGGCCGACGACGTTCAGCGGCAGGCGCAGCGCAGCCACGGCCTGGAGCACGGCGATCACCGTCCCGGCACCGCTCATGTCGTACTTCATCTCGTCCATCTGGGGACCGGGCTTGAGCGAAATGCCGCCGGTGTCGAAGGTGATGCCCTTGCCGACCAGGACGACCGGCGCCTTGCTGCGGGCCGCGCCCCGGTAGTTCATGACGATGAACCGCGCCGGTTCATCGCTGCCGGCAGTCACCGAGAGCAGCGAGCCCATCTTCAGGCGCCGCATGCGTGCCTCGTCGAGCACCGTGACGCCGAGCCGCGCGTTGCCGCGGGCCACCTCGCGCGCCTGGCGGACCAGGTAGGAAGGGGTGCAGATGTTGGCCGGCAGATTGCCGAGATCGCGCGCGAGCGTCATGGCGGCACCGATGGCCTGGCCGTGAGCGAGACCCCGCCGCGTGGCGGCGGCATCCGCGGCGTCGGCAGCAAGCCCGAGCGCCCGCTGCCGCGGTGCCTTGTTCTGGCTGTTGCTGGCGCGTGTCTTCAGCGTGGTGAAACGGTAGGCGACGTCGTGCCAGGCCTCCACGGCAATGCGTGCGCGCCGGTAGGCATCGGTTCCACGCACCGCCTCGGTGCCGAGATAGCTGACGACATCCGCGGCCGCGGTGCGCGTCACGGCGCCGAGGGCGGCGCGCATCGCCTTGCGGAACACCTTGCGGTCGCACTTCTCGCGGGCACCGAGCCCGACCAGGAGCACGCGCGGGCAGGCGAGACCGGGAACCTTCGGCAGGAGCAGCGTCTCGCCGGCTTCACCACGGACGTCGCCATGGCGCAGGAGTGCGCGCAGCAGGCCATGGGCGGCGCGGTCAGCCTCGCGGGTTGCTGCGGGCAGCGGCCCGCCTGCGTAGACCGGCAGGATGATGCAGTCGGCACGCTGGCGCGAGGCGGCGCCTGCCTTGACCTGAAATCGCATGTTCGTCTCCGTGTGCCGGACAGTGACCCCGGTGCCCGGCACGCGGCCACCCGGGTGCGGCTTGACTGGCCCACCGGCCCGATCGGATCATTCCGGCGCGCCCGTGAGGCGCGTACGCTCCCCGTCGCGAAACGTAGTGTAACGGATGCCAATGACTCCGAAGCAAGCCCGGGACGGGCTGGGCAGGGCTCGGCAAGGGTGCGTGGCAGGCAGGGGCCATGGCCAGGATCGCTGATCGCTACGTGCTGCGCGAGGCGGCGCAGACCTGGTTCGCGGTGACGGCCGTGCTGCTGCTGATCCTGGTCACCAACCAGTTCGCCAGCGTCCTGAGCGATGCCGCAGCGAGCCGCCTGCCGAAGGACGCCTTGTTGCAGGTGATGGGCCTGACGTCGCTGCAATACCTGACCATCCTGATTCCCGTCGGCCTGTTCCTCGCCATCCTCATTGCCCTCGGTCGCCTGTATCGCGACAGCGAGATGTACGCGCTCATGGCCTGTGGCATCGGCCCGGTGCAGCTCTACCGGCCGCTGGTGCTGCTCGCCGGCGCGATCACCCTGATCGTCGGCTACATAGCCCTGGTGGTGGCGCCGGGGGCGAATGCCGAGGTGCGTCGCATCGCGCAGGAGATGCGCACGCGTTCCGATCTGAGCGTGATGGAAGCGGGCCGGTTCGTGAGTTTCGGCCAGGCCGATGCCGTCGTCTACGCGGAGGCCGTGTCGCCGGACGGGCGGTTGCGCAACGTGTTCGTGCAACGCCGCAACGAGGGAGGCGTGGAGATCATCGTCGCCGCGCAGGCCTGGCAGGAGATGACCGCCAATCCCGACGTGCGCATGCTCACCTTCGCCGACGGGCGCCGCTACGAGGGTGAACCGGGACAACCGCAATTCCGCATCATCGAGTTCGCCCGCCACGGCATCCCCTATTCGCTGCCCTCCGAGATCGCCATTGCCGACGAGCCCGAGTCCCGCTCCCTGGGGGCACTGATCGGTTCGGATGACGCCGCCGACCTGGCCGAGTTGCAGTGGCGCCTGTCCGCACCGGTCATGGTGATCGTGCTGACCCTGCTCGCCGTGCCGCTGGGGCACTCCTCGCCCCGCCAGGGCCGCTATGCCGGGCTGCGCGCGGGCGTGCTGGTCTACATCACCTACGCCAACCTGCTCGGCGCCGCGCGGGTGTGGCTCGAGCGCGGCAGGATCGCGCCCCTGATCGGCATGTGGTGGGTCCACGTGCTGTTCGTCGCCGTGGCGCTGCTGCTGCTGGCGAACCGTTACGGCTGGTGGCGCCGGCTGGTGATGCGGCGGGCAGTCACGTGAACATCATCCGCGGCTACCTGGCCCGTACCATCCTCGTCACCACGGCGGTTGTCCTGGCCGTCCTGCTGGCAATCGGCGGCTTCATCGAGTTCGTCGGGCAGCTCGACGACGTCGGCACTGGCGGCTACGGGATCGCGCAGGGCCTGGCCTACGCCCTGATGAAGCTGCCGGAGATGGCCTTCATGTTGCTGCCCATGGGCGTGCTGCTCGGGGCGCTGCTCGGCCTGGGCGGGCTTGCCAACGGCAGCGAGCTGATCGCGCTGCGGGCGGCTGGCGCCTCGCCGGTGGCGCTGGCGCGCGCGGTGCTGGTCACCGGACTCGGGCTGGCGCTGCTGGCGCTGGCGCTCGCCTTCTACCTGGCGCCGCCGCTGGAGCGCTATTCGCGGCAATTCCGCACCTTCGCCATGCACGGGCCCTCGGGGCTGGCGAGCGTGCA
Source organism: Gammaproteobacteria bacterium (assembly GCA_020851975.1). Taxonomy (GTDB): domain Bacteria; phylum Pseudomonadota; class Gammaproteobacteria; order Steroidobacterales; genus QUBU01. Next base: position 55,527 of record JADZBS010000113.1, on the reverse strand, counting down.
GTCGGCGTGGGTGCGCGACGGGGAGGTCATCCTCAACCTGAGCCGGCTCGGCGAGCCCACGCAATTCGGCGGCGTCTACCTGTTCCGCTGGCGCGGGGGCGGGGAACTCACCAGCGTGGCACGGGCCGACTCGGCGAGCATCGGTGGCGGGCAGGAGTGGACGCTCGACAACTATGCGGAGACGCGCTTTGGCCCCGATGGGGTCACCCTGCGACACGAACGGCGGTTCGCCGAGGTGGCCGGACTGAACCCCGAACTGCTCGGTCTCACCGTGGTGCGCCCGGAGGCGCTCGATGGTCTCGCCCTGTGGCGTTACATCGACTACCAGCGTCGCAACGGGCTCGACTCCCGGCACTTCGAGGTCGAACTCTGGCGGCGCATGGCATCGGCCGTCGCGGTGGCGCCGATGTGCGTGCTGGCGCTTGCCATCTCCTTCGGGCAGCTGCGCCGGGCCGGGACCGGCGCCCGCATGCTGACCGGCATCGTCATCGGTCTGGCCTACTTTCTTGCCAGCCGCGGGCTGGCCGATGGTGCGGAGGTCTACAAGCTCGAGCCCCTGATCGTGGGCTGGATGCCGACGGTCGTACTGGCTGTCGTTGCCAGCGTGATGGTGGTGCGCGCGCGCTGAGATTCGTCACGAAGGCGTCGTGCGCACCACGCGCGTGCCGCTGAGGCGGTCGTGCCGGCAAGCCCGTGACGATCGACGAGCAGCCACGCCAGACCGAGTCCGAGGCTCGCGATGGACAGGAGCGCGCCACCGAGACGCGTGATGGCCTGTTGCCAGGTGAGCGTGGTACCCGCGGCGGTCTGCACGCACAGGTGCCAGGGGCGCATGCCGGGCGTCTGCCCCCCGTGGCGCCAGAAGCCGGCGAAGTAAGCCGCCACCTGCACGACGAGAAATGCCTGAAAGGCGCGGCTGCCTGTCGGTACGGCTTCCCCGCCACGGGCGAGGACGATCGCCAGGGAGCTGGCGGCGAGCACACCAGCAAGCACGATCAGGTCGTAGGCAGTCGCCGCCAGGCGTCGCAGCAGGTCGAACGTGCGGGCGGCTGTCATTCGGGGCTGTGCCATGCTGTCGGCACCGCCCGTGGCGCTCCCTATGGGAATCGAACCCATGTTTCAGCCTTGAGAGGGCCGCGTCCTGGACCGCTAGACGAAGGGAGCTCGCGCGGCGCGATGCCCGTGGCCGGGCGGGCTGCTATTATAGGTACCGGCAGCAAACCCACAAGCGGGGCACGTATTGTCCGACACTCCACATTCCGTACAGCCGGCACCCCAGGTCATCCCGCGGTCCGAACACAACATCTCCCGGGCCGATATTTCCAAAAATGCTCTGAAGGTTCTCTACCGACTCAAGGACGCGGGCTATCAGGCGTTCCTCGTCGGCGGCAGCGTGCGTGACCTGCTGCTCGGGCGGCACCCGAAGGACTTCGACGTCGCCACCGATGCGCATCCGGAGGACGTGCGTGCCTTGTTCGGCAACAGCCGGCTGATCGGCCGCCGATTCCGCCTGGCGCACGTGCGCTTCGGGCACGAGATCATCGAGGTGGCGACCTTTCGCGGCTTCGGCAACGAAGAGCAGGCCGCCGGACACCGGGAGGTTTCGGAGGAGACGGGCCGCCTGATTCGCGACAACGTCTACGGCAACATCGAGGAAGACGTCTGGCGCCGGGACTTCACCGCCAACTCCCTCTACTACAACATCGCCGACTATTCGGTCTGGGACTTCACGGGTGGTTTCGCCGACGTGCATGCCCGCCGGCTGCGGCTCATCGGCGATCCGGAAACCCGTTTTCGCGAAGACCCGGTGCGCATGCTGCGGGCAGCGCGCTTCGCCGCCAAGCTCGACTTCGAAATCGATGCCGGCTGTGCGGCGCTCATTCCCGAACTGGCGCACCTCGTCGACGGCGTGCCGGCTGCGCGGCTCTTCGAGGAATTCCTGAAATTGTTTCAGGCTGGCCACGCGCAGGCGAGTTTCCGGCAACTGCGCCGGCTCGGGCTGTTCGAGCACCTGTTTCCGGCGACGGCGCAGTGGCTCGGACCCGGCGGCGATGCCCGCGAGTGCTTTCTCGAAGAGGCGCTCGCCAACACGGATGCCCGCGTCGCGGAAGATCGACCGGTGACGCCAATGTTCCTGCTTGGCGTCTTCCTGTGGGGTCCGGTGGCCGATCGTGCAGCGGCGCTGGGCGGTGACGCCATGTCGGACTTCCAGGCGCTCGCCGTGGCCGCCGGCGAGCTCGCGCGCGAACAGACCGAACGGATCGCGGTGCCGAAGCGCTTTTCGGTGCCGATGCGCGAGATGCTCCAGTTGCAGTCGCGCTTCGAGCGCACGCGCGGTGCGCGTGCGCTGGCATTCATCGAGAGCAAGCGCTTCCGGGCCGCCTACGACCTGCTGGTGTTGCGGGCCCGGGCGGGCAACGCCGATCCCGACCTCGCCCACTGGTGGACCACGCTGCAGCAGTTGCCTCCCGAGCAGCAGCGGCGCGAACTCGGCCTGGAACGTCCGGGTGGCAGCTCCAGACGTCGGCGTCGCGGGCCACGGCGGGGCGGTGCGCAGCGCCTTGCGGTGCCATCCGAGTCGCCGCCCGGGAACTGAGGCGCCGCCATTGCGAACGGCCGCCGTTCAACCATGACCCGCCAGAGCGTATGGACCCCGGCGTATGTTGCCCTCGGCAGCAACCTCGGCGATCCGGTAGCCCAGCTCGAGCGCGCACTCGGTGCGCGGGCCGGCCTGCCGGGAACGCGGCTGGTCGCAGCATCGGCTTTCTACTGCAATCCACCCCTCGGACCGCAGGACCAGCCCCACTTCGTCAATGCGGCAGCCGGGCTGTTGACGCAGATGTCGCCGGAAGCGCTGCTCGCCGGACTCAAGGCCATCGAGTCGGCGCAGGGGCGGCGTCGCGAGGCCGAGGACCGCTGGGGACCGCGTGTGCTGGATCTGGACCTGCTGCTCTACGGGTCACGATGCTCCGCAGGGCCGGGACTCGTGCTGCCTCATCCGGGCGTGGCGGAGCGGAATTTTGTATTGTTCCCTCTGCTGGAGGTCGCGCCCGGGCTGCGCATTCCGGGCCTCGGGCGGGCAGCGGTGCTGGCAGCGAACCTCGAGCGCTCCGGCCTGGAGTGCGTGCGGCCGGCGCGGCCGGCCGAGGTGACCGGCCCCATATAACGAGAACGAGAGCCGTGCATGGCGGAGCGACGTTACATCGTCATCGAGGGGCCCATCGGCGTGGGCAAGACCAGCCTGGCGAGGCGCCTTGCCGCGAGCATCGACAGCGAACTGATCCTCGAGGAGGCCGAAGCCAATCCGTTCCTGGAGCGCTTCTACCGCGACCCGCGCGGTGCAGCCCTGCCGGCCCAGCTGTTTTTCCTGTTCCAACGCGCCCGCCAGGCCGAGCAGCTGCGCCAGCAGGACATGTTCAACCCGATACGGGTTGCCGATTTCATGGTGGAGAAGGACCGGTTGTTTGCCGAGATCAACCTGGATCGCGATGAGCTTGCGCTCTACGATCGTGTCTGCGCCTCGCTCGAACTCGACCCGCCGGTGCCCGATCTCGTGGTGTACCTGCAGGCGCCGGTCGACACGTTGATGTTCCGGATCGCCCGTCGCGGGCTCGACTACGAGCAGGCGATCAACCGACGCTATCTGGAGCGACTGGCCGAGAGCTACGCGCGTTTCTTCCACGCCTATGACTCGGCTCCGTTGCTGATCGTCAACGCAGCCACCATCGATCCGGTCCATAATGAACAGCACTTCGCCCTGCTGCGAGACGAGATCTGCCGGATTCGCAGCGGACGTCATTTCTTCAATCCGGTGACCGCCGCGCTGGCCTGAACCCGGCGGCACCCCAGCGGAGAGCCAACTTGGCCTACAAGCAGCTCGAGCAGCGCGGCATGTCGCAGCCGCCGGTCAACGTGTCGACCCTGCGCACCATGAAGGCAGAGCGCGAGCCGATCGCCTGCCTCACAGCCTACGATGCCAGCTTCGCCTGCATCGTCGATCAGGCAGGGACCGATGTGGTGCTCGTCGGTGACTCGCTGGGCATGGTGATCCAGGGGCACGACACGACCGTACCGGTGACGGTGGCCGACATGATCTACCACTGTCGCGTCGTGTCGCGGGGCCTGAGGCGTGCCTTTCTCATGGCCGACATGCCGTTCATGAGCTATACGACTCCGGTACAGGCGCTCGAGAATGCGGTGCGCCTGATGCAGGAGGGCGGGGCGATGATGGTCAAGCTCGAGGGTGGCGGCGGCCAGCTCGGCATCGTCGAGCACCTGGCACGGCACGACATCCCTGTGTGTGCGCACATCGGGCTCAGGCCGCAGTCTGTCCACAAGCTCGGTGGCTTCCGTGTGCAGGGACGCGAGGAAGGCCAGGCACGCCAGATGGTCGAGGATGCCGTGGCCCTCGAGCGAGCCGGGGCCGATATCGTGCTGCTGGAATGTGTGCCGACCGATGTCGGCCAGGCGGTGCGCGACGCGGTGGCGGTGCCGGTGATCGGCATCGGCGCCGGACCGCAGGTCGACGGACAGATCCTGGTGCTCTACGACATTCTCGGCATCACGCAGGGCCGCCTGCCGCGCTTCGTGCAGGACTTCATGGAAGGTGCCGGCTCGCCGGGCGACGCCTGCGAGGCCTACGTGAAGGCCGTGAAGACGCGCGCCTACCCGGCTGCGCAGCACTGCTTTTCCTGACCGGCGGCATTCCCGCCGCCGGCATCGACCTCGACATGGATATCCTGCGCAGCCTTCGTCCGACACGTGCCCTCGTGCAGGCCTGGCGGCATGCCGGCCAGACCGTGGCGCTGGTGCCGACCATGGGCAACCTGCATGACGGTCACGTCAGCCTCCTGCGGCTGGCTCGGCAGCGGGCCGATCGGGTCATGGTCAGCATCTTCGTCAACCCGACCCAGTTCGGGCCCAGTGAAGACTTCGCGTCGTACCCGCGCACCCTGGCCGCCGATCTGCGCCGGCTGCGCGCGGCCCGGGCCGATGCCGTCCTGGTGCCCGGCGTGGCGACCATGTACCCGCGAGCCGGTGGTGCCACGGTGGTGTCGGTGCCGGGCCTGTCGACCGACTTGTGTGGTGCATTCCGCCCGGGGCACTTCGACGGCGTCACCTCCGTCGTGCTGCGGCTGTTCAACATCGTCGGGCCGGACATGGCCGTGTTCGGCGAGAAGGACTACCAGCAGCTCACGGTCATCCGGCGCATGTGTGCCGACCTGCACCTGCCGCTGCAGGTGCTCGGTGCACCGACCGTGCGCGACGCCGACGGGCTTGCCATGAGTTCCCGCAACCAGTACCTCACACCGGCCGAGCGCACCGTGGCGCCCCGGCTGTACGAGACGCTGCTCGCCTGCCGGCAGCGTCTGCTCGCCAATGAGGGCGACCGGCGTGCCATCGAGCGGGCGGCTCTGGCGAGCCTGCGGCGGGCGGGTTTCCGCCCCGACTACGTCGCCATTCGTTCTGCAGCGGATCTGACGCTGCCGCAGCCCGGCACGCGGCGCCTGCGCGTGCTGGCAGCGGCCCGCCTCGGCCGGGCGCGCCTCATCGACAACGTCTCCGTCCGTCTGCCCTAAGCTGCCCGAAGCCGGCCCAGTGCCCAGGCGACGTGCTCGCGCACGAGCGCCGAGGCATCATCGCTGCGAGCGGTGAGCGCCTGGATCGCCTCGGGACTCGCCGGCCCGTTGCCGAGCGCCACGGCGAGATTGCGCAGCCAGCCCGCGTAGCCGACGCGCCGTATCGCGCTGCCGGCCAGGCGGTGTTGCCATTCCGGTTCCGACCATCCGAACAGTTCCACGAGGGAAGGCCGGTCCAGCCCCTGGCGCGGCGCGAAGTCGGCCTCCATCGACGGGCGGGCGAAGCGATTCCATGGACAGGCGAGCTGGCAATCGTCGCAGCCGAACACCCGGTTGCCGATCGCGGCGCGCAGCGGTTCCGGTATGGAGCCGCGGTTCTCGATGGTGAGGTAGGAGATGCAGCGGGCGGCGTCGAGCACGTAAGGCGCGATGATGGCACCCGTGGGGCAGGCCTTGAGGCAGGCCTGGCAGCTGCCGCAGCCGTCGCGCGCCGGCGTGTCGGGCGGCAGCGGCAGGTCGGTGAACATTTCCCCGAGGAAGAACCACGAGCCGGCGGTGTGGCTGATGAGGTTGGTGTGCCTGCCGATCCAGCCGAGGCCGGCACTTTGCGCCAGCGGCTTCTCGAGCACGGGCGCGCTGTCGACGAAGACGCGGTACCCGAACGGGCCGATTGCCGCCACGATGCGGTCGGCAAGGCGCTGCAGTCGTGGGCGCATCACGCGGTGGTAGTCGCGCCCGAGTGCGTAACGGGAAATCCAGGCCCGATCCGGCTCGTGCGCCAGGCGGGACGCCGGGTAGGCATCGTCGCGCCAGTAGTCCATGCGCACCGAGATCACGCGCACGGTTCCAGGCACCAGGTCGGCGGGCGCGAGCCGGTGGGCAGCCTGGGTGTCGAGCCAGGTCATGTCGGCGTGCAGGCCGCGGCCGAGCCATTCGCGCAGCCGTTCGCCGGCTGGCCCGGGATCGGGCCGGGCCACACCAAGCTGCTGGAAGCCGAGTTCAGCGGCCCACTCGCGGAGACGGTCCACGAATGTCGCATCGGGCGAGAAGGTGTTCACGGAGCGCTGGCGTCGGTCGTCGGGCGGACGTGCCCAGTATAATCAGGCCGATGTCGACGCCATCGAGTCTCGTCTTCACGCCTGCGCAGGTACGCGAGCTCGATCGCATCGCCATCGCAGAAGCGGGTATCGCCGGGGCCGAGTTGATGGCTCGCGCCGGGGCCTGCATCTTCGACGTGGCGCGCCGGCGATACCCGCGCGCGCACCGCTGGCTCGTGCTCTGCGGGGCCGGCAACAACGCCGGGGACGGCTATGTCGTGGCGCGCCTGGCCAGGCAGGTCGGCCGGCAGGTCACGGTGGTCGCGCTGTCGGATCCACAGCGCCTGTCTGGCGATGCGGCCGGGGCGTGGCGTGCATTCCGCGACGCCGGAGGGACGGTCTCGGCCCTGGAAACGCCGCTTGCAGGCAGGGCCGATCTGATCGTCGACGCCCTGCTCGGCACCGGGCTGACCCGGCCGGTGACCGGCGCATGGCAGCAGGCCATCGACGCCATCAACGCGGCATCCGTGCCGGTGATTGCGGTGGACGTGCCGAGCGGGTTGTGTGCCCTGACGGGCCAGCCGCTCGGTGCAGCCGTAGTCGCCGACGTGACCGTGACCTTCATCGGCCGCAAGCTCGGGCTGTACGTCGGCGCGGGACCGGATCACACCGGTGCCATCGAGTTCGCGGATCTCGGGGTGACCACCCGGCAGGTCGCGCGGGTCACGCCGGTCCTGCGACTTTTCGACGCCACCGATCAGTCGCGGCTGTTGCCGCGGCGCGGGCGCAGCGCGCACAAGGGCCATTTCGGTCACGTGCTTGTCGTCGGTGGCAACACCGGCATGGGCGGGGCCGCGCGCCTCGCCGGCGAGGCGGCAGCGCGTTCGGGAGCCGGCCTGGTGAGTGTGGCGACCCGGCCTGGAAACGTCGCCGCAATGACCGCCGCACGACCCGAACTGATGTGCCGCGGCGTGCGTCGTGTGGCGGATCTCGAGCCGCTGCTGGCCCGTGCGACGGTGATCGCCATCGGTCCCGGCCTCGGGCTCGACGCCTGGGCTGAGGCGCTGCTCGAGCGGGTGCTCGCGATGCCGACGCCGCTGGTCGTCGATGCCGATGCGCTGACCCTGCTCGCGACCCGGGCGGTGCGGCGCGAGGACTGGGTACTGACGCCCCATCCGGGCGAGGCGGCCCGCCTGCTTGGAACCGACACCGCGAAGGTCCAGGCCGATCGCCTCGGTTCGGTATCCGATTTGGCGGCGCGATATGGCGGCGTCGCGCTGCTCAAGGGACGCTGCACGCTCGTCGCCGGGGCGGGGGCCGTCCCGTACGCGATCGATGCCGGCAATCCCGGCATGGCGTCCGGCGGCATGGGAGACGTGCTGACCGGCATGGTCGCCGCCCTCCTGGCCCAGCACCATGGGACCGATCGGCCAGGTGTCGCCGCTGCCGCCGCCTGGGTGCATGCGCACGCGGCCGATGATGCCGCGGTGCCCGGGGAACGCGGCCTGATCGCCAGCGATCTGTTCGCCGCCCTGCGACGATGGCTCAATCCCTGAGGCTCGAACTGCCTGACGCGACCGCGACGGAGGCGGCCGGTGCGCGCCTGGCGGATGCATTCCGCGCGACCGCAATCGCCGGGTTCAAGCTGTACCTCGAGGGCGATCTGGGCGCCGGCAAGACCACGCTCGTGCGCGGCTTCCTGCGCCGCCTCGGCCATGGCGGGCGTGTGCCGAGCCCCACCTACACGCTGGTGGAGCCCTACGTGGTCGCAGGGCTGCCGGTTTATCACGTCGACCTGTACCGGATCCGCGATCCTGCCGAACTCGACGACCTCGGGCTCGGTGATGCGCTGGCTGGTGAGGCAGTCCTGCTCGTCGAGTGGCCCGATCATGGCGCCGGCAGGCTGCCCGGCGCCGACATCAGTGTGCGGCTGGCGGGCTACGAGGGCGGGCGAACCCTGATCTGCGAGGCGCATACGCCGGACGGCAGCGCGGTGCTCGATCGGGTATGACGGGCGGCTCGGCCTGTTCGGGCAGCGCCTTAGGAAGGCTCTGTGATCAATTGGCGCATGATTACCGCCTATCTCACTAATCATCCTTAGAAAACTCTGGTCAACCGCCAGGCTTGCCCGCTATAATTTTGCGGTCGTCAGTGGGGGTGGGCATGCGTCGGTTGTGGGCTCCGTGGGTGCTTGTCCTGTGGGCAGCGACGCTCACCGTCGCCTTCGCCGCCCAGCCGCGGGTCGAGCGGCTCGATCTGCGCCAGCAGCAGGACGCGACCGAACTCACCATCGCCCTGGAATCGGCCGTCGAGTTCCGTCTTTTTACGCTGTCGTCACCTGACCGCGTCGTCGTCGACCTGCTGTCGGCGCGCCTGGGCCCGTCGGCGTTGCCATTGCCGGCTGGTGTGGGCGTGGTGCGCCAGCTGCGCGCAGCGAACCGGCCGGATGGCTCGGTGCGCCTCGTGCTCGATACGGCTGCCGGCGTGACCGCGCGGGCGCAGGTCGCGGGCGGAGGGAGCGCAACCGGGGTGCAGATCCGGGTCGTGGCGGCCGCAGTCCCGGCGCCCGCCGCAGCAGCGGTGGTCCCGGTTGCTCCCGCTGTGGCGACTGCCGTGCCTGAGCCGGCCGTTGCAACCCCAGTGCCGCCATCGCCCGTGAAGCCGGCCGTCGTCGCCCCGCCTGCCAGCGCACCACCACCGGCCGACCCGGCCCCGAGCGGACGCGACATCGTCGTGGCGGTCGATGCCGGCCACGGCGGCAAGGATCCGGGAGCCCATGGACCGCGCGGTGTGCTCGAGAAGGACGTGACGCTGCGCATCGCGCGCGCACTCGTCGATGTCATCGACGCGGAACCCGGCATGCGGGGCGTACTCGTCCGCGGCCGCGACGAGTTCATCCCGCTGCGCGAACGCATGGAACGTGCGCGCCGGGCGCAGGCCGATCTCTTCGTGTCCGTCCACGCCGACGCGGTTCGCAATCGCAGCGTCAGGGGTGGATCGGTCTACGTGCTGAACGAGAAGGGCGCTACCGACGAGGCGGCGCGCCGGCTCGCCGCCCGCGAGAACGCAGCCGACCTGATCGGCGGCGTGTCGCTCGGCACGCGCGACCATACGCTGGCGTCGGTGCTGCTCGACCTGTCGCAGAACGCGGCGCTCGGGTCGAGCATCGAAGTGGCCGACGACATCCTCGAGGAAATGGCCCGCGTGGGCACGGTGCGCAAGACGCGGGTCATGCAGGCGCCGTTCATGGTGCTGAAGTCGCCCGACGTGCCGTCGGTCCTGATCGAGACCGCCTACATCTCGAATCCCGAGGAAGAGCGGCGCCTGAATACCGACCAGTACCGCCAGCGTCTGGCCGCGGCCATCTTCACCGGCGTGCGCGATTACTTCTATCGCAACCCGCCGCGTGGGACACTGGTGGCCGACCTCAGCCGGCGGCGCCTCGCCGAGGCGGTCGAGCACGTGATCGGCTCCGGTGAATCGCTGTCGGCGATCGCCGAGCGCTACAACGTCAGCGTGGTGCGTCTCCGCGAAGTGAACCGCCTGGCGGGTGATGACATCCGCGCCGGCCAGGTCCTGCGCATCCCGGTGGCGAGCCGCACCTGATCTGCCGGCGCCGCGGCGGCGCCGCGATGACACTCCGCCGGTCATCTGGAACAATCGCGGCATGCCGATCCGCGAACTGCCGCCCGTGCTCGTCAACCAGATCGCCGCCGGTGAGGTCGTGGAGCGGCCCGCTTCGGTGGCCAAGGAACTGCTGGAGAACAGCCTCGATGCCGGCGCCCGTCGCATCGAGATCGACGTGGAGGCCGGCGGCACAAGGCTCCTGCGCGTGCGTGACGATGGCATGGGCATCGCCTGCGACGAACTGGCGCTGGCCCTGGCGCGGCACGCCACGAGCAAGATCGAGTCGCTCGACGATCTGGAGCACATCGCCACGCTCGGCTTCCGGGGCGAGGCATTGCCGAGCATCGCCTCGGTATCGCGGTTGCGGCTCAGTTCGCGGCAACGGGGGGCCGGGCAGGGCTGCAGCATCGAAGTGGACGGCGGCGGGATCGGGGAGGTCGTCCCGGCGGCCCATCCCGAGGGAACCAGCGTCGAGGTGCGCGACCTGTTCTTCAACACCCCGGCGCGCCGGCGCTTCCTGCGCGCCGAGCGCACGGAGTTCCAGCACCTGCAGGCGATGATCGAACGAATAGCCCTCAGTCGCTTCGCCACGGCGTTCCGGGTCACGCACAACCGCAGGAGCATCTTCGATCTGCCCGCCGCCCACACGCGCGAGGAGCAGGAGGCGCGCATCGGCGCCATCGCCGGTGCGGATTTCGTGGGTGGGGCGCTCTGCATCGGGCACGAGACGGCTGGCCTGCGGCTTGCCGGCTGGATCTCGCGTCCCGCGTTCTCCCGCAGCCAGCCGGACGTGCAGCACTTCTTCCTCAACGGCCGGGCCATCCGCGACAAGCTCGTGGCCAACGCCGTCCGGCTCGCCTACCGGGACGTTCTCTACCACGGGCGCCACCCGGCCTTCGTGCTGTATCTGGAGGTGGACCCGGCGCGCGTCGACGTCAACGCCCATCCCGCCAAGCTCGAGGTGCGCTTTCGCGATCCGGGCGCAGTACACGACTTCGTCCGCCGCGCCGTCGAATCGGCGCTCGCTGCGACCCGGCCACAGGTTGCCGGCGAGTCGCCGGCGGTGACGCCTGCGGGCGGTGCCGGCCCGTCGCTGTCGGCAGGCACGGGTCAGGCAGCCATGCGCTTTGCGGAACAGGCGGCCACCTACGCAGCGCTGGCTTCAGCGTCGCCCCAGCAGGGTCCGGCACCGGCCGCGGAAGAGACGGCCAGCCTGCCCCCGCTCGGTCGCGCCATCGCCCAGCTCCATGGGGTGTACGTCCTGGCGACCACGGCACGTGGGCTGGCGATCGTCGACGCGCATGCCGCCCACGAGCGTGTCCTCTACGAGCAGCTGAAGGCGCAACTGCATGCTGCCGGCATTGCGCGGCAGCAGCTGCTGGTGCCGCAGGTGCTGCGGGTCTCGCCGGGCGAGGCGCGGCTCCTCGAGGCTCACGGGGCCGTGCTCGAGCAGCTCGGCTTCGTGGTCGAGCCGGCGGGTCCGCAGTCGGTGGCGATCCGCGCGCTGCCGGCCTTGCTCGCCGGGGTCGATGGCGAAGGATTGCTGCGTGACCTCCTGGCCGATTGGGCCGAGCACGGGGTGAGCGACCGGATCGGGCAGGTCCTCGATGCCGCCCTGGCCACCAGCGCCTGTCATGCGGCGGTACGCGCGCGTCGGGACCTGACACCGCGCGAGATGGACGCCCTGCTGAGGGCGATGGAGGCGACGGAGCGGGCCGATCAGTGCGGGCACGGGCGACCGACCTGGATCGAGATGTCCATGCAGGATCTGGATCGCCTGTTCCTGCGGGGCCGATGATCGCGTGAACCGGCCCGACGGCATGGTCGATGCCATCTGTCTCGCGGGTCCGACCGGGATGGGCAAGACGGACCTGGCGCTGCGCCTCGCCTCGGAGTTTGCCGTCGAGATCGTGAGCGTGGATTCCGCGCTCGTATACCGGCACCTCGACATCGGCACGGCCAAGCCTTCGGCGGCCGTGCGTGCTGCCATCCCGCATCACCTCATCGATATCTGCGAGCCGTGGGAGCGTTACTCGGCAGGACGCTTTCGCGCCGATGCATTGCACGCCATCGAAGCCATCCGCGCCCGCGGCAGCCTGCCACTGCTCGTCGGCGGCACCATGCTCTACTTACGCGCCCTGCAGCACGGCCTCGCACCCCTGCCCGAAGCGCGGCCGGAGGTACGCGCGGCGATCGACCGTGAGGCGGCCGAGCGCGGCTGGCCGGCGATGCACGCCGAATTGCGTCTCGTCGATCCCCTGGCGGCATCGCGCATCCGTCCGGGTGACCGCCAGCGCATCCAGCGGGCGCTCGAAGTGTATCGGGTGGCGGGGCGTCCGATCTCGGCCCTGCAGACCCAGCATGCAGGGGGCCCCGGGCTGAGGTTCCTCGGTTTCGCGCTCGTTCCCGAGGATCGCGCCGTGCTCTACCGCAGGCTTGACGAGCGTCTCGCCGCGATGGTGGAGGAAGGATTCGTCGACGAAGTGCGCCGCCTGCGTGCGATGCCCCTCATGTCGGACGACCTGCCGTCGCTGCGGGCCGTCGGTTACCGCCAGCTCTGGCAGTACCTGGCAGGCGCAGCGACACTCGATGAAGCCTTGCGGGCGGCCGCCGTGGCCACGCACAGACTGGCAAAGCGACAGCTCACGTGGCTGCGGGCCGAAGCCGCGTACCGGCGTCTGGATCCCGCCGCGGGCGGGGTCTTCGAGGCTGTCGCGGATGCGCTGCAGGCATCAGGGGTGTCGCGCGGCGGGCGCTGATGCAATATCATGGTCGGGCATCAGAAACGCCGGGAACACGGGGTATGACCAGACTTTCCCTTCCATCGAAGAGCGCTCCTGCCGACAAGGCGGAGAAACAAGAACAACAACCGCGGGAGACGCGCATGTCCAAAGGGCAGATGCTCCAGGATCCTTTCCTGAACGCCTTGCGCAAGGAAAAGGTCCCGGTGTCGATCTACCTGGTGAACGGCATCAAGCTGCAGGGAACGATCGAGTCCTTCGACCAGTTCGTCGTGCTTCTCAAGAACAGCGTGAGCCAGATGGTCTACAAGCACGCCATTTCCACGGTGGTGCCAGCGAGAAACGTGCGCCTTGGACCCGAGGACGAAGAGGGGAGTGACTGAGGACGGTACCTGCGCCCGGTGGCGCGCCGCACGCCGCGGTGCGCCGGCCATCTGCAAGCTCGGGGAGCGACGGTTTGTTTGAGAGACCCGAGCGCGGCGAACGCGCCGTGCTGGTGCATGTCGGCGCTGGCGGCGCACCGCTTCCGGACGAGCAGCGGGAATTCGAGGCCCTGGCCCTGGCCGCCGGCGCCGAAGTCGTGGCCCGCATCGATGCACCGTTGCGCGAGATCAATCCCCGTTTTCTGGTCGGCACCGGCAAGCTGGCCCAGATCCGTCAGGCGGCGAGCGACTCCTCGGCCGAACTGGTGCTGGTCGATCATCACCTGTCGCCGGCACAGGAACGCAACCTCGAACAGGAGATCGGACGGCGCGTCGTCGACCGCTCCGGCCTGATCCTCGACATATTCGCCCTGCGCGCCCGTACGCACGAGGGCAAGCTGCAGGTCGAGCTGGCCCAGCTCCAGCATCTGGCCACGCGCCTGGTGCGTGGCTGGTCGCATCTCGAGCGACAGAAAGGTGGCATCGGTCTGCGCGGCCCGGGCGAGACCCAGCTCGAGACCGACCGGCGGCTGTTGGCACGTCGCATCCGGCAGTTGCAGGAACGGCTTGCCCGGCTGGCCCGGCATCGCGACCTGTCGCGCCACCAACGGCGCCGGCACGACGTGCCCGTGGTGTCCCTGGTGGGCTACACGAACGCCGGCAAGTCGACGCTTTTCAACCGCATGACGGATGCCGGCACGCTGGTGGCGGACCAGCTGTTCGCCACGCTGGATCCGACCTTGCGGGCTGTCGAATTTCCCGCCGGCGGCCGCTTCGTGCTCGCCGACACGGTGGGCTTCGTGCGCGACCTGCCGCACGAGCTGATCGCCGCCTTCGAGTCGACGCTGGAGGAGACCCGTGAGTCACGCCTGCTGCTGCATGTCGTCGATGCGACGGATCCGGCCCACGGCGAGCGCATCGAGCAGGTCGAAAAGGTGCTGGCGGAGATCGGTGCGGCGCACTTGCCGCTCGTTCGGGTCTACAACAAGACTGATATACTGGCAATCGAGCCACGCGTCGACCGGGCCGAGACCGGAATGCCGTCGCGGGTGTGGCTCTCCGCTGCCACGGGGGTGGGAGTCAATCTGCTGCTCGACTGCATTGCGGAGTTCCTGTGCCGCGAGCGCATTCGGGGAACGGTCAGGCTGACGGTCGCCCAGGCGCGGCTGCGGGCGTTGCTGTTCGCCCGCAATGCCGTGCGGACGGAACGCGATGCGGCCGACGGTGGCTGGGAGATCGGCATCGACATGGACCGCGCCGACTTCCTGGACCTGCAGCGAACGGAAGGCCTGCAGGTGCAGACCTTGCCGGTGGCCGACAGGCCGGTTGCGGCATCCGCAGAATGACAGACATCCAAGGGGATAGCTCAGGTCATGGCATGGAACGAATCAGGTAACGGCCGCAATCCATGGGATCGCGGCGGTGGCGAGCGGCAGGGACCGCCTGACCTGGACCGCCTCGTCCGGGATCTGCAGCAGAAGTTCGCGCGGCTGATGCGCGGCGGTCGCGGGGGTCCGCGCACGCCGTCGCAGACACCGGCAGGCCCTGGTGCAGCAGGTATCTGGGGCATCGTCGGGCTCGTGCTGATCGGGTGGTTCCTCACCGGGCTGTACCGGGTGGACGATGCCGAGCAGGGCGTGGTCCTGCGTTTCGGCAAGTACACGGCGACCACCATGCCTGGCCTGCGCTGGCACCTGCCCTGGCCGATCGAGCGGGTCGAGCTGGTCAACGTCAACGAGATCAGTCCCTTCAACAAGCAGACGCGCATGCTCACTGCCGACGAGAACATCGTCGACGTCGATCTCGTGGTGCAGTACCAGAAGGCCGATCCGGTCAAGTATCTGTTCAACGTGCGCGATCCCGAGGGCACCATCTCCGACGTGAGCGAGAGCGCGATCCGCGAGATCATCGGCAAGAACAAGATGGATTTTGCGCTCGGCGAAGGCCGCGCCGAAATTGCGCTGCGCACCGAGAAGCTGATCCAGCAGACACTCGACGAGTACTCCACGGGTATTCGTGTCACCAAAGTCAATCTCCAGGACGTCAACTTTCCGGATCAGGTCGACGCCGCCGTGCAGGATGCCATCAAGGCGCGCGAGGACCGTGAACGGCTTGCCTTCGAGGCCCAGGCCTACGCCAACGACGTGTTGCCCAGGGCCCGCGGCGAAGCGGCGCGACGGTTGGCCGAGGCGGAAGCCTACAAGGCGAAGGTGACGGCGGATGCGCAGGGCGAGGCGGCGCGCTTCGAGGCGCTGCTCGTCGAGTACGAGCGCGCACCGGGAGTCACGCGGGAACGTCTCTACATCGAGGCAGTCGAGGATGTGCTGTCCCGCACGAACAAGGTCCTGCTCGACGCGAGCGGCAGCGGCAACATGATCTATCTGCCCGTCGACAAGCTGCTGGAGAATCGGGCGCCGGCGACAGGCGGTTCGGGCAGTGCGCGTACGACCCAATCGGCGCCAGTTGCGGATCCGGCCGCCGAGATCGAGGCGACGGCCGTTCGTGGGCGCGAGGCGCTGCGAAACAGGGAGACACGCTGATGAAGATGCAGCCGGCTGCGCTGGTGACGCTGGTCCTGGCCCTCGTGCTGGTGTCGATGTCCGTCTTCACGGTCGACGAGCGTGACCTGGCGGTCAAGTTCCGTTTCGGCGAGATCATCGAGACGGACGACGCGCCGGGCCTGCATTTCATGATTCCGTTCGTGAACAACGTGGAGAAGTATCCGCGCCGTATCCTCACGATCAACAACCCGCAGGAACAGTTCCTCACGGCCGAGAAGAAGAACCTCCTGGTCGATTTCTTCGTCAAGTGGCGCATTACCGACGTCGGCCAGTACTATCGTTCCAGCGGCGGCAACGAGCCGCTCGCCGCCCAGCGACTCCTCGAGATCATGAAGGACGGCATCCGCGGCGAATTCGCCAAGCGCACCGTGCCGCAGGTCGTCGCGGCCGAGCGCCGCGAACTGCTCGATGCGATGCTGGCCAATGCACGCGCCGAAGCCGTCTCGCTCGGCATCGAGATCGTCGACGTGCGGGTCAAGCGCATCGAGTTTTCCGACGAGGTGAGCGATTCGGTGTTCAATCGCATGCGCCAGGAGCGGGCACGGGTGGCGGCCGAGCTGCGCGCGCAGGGCGCCGAGAGTGCCATCCAGATCCGTGCCGACGCCGATCGCCAGCGCACCGTGATCATCGCCACGGCCTATCGCGACGCCGAGAAGCTGCGCGGTGACGGGGATGCCTCGGCGGCCCGGATCTACGCCGACGCCTACCGCCGCAACCCCGACTTCTTCGCCTTCTATCGCAGCGTGTCAGCCTACAAGCAGTCGCTCGGGCAATCGAACGATCTGATGATTCTCGACTCGAAGGGCGACTTCTTCCGCTACCTCCGGGACGCGGAGGGTGGTCGCTGAGGGCGGCCCGCCGGGCTGGCAGCGGGATCAGAGTTCATGGCGTGGGGCGACCTGCTGGCGGCGATTGCGCTGTACCTCGTCATCGAGGGTCTGCTGCCTTTCGTGAGTCCGGCCGGGTGGCGGCGCGGCCTCGCGCAACTCGGCCGCCTCAGCGACGGCCAGCTGCGGATGTTCGGGCTCGTCATCCTCCTGGCCGGTCTGACCCTGCTGCTTGCCGTGCGCGGCGCGGGCTGACGGCACTGCCGTCGTTCGCCGCCAGGATCGTTCACCATGCCTGAGGGTTCAAAGGGTCGCAGCGTCGTCGTCGTCGGTATCCAGTGGGGCGACGAGGGCAAGGGCAAGATCGTCGACTTGCTGACGGAAAGGGTGTCGGCCGTCGTACGCTTCCAGGGTGGCCATAATGCCGGCCATACGCTGATCATCGGCGGCGAGAAGACGGTCCTGCACCTGATTCCGTCGGGAATCCTCCGTCCGGGCGTGGCCTGTGTCATCGGCAATGGCGTGGTGCTGCACCTGCCCTCACTGCTGCAGGAGGTCGACCGGCTGCAGTCACGCGGCGTCGATGTCATGGGCCGGCTCCTGGTCAGCGCAGCCTGCCCGCTGATCCTGCCGACACACATCGAACTCGACCGGGCCCGGGAACGTGCCGGCGGCAGCAAGGCCATCGGCACTACCGGCCGCGGCATCGGTCCGGCCTATGAAGACAAGGCGGCGCGGCGCTCGCTGCGTGTCTCCGACCTGTTCAACCCGACCCGCTTCGCCGAGCGCCTGGCGGCGGCGATGGCACTGCACAACTTCGTGCTCGAGCGCTACCACGAGACGACCCCGGTCGACTTTCAGCGTACGCTCGACGAGTTGCTCGCGTTCGGCGAGCGCATCAAGCCCATCGCCACCGATACGGCGCGCTGGCTCGATGCGCAGCGTCGGCGCGGTGCGAATCTGCTCTTCGAGGGCGCTCAGGGGACGCTGCTCGACGTCGATCACGGGACCTACCCGTACGTGACGTCGTCGAACACCACAGCCGGTTTTGCGGCCACCGGCACTGGCCTCGGCCTGAATGCCTTCGACTACGTGCTGGGCATCGTCAAGGCCTACACGACGCGCGTCGGCGCAGGACCGTTCCCGACCGAACTGTTCGACGACATGGGCCGGCACCTCGCGCGCGTTGGCGCTGAGTTCGGCGCGACCACCGGGCGGCCACGGCGCTGCGGCTGGTTCGACGCGGTGGCTGCGCGGCGCGCCGTCCTGCACAACGGCGTGACGGGGTTGTGTGTCACCAAGCTCGACGTGCTGGACGGGCTCGAGCAGCTCAAGATCTGCGTCGGCTACCGGCTCGACGGTGCACTGGTCGACTCGACGCCGGTGCTGGTGGATCGGTATGCCGACTGCGAACCGGTGTACGAGGAACTGCCCGGCTGGCGGGCCTCCACGGTAGGCATCACCGGCCGGGCAGCACTGCCCGACGCCGCACGGGCCTACCTGGGCCGCATCGAGCAGATTCTCGGCGTGCCCGTCGACCTGGTTTCCACCGGCCCGGATCGCAATCAGAACATCGTCCTGCGACACCCCTTCGACTGACCATCAGGCCGGGGCCGGAGGACCTGCGGTTGATCCTCCAGTCGCGCCAGGATGATGGCAGTGCCGCGTCTCGCGCAGTGAATGGAGGCGACATGTCCGGTCAGAGCCAGAATCGTCAGGAGTCTCTCGTGCCCGGGTTTCTCCTGCGCTTCGGCGTGGCCCTGGTACTGGTGCTGCTGACGTACAACCCGTCGGGTGTTTCCTTCGTGCACTGGTTGCGCGATGCCATCGAGGCGGGCCATGCCGGGGCGCTGCACGGGCTGGCCGGAATTGCCCTGATCATTGGCTGGACGGTTTTCCTGCGCACTGCCTGGGCGTCACTCGGCATGCTCGGGCTCGCCCTCGGGGCAACATTTCTCGCCGCTGTCGTCTGGGTGCTGATCGATTTCGATCTCGTCAGTCTCGACTCGGCGAGCGCGCTGGCCTGGGTGGTGCTGGTCTGCGTGGCGCTATTGCTCGCTGTCGGCATGTCCTTCGGCACCTGGCAGCGTCGCGCCAGCGGCCAGGTCGACATCGACGACGTCGAGAGTTGATCGATCGGCCCGAGGCCGGTCGATGGTGCCCAGGAGAGGACTCGAACCTCCACGGATCGCTCCACTGGTACCTGAAACCAGCGCGTCTACCAATTCCGCCACCTGGGCGCAGGGGGGGGGCCGGTACGAAGAGTGGCGGGAATTTAATGGCAGCCTGTATCCTTGTCAATGAAATGCCCCGCCTCACGTTGAACCGCATTGCCTGAGCGCAAGTCACCGTCACGCCGCACCGCACGGCCCCGGCCGCCGCGTGCCGCCTACCGCCATCCGGTTCCCGACCCCAGCGCCCTCGTCGCCGCCTTGCGCACCCTGGGGGTGCCGACGACGGCCGACGATCTCGCCACGCACCTGAAAATCGACGGTTCGCGTCATCGCATGGTGCTTGCTCACCGGCTCCAGGAACTCGCGGCAGGCGGCCGCCTGCTCCGCAACCGCCGCGACGAATATTGCCTGGTGGAGAAACTCGATGCCGTGGTGACCGGTGTGGTCAGCGCGCATCGTGACGGCTTCGGTTTCCTCGTTCCGGACGACGGCAGCGGTGACCTCTTCCTGTCGCCTCCCGAGATGCGGGCCCTGCTCGACGGTGACCGGGTGGCGGTGCGCATCGCCGGCCGTGGACCGCGCGGCCGGCGCGCCGGGACGGTCGTGGAGATCCTCGAGCGCGGCAGGCAGGCCGTCGTTGGTCGCTATGTCCGTGAACACGGCGTCGGCTACGTCGTCGAGGCGGGAAAGGCGGCGCGTCACTATATCGTTCCCGACCACTATCGGGCCGATGCCGAGCCCGGGCAGTGCGTCAAGATCGAGATCATCACCTGGCCGAGCGCCACGCGCGAGGCGCAGGGCAAGGTGGTGCGCCTGCTCGGCAACCCCGAAGAGGACCCGAAGGTGGCCACCGACGTGGCACTGGAGATGTTCGGGTTGCCGTCGGTGTGGCCGGCGGCTGCCAGGCGCGCCGCCGCGGCCTGGGGCGCCGAGGTTCGTGCATCCGACAAGGCCGGGCGCGAGGATCTGCGTGACCTGCCGCTCGTGACCATCGATGGCGCCGACGCACGCGACTTCGACGATGCGGTCTATGCCGAACCGGTGGGCAGCGGCTGGCGGCTGGTGGTGGCCATCGCCGACGTGTCGCACTACGTGCGCCCCGGCGATGCGCTCGACGAGGAGGCTCAGCGGCGCGGCACCTCCGTCTACTTTCCCGATCGCGTGGTGCCGATGCTGCCGGAGCAACTCTCCAACGGCCTGTGCTCGCTCAATCCCAGGGTCGACCGGCTGTGCATGGTCTGCGACATGCAGGTGGGAGGCGACGGTGACGTGAGGGGCGCGCGGTTCTATCGTGGCGTCATGCGTTCACACCAGCGGCTGGTCTACGACGACGTGCAGGCGGCGCACGACGGCCAGGCTGCTGCCCGCCAGCGCCTGGGCGCTTTGCTGGCGCCTATCGGGCACCTCTACGGGGTGTACGCCTGTCTCGCGCGGGCGCGTGCCCGCCGGGGGGCGCTCGATCTCGAACTGCCGGAAACGAACATCGAACTCGGTGCCGATGGCCGGATCGAGCGCATCGGGCAACGGCATCGCAACGATGCCCACCGCCTGATCGAGGAGTGCATGATCGCCGCCAACGTGGCGGCGGCCCGTTTTCTGCGTCGTCACCGCCTGCCGACCCTCTACCGGGTTCACGACGGCCCGGACGAGGAGAAATTCGAGACGCTCCGCGTGATGCTCCAGGGCCTGGGGATGAAGGTGACGGCCCAGGCCCGTCAACGCACGCGTGACCTGAACCACGTCCTGCAGCAGTTGCGGGGCAGGCCCGACCAGGCGCTGCTCGCCACCAGCGTGCTGCGTACGATGGCGCAGGCGGTGTATCAGCCCGGGAACATCGGGCACTTCGGCCTGGCATTGCCCGTGTACACGCACTTCACCTCGCCGATCCGCCGGTACCCGGATCTGCTGGTGCACCGCGGTCTGGCTCATCTGCTCGCGGCGCAGAAGCCTGCGGCGTTCACCTACGACCACGCGGCCATGGAGCATCTCGGTCAGGTGTCGTCCGTGCGGGAACGGCGGGCGGAGGAGGCGGCCCGTCACGTGGAGGCACGTTACAAGTGCGCCTATGCCCGCGAACGCGTCGGCGAGCTGTTCGACGGGGTGGTGACAGCCGTGACGCACTTCGGCCTGTTCGTGACCCTGACGGACATCAACGTGGATGGGCTGCTGCACATCACCGGCCTCGGTCACGACTACTTTCACCTGCAGCACGGCGGACTGCGGCTGACGGGCGAGCGCAGCGGGCGCAGTTTCGGCCTCGGGGATGCCGTCCGGGTGCGAATCGTGCGGGTGGATGTCGACGACGCCCGGATCGACCTCGCCCTGGAGGACCGTGACGCAGCGCCTGCACACGGGGCCCGCCGCCGCGCAGTGCGTCACCCGCCACGGCAACGTCGATGACTGGCGCGGGGCGGCGACTCGCTTACGGGATGCAGGCTGTGAGGCAGGCTTTGCTGCGCGGGAAGGCTCAGCGGTTGTACCTGCAGGACGATCTGGGTGCCCGTCGGCTCGGTCGGCTCGCTGTCGACGTCGAACGCAGCGGCGTCCCCATCGAGCGATGCCCCGTGGAAGAACTGCGTCGCCTCACCGGCACCGACAAGCACCAGGGCGTGGCAGCGGTCGTCACGGGGGCCGCCAGCCTGTCGGAACGCGAGGCCGAGGATCTGGTGTTGGGGCTCGAGCGACCGCTGCTGCTGGCGCTCGATGGCATCCAGGATCCACGCAACTTCGGCTCCTTGCTGCGCACCGCCGACGCCGCCGGGGTGGATCTCGTGGTGACAGCCCGCCACCGCAACGTTGCGGTGACGCCCGTGGTGAGCAAGGTGGCGTGCGGTGCCGCCGAGAGCCAGTCCCTGGCGGAAGTGGCGAACCTGGCGCGGTTCCTCGGGTTCCTGACCCAGGCGGGTGTGCGCATCGTCGGCACGGACGAGGCGGCCCCGGTCACCGTGTTCGAGGCCGACCTGAGCGGGCCGGTCGCCCTGGTGCTCGGCGCCGAGGGTGAGGGGATGCGTCGGCTGACACGGCAACACTGCGACCAGTTGGTGCGCATCCCGATGGCTGGCGCCGTGGAGAGCCTCAATGTCGCGGTGGCGGCCGGCGTTTGCCTGTTCGAGGCGGTCCGTCAGCGCCTTGCAGGCGGTAGGCACCTCCGGTAGGATGCCGCGTCCCGTTGCCGGGGCGGCCGCGAGGCTGGCTGCGGCGGACACTCCTTGCCACACCGCTTGCGGGTGGCTGTAACCACAGGGAGCGACAATGCGACACTACGAAATCGTGTTTCTGGTCCATCCGGACCAGAGCGAGCAGGTTCCTGCCATGATCGAGCGCTACAAGAGCCTCGTCGCGGCAGGTGGCGGCACCGTCCATCGCCTCGAGGACTGGGGCCGGCGGCAACTTGCCCATACCATCGCCAAGGTTCACAAGGCCCACTACGTCCTGCTCAACATCGAGTGCGGCAAGACGACACTCGATGAGCTGACCGACGCGTTCCGCTTCAGCGACGCCGTGCTGCGTCACCTCGTGGTTCGCCGCGAGGAGGCGATCACGGAACCGTCGTTTCTGGCCCGCTCGGCCGACGACGATTCGCGGGAATCGTCAGGTCGTGCCAGTGCCGAGCCGACGCGCCCGGCGGAAGCAACAGCCGTCGAGCCAGCGGGTGACGCCGCCTAGCGCGCGGCAATTCCGGGAGAATTCCAGATGAGCCGTTTTTTCAGGCGTCGCAAGTACTGCAAGTTCTCGGCGGAGGGTGTCAAGGAGATCGACTACAAGGATCTCGAGACCCTGCGTCAATACGTGACCGAGACGGGCAAGATCGTGCCGAGCCGCATCACGGGCACGGGCGCCAGCTACCAGCGTCAGCTGACGCTGGCGGTGAAGCGCGCCCGCTACCTGGCGCTGCTGCCCTACACGGACAAGCACTGACGGGGCGGGGCTGCGCGGGCAGGCCGGTCGACCGGCGGCTGCGTGGCGGGCCCATGCTGTCATGGCCGCATCGGGCATTTCGCTGCTGGGGCGCCGCGGGCCGCGCATTGCGCTGATGGCGCTGCTCTTCCCGCTGCCGCTGCTCGCAATCGCGAGTGCCGGCATCACCGTGCTGACGGCTGCGAGGCAGGGCTGGCGGGTGGCGATGACGGACGCCTTGATGGCGTCGGTGCTGCTGGCACTCCTGACAGCCCTGGCGGGTGGTTTCTGGTTGCAACTGGGGCTTGGAGCTCTGCTGTCGTGGCTGCTCGCGGCTGCCCTCGGTCATCTGCGCAGCATCGGCTCGCTCAATCTGGCCGTGCAGGCGACCGTCCTGCTCGGCTTTGCGGGCGCGCTGGGTTTCATCGCCTGGAACAGCGACCCGGAGGCCTACTGGGAGGACATCCTGGTGGATCTGGCCGAGCGGGCCCGGGCGGTCGGCCTCGACCTCGGTCCGGACGACCTGTTGCCGACGGCGGCACAGCTGATGACGGGCATGATGTCGGCCAGTGCCGTGGCGAGTGCCCTGGGCGCGCTGTTCCTCGGCAGCTGGTGGGCTGGCGCGCAGACCGGCATGCGCTTTGCCGACGAGTTCCGGCGGTTGCGCATGGGCCGCGTGCTCGGTCTGGTGGCGGCGGTAGTCGGGGCGCTGCTGCTGACCGGCCTGCGGACCGGAGCCGACGACCTGCTGCTCGTGCTCGGCGTCGGATTCGTGGTCCAGGGGCTGGCGGTCCTGCACTGGCTGGGGGCGCGGCACAACTGGCCCGGCCTGTGGCCGCTGGCAGTCTACCTGCCGCTGGCGCTGGTGCCGGCCCTGGCGGCATTCGAGCTGGTCGGGCTGGCGCTGCTGGGCCTGATCGATAATGGTTACTCGCTGCGACGGGCGGGTGGCGAACTGGTGTAATGTGGACAGGTCCCGGCAACGGGCCATTCAGATCGACGAGAGAGACGTGCCATGGAAGTCATCCTGATGGAGAAGATCGCCAACCTCGGCAACATCGGCGATCGGGTCAAGGTCCGGCCGGGCTACGGCCGCAATTTCCTGCTGCCCCAGGGCAAGGCGGCGCTGGCCACACCGGCGAACATCGCCCTGTTCGAGGCGCGCCGCGCCGAGCTCGAGCAGAAGCAGGCGGCCGAACTGAATGCGGCCCGGGAGCGCATGGGACGCATCGAGCAGATCAAGCTGCGCATCGCGGCGAAGGCCGGCACGGAGGGCAAGCTGTTCGGCTCCCTCGGCACGGTCGACATCGCCGAAGCCTGCACGGCCGCCGGAGCGCCGGTCACACGTGCCGAGGTGCGCCTGCCCGGCGGACCGATCCGCACCCTGGGCGAGCACCACGTGGAGCTGCACCTGCACGCCGACGTGAATGCCACGGTCACGATCGAGGTGGTTGCCGAGGACGCGGCTTCCGCCTGACGCCGCGGCGACACAGCCGCCATGCCGAGCGCCTTTCCCGCAGCGGAGCCCTCCATGGCCGGCATGGATCGCCTCAATCTGCCGCCGGGTTCCGTCCAGGCGGAGCAGGCGTTGCTCGGCGGGCTGATGCTCGACAACAGCGCCTGGGACAAGGTTGCCGACCTGGTGACCGAAGCCGACTTCTACAGGCCCGACCACCGGCTCATTTTCGGGGCGATCCGCGCCCTGTCGGAGCGGCGCGAGCCGTTCGATGCGGTCACGCTCTCCGAGTACCTGGAAAGCCGCGCGGAACTCGATGACGCCGGAGGTCTGGGCTATCTCGGCGTGCTGGTCCGCGATACGCCGAGCGCCGCCAACGTCGCCGACTACGGCCGCATCATTCGCGACCGGGCACTGCTGCGTGAGCTGATCGAAACCGGCAACGACATCGTTCGCAGCGCCTTCCACACCGAAGGCCGGCCGGCCACGGAACTCGTGGATGAGGCCGAGCGCCGTGTCCTGGAAATCGCGCAGCGCGGCCAGCGCCAGGGATCGGGCTTCGTGCACCTGCGCGACATCCTCGGACAGACCATCGACCGCATCGATACGCTGCACCAGGCCGGGGGCGCGATCACCGGGGTATCCACCGGGTTCACGCGGTTCGATGAGTACAGCGCCGGGCTGCAGAAGGGCGACCTGATCGTCATCGCGGGACGCCCCTCCATGGGCAAGACCACGCTGGCCCTGAACATCGCCGAGAACGCCGCGCTGGGTGCGCGCCTGCCGGTGGCTGTCTTCAGCATGGAAATGTCGGTGGAGCAGCTGGCTTTCCGCATGATCTCCTCGCTCGGCCGGGTCGACCAGGCGCATCTGCGCAATGGCCGCTTCGCCGAAGACGACTGGCCGCGGATCAACGGCGCCATTCGCCAGATGGCCGAGGCCCGCATCTTCATCGACGACACGCCTGCCATGACGCCAACCGAGATCCGGTCGCGTGCGCGCCGCCTGCAGCGCGAGCACGGGCTCGAGTTGATCGTGCTCGACTACCTGCAGCTGATGCGCGTGGCGGGCAATACCGAGAATCGCGCCACGGAAATCTCCGAGATCTCCCGTTCGCTCAAGGCGCTGGCGCGGGAGCTGAAGGTTCCGGTCATCGCGCTTTCCCAGCTCAATCGCAGCGTGGAGCAGCGGCAGGACAAGAAGCCGGTGATGTCGGACCTGCGTGAGTCGGGCGCCATCGAGCAGGACGCGGACATGATCGTGTTCATCTACCGCGAAGAGGTCTACAACCCGAACACGCCTCGCAAGGGCGTTGCCGACATCTCGATCGCCAAGCAGCGCAACGGCCCGACGGGGGAATTCCCGCTGACCTTTCTCGGCAAGTACACGCGCTTCGAGAACTACGCGCCCGAGATCGAGGTATTCTCGTGATTGCGGCGGCGGTTGCCGTCATCCGCTCCTCAGCGCTGCGCAACAACCTCCAGGCCGTCCGCCGGGTTGCTCCGGGTTGCCGCGTACTGGCGGTCGTCAAGGCCGACGCCTATGGCCACGGGTTGACCACCGTGGCCCGCATCCTCGATGCCGCCGACGGTTTCGCGGTGGCGAGGCTGGAGGAGGCCCTGCGCTTGCGGGAGGCGGGAATCGGCCAGCGCATCGTCGTGCTGGGCGGCTGCGTCGGCGGCGACGAGGTGCAGCAGGCCATCCATCAGCGGCTGGATCTCGTCGTCCATACGCTGGACCAGGTCGCGCTGCTCGAAGCCCTGCCGGCAGCACCGCTCGATCTCTGGATCAAGGTCGATACCGGCATGGGACGGCTCGGGCTGGAGCCGGCATCGCTTGGAGAAGCCCAGCGCCGGCTCGGCTGCTGGCTGGCGGGTCGGGGCACCCTGCGCCTCATGACTCACCTGGCGTCGGCGGACGTGGCCGGTGATCCGGGGACCGAGGCCCAGCTGGGACAATTCGCCAGCCTGGCGGGCGCCTGGCCGGGTGATGTCAGTACCGCGAACTCGGCCGGCATCCTGCAGTGGTCCCGGTCATGGTCCCGACCGGCCGATGCCGGGCCGCAGGTGAATTGGGTACGGCCGGGCCTCATGCTCTACGGCGCCTCGCCCCTGTCGGACAGGCCGGCGGCCGAGATGGGGCTTCAACCGGCAATGTCTTTCGAGACGCGCCTGATTGCGGTGCGACACTTGCCGCGCGGACGCCGTGTCGGGTACGGCGGGGAGTGGCAGGCGCGGCGCGACAGCCTGGTCGGCGTGGCTGCCGCGGGGTACGCCGACGGTTATCCCTGGCACACACCTTGCAACACGCCGGTTCTCGTCGCCGGCCGGCGGGCGCCGGTGATCGGGCGCGTTTCCATGGATCTGATCAGCATCGACCTGACAGACCTGCCGCCGGCCCGGCCAGGCGACCGTGTCGTCCTGTGGGGTGACGGGCTGCCCGTCGAGGAGGTGGCCGCGTGTACCGGCCGGATTGCCTGGGACCTGCTCGCCGGCGTGAGCCCGCGGGTGATGCGGCTGGTCGAGGACTGAACCGTCAGTCGAGGAAGAATCCCATCTTGATGCCGACGAGCTCGATGACGTCGTTGTCGTTGAGCCGGCGAGCCTGGGCCCCGACCGCCTGGCCGTTGACCTTCGGCGGCTCACGGTTCGGTGCGTTCTCGACCTGCACCAGATGGTAGCCATCCGCGCGCCGCGTGATGGCGATGACCTGCACCCCGGGCTGTCCCATGGTGGTGAGGGCCTTGTTGAGCGCGACCTCACGCCCGGCGAAGGTGCCGTTGAGTACCTGGATCTTCGCAGCCGCCGCGGGTGCTCCCGCTGCTGCCGCCGCACGTCCGCCATTGACCGGCGCCGCCGGCGCTGCGTGCACGCCGCTGGCAGCCATGTCGGACTTCGACAGCACCATCGTCTGGGCAAATTCGTCCTGTTCCTCGCCATCGCTCGCGCTGTCGACGAACCGCAGCTGATGGCGACCGACGGTAATCACGTCGCCGTTCTGCAGGGCATGTTTCTTGATCAGCTTGCCGTTGACGTACGTGCCATTGGTGCTGTTCAGGTCCTCGAGGAACGAGTCGTTCAGGATGTTGATGATCAGCGAGTGGTGCCCGCTCACGGTCGGATTGTCGATGCGGACATCGTTGTCCGGAAGGCGGCCGACGGTGTACCGCTCCTTCATCATGTTGTATTCGGCGAGGACCTGGCCGTCGAGACTGAGGATGAGACGTGCCATAGCGCGGGTTACCTGAAGATGATTTCCTTGACCCTGCTGGCCAGGCCCTTGCGCGCCGGGAAAGGCTCGAGCACCTGTGCCAGGATCACCGAGACGTTATCCTTGCCCCCATGGTCGTTGCTGAGCTGGATCAGCTGCTGACCAACAACGTCAAGATTAGCATTAAAAGTGCTGATGGTTAAGTGAATGTCTTCGTCCTCGACCATGTCGGGCAGGCCGTCGGAGCACATCAGGTAGACGTCGTCGGGCTGAACCTCGTCCTCCTGCAACTCGACCTGGACGGCGGCCTCCACCCCGAGGGCGCGCGTGACGTAGTTGCGATTGGTGGAACGGGCCGCTTCCTCCTGAGAGTAGTAGCCCCGGTCGACCAGCTCCTGCAACAGGGAGTGGTCCATGGTGAGCTGTTCGAAGCGGTTTCGGCGCAGCCGGTAGATGCGGGAATCCCCGACATGGGCGAGCGACACCCGATTGTCGTGGAACAGGCAGGCCACGATGGTGGTCCCCATGCCCTCGCACTGCGGTTGGCTGCGTGCCGTCTGGTGGATGATCTTGTTGGCCCGGGCCACGGCATCGCGCAGGATGATGGTCTGGCGCATCAGCCGGGTCTCCGGATCGAGGGCCCGGCGGTCCTCCCGCTGGCAGGCGTCGCCGACAAACTCCAGGACCGTCTTGACGGCGATGCCGCTGGCGACCTCACCGGCGTTATAGCCGCCCATGCCGTCGGCGAGCACCAGCAGGCCGACGTCGAGGTTGGCGCCGATCGCATCTTCGTTGTGCTCGCGCACCCGCCCGACGTCGGTCAGCTGCACCGCACGGATCTTGCTACGCAGGCTCATGAGGCGCCCGTCGCCGGAGGAGCATCCAAGCTACTACAACAATCGCGCAGCGCCAATGCCATGGCGCGGCCACTCTCGTACCGGTCGGCCGGGTCCTTGGCGAGCGCCCGGTCGAGCAAGTCGTCCACACAGGGTGGCAGGTCGTCACGCAGTTCGCTGATCCGCGGGTGGCGCTCGTGGGCAATCTTCTGCATGAGGCGCGGGATGCTGTCGGCCCGGAACGGCGGGGCTCCGGCGAGCAACTGGTACAGGGTGATGCCTAGCGAGAACAGGTCGGACTGGCCAGCCACCGTGGTACCGGCGAGCTGCTCGGGTGACATGTAGGAGGGGGTCCCGAGGATGATGCCCGTCTTGGTGCGGCTCGAATCCGTGAGCCGGGCGATGCCGAAATCCGTGATCTTGAGTGTGTCGCTGTCGATGTCGTAGAGCAGGTTGGCTGGTTTCACGTCCCGGTGAACCACATGCTGGGCGTGGGCGTAGTGCAGGGCTTCGGCCGCGCGCGCCATCAGTTCGAAGACCTTGGCGGGGGGCAGCATCTGGCCTGGCTGAGCGTAGTGGCTCAGTGGCTTGCCAGGGAAGAACTCCATCGCGAGATAGGCGACCGCTCCGTCCTCCCCGGCATCGTAGATGCTGATGATGTTCGGGTGATTGAGCCGGCCGGCCGATTCTGCCTCACGCAGGAACTGGGTGCGGGCATTGGCGAGGTCGGAGTCCGAGAACTCCTCGGCGAGCGCGATGGTCTTGATGGCGACCCGGCGGTTGATTTTGGGGTCCCGGCCAAGGTAGACGGTGGCCATGGCGCCGCGACCGATAGGCTGCTCGATCTGGTAGCGGCCGATGGTCTGGCCGCTGAGGCTTTCCGGCTGCACCGTCGGCACGACCACGGGTGGGACCTGGGCCGGTGCGGATCGGTCACCGCCGCTGCGTCGCATGCCGGCGAGTTTCTGCAGCTTGTCTCCTGCATTGCGGTAGTCCGGGTCGACGCCGGCCAGGTGGCGCAGGACGCGCTCGGCCTTGGCAAGGTCTCGGCGCCTGGCATGCTCGACGGCGATGTCGTACAGGCGCTGCTTGACCTGATCCGTCGCCGGCTGGTGGCGCAGCATGGAGAAGGCGAGGTCGAGCTCGTCTTCCGGATGAGCGGCCGCGCTGGCAGGCATCGGGGCCCCGGCTCCTGCCAGCGCGGGTTGGAGCGCCGGCTGTTGCCACCGACTGGTGCGGACGAACCAGGTCGACATCAGGGCGAGGACACAGAAGACGGCGGCCGTCGCGCATTCCAGCCACAGGTCCATGGCCAGCAGCAGGTACGCCTCCACCCCGAGCAGCGCCAGGGCGAGTGACAGCCCCACGGCGAGGCCACGGGTCGGCGCCATTCGCACGCCCCACACCAGTACCGCGACCCCGAGCCCCACCAGCAGGACGATTTCGCCCCAGGCGGTCCAGGCTGGTCGAGCCACGAAGTCCTTCTGCAGGGCGTTGGAGATGGCCGTTGCCACGAGCTGGGCGCCCGTTGTGTGCGCACCGAGCGGTGACTGATAGGCGGGTTCACCATCGCGGCCCGTCGCCGGCCCGATGACGACGATGTGACCGGCCAGCGGTGTTGCAACGCTCCGTGCCAGGACGTCGGCGGCTGGCACGACACGGAAGGCGGGCTGCCCCTCGTCGCCAGCGTAGAAGTTCAGGAGACTCTTCGTGCCGTCGGTCGTCGACAGGCGATGCTCGTCCCAGGACAGGCCGTCTCCGGTTACGCCGAGTTGCCCCGATCCCGGATAGCTCAGTGCCATGACAGCACGCAGGGCTGCAGCCGGGACCGTCGTCCCTGCCGCATCGATGAGCAGATCGATCCGGCGTACCGTGCCGTCATCATCGGCCCAGAACTCGCCATGCCCGATCGCCAACAGGGCGGCGCACAGGTCGTCCGCCGGTGTGGCTACCGCGCGCACGCGGCGCATGCCCTGCGGATCGACCGCCTGGGGAACGAGATCGAGCGATGGTTTGGTGCAGGAGCCACGTTCGGCAGGCGTTGCACGGCCGCCGTCGAAGGTCGGTACCGCTGCGATCAGGTTGCGCATGGCGGCCACGGCTGTGACAGTGCGTCGGTGCAGTTCGGCCTGGGCCCGCATGGCGGAGATCTGCTCGGCAAATGCCGCGGACGGCTTGCCGCCAGCACTGTCGCGGCGACGTTGTTCCATGGCTTCCAGGGCAGCGAGCTGCGCCGTCTCGGGTACCGCGGCGCCGAGTGGAGGGGGCTCGGCCGCGACGACCAGCCGGGCGCCGGCCTCGCGCAGGGCGATCAGGAGATCCGGGAACCTGGGTGATTCCCAGGCGGTGGCGCCGATCGCGGCGACCGCGCGCGTGTCGACGATCACGACCTCCGGACTGCCGGGCGAACGGCGGAGCGTGGCGAGAAAGTCGTAGTAGCCGGTCTCGATCTGGCGGGAAACGGGTGCCAGCGACAACAGCAGTCCGATGAGCAGAATGGTCAGTGCAGCCGGTCCCGGCCGCAGCGAACCGCCCTGGGTGACGCTGTCCCACGCACGCATTTCGACATAGTATCGGCGGCCACGGCCGGGGAGTGAGAACCGCGTAGGGTTTCTTGGCCGATGCGCGGGACAGGCGGCGTGCCGTGCAATGGCAGTGAGAGCAGGATCACACGAGTCGACGATGGCCAGGTCCCAGATCACCTATGTATGCGGCCGCTGCGGCAGCGTCAGCCTGAAGTGGCAGGGCCAGTGCGCAGGTTGCGGCGAGTGGAACACGCTCGAGCCCTCGGCCCGCGTCGACGTGGCAGGTTCCCGGCCAGCACGGGGCGCGGGAAGCGTGCTGAGGCTTGCCGATGTGAAGGCGGGCGTCGCGGGCCGGTGGCCGACCGGTCTCGGCGAGCTCGACCGGGTCCTCGGTGGCGGGCTGGTCGCCGGATCCGTCGTGCTGGTCGGCGGTCCACCCGGCATCGGCAAGTCGACGTTGCTGCTGCAGGTGGCCGGGACCGGAACCGGCGAGCGCGCCACCCTGTATGCGAGTGGCGAAGAATCGGCCGAGCAGGTGGCGTTGCGCGCGCAGCGTCTCGGCCTGCCTGCAGACAGGATCACGATGCTCGCAACCACGGACGTCGACGAGGTCATCGAGGCCGCACGGAGCATGCCCTGCACCTGCCTCGTCGTGGATTCCATCCAGACCATGTCGTCGGGTGGCGTGCCATCGGCACCCGGATCACCGAACCAGCTGCGGGAATGCGCGGCCCGTCTCGTCCAGCTCGCCAAGTCGAGCGGCATGGCGGTCGTGCTGGTCGGGCACGTGACCAAGGAAGGTGTCATTGCCGGCCCGCGCCTGCTCGAGCACATGGTCGATGTCGTGCTCTATTTCGAGGACGAGGCGGGCAGCCGCTACCGGCTGTTGCGTTCAGTGAAGAACCGTTTCGGTGCGGCCAACGAACTCGGCATCTTTGCCATGGGGGAGACCGGCCTTCGGGAGGTTCGCAATCCGTCGGCCATCTTCCTGTCACGGCCGGTCGCCGACACGCCGGGCAGCGTCGTCACGGTGCTGCACCAGGGGACGCGACCGCTGCTGGTCGAGGTACAGGCGCTCACGGACCGGGGTGGCGACGGCCCGTCCCGGCGCCTGGCCATCGGCGTCGATCCCAACCGGCTCGCGATGTTGCTCGCCGTTCTGCACCGGCATGCGGGCCAGGCGGTTCACGAGGAGGATGTGTTCGTCAACGTGGTCGGTGGCGTGCGTGTCGCCGAGACCGCTGCCGACCTGGCGCTGCTGCTCGCGGTGGTGTCGAGCCGCTTGTCGAAGGCAATCC
Organism: Gammaproteobacteria bacterium; assembly: GCA_020851975.1. Taxonomy (GTDB): domain Bacteria; phylum Pseudomonadota; class Gammaproteobacteria; order Steroidobacterales; genus QUBU01. Next base: position 23,337 of record JADZBS010000113.1, on the reverse strand, counting down.
TGCCCCAGACCGTCGTGTTCGGGGAAGTCGGCCTCGGCGGGGAGATCCGGCCGGTCGCCTACGGCGAGGAGCGGTTACGCGAGGCGGCCAAGCTCGGCTTCGGCCACGCCATCGTGCCGCAGGCCAACGTGCCGCGCCGCCCGATCACCGGCATCGAGGTCGTCGGGGTCAGTGGCGTCGCCGAGGCGCTGCGCTGCGATCCGCGGCTCGGGAACGCCTGAGCGGTCAGCCGCTGGCGACCGCACGGGGTTGAGCGCTGCCGGGTTCGCGAATGCGGACTTTCTCGACGACGTTCCCGCTGGTCTGGAGGATTTCGATCCTGTAGTCGTTGAGGACCAGCCCCGTGCCCTTGCGCGGGATGGTCTCCAGCTTCTCGAGGATGAGGCCGTTCAGCGTCTTGGGGCCGTCGGTGGGAAGCCGCCAGTTCATGGTCCGGTTCAGCACGCGCACGTTCGTGCCCGCATCGACGATGAACCCGCCGGCCACCTCGTCGCGTTGCAGGTCGCTGCCGCCGGCATCGGGTTCGCTGGTGAACTCGCCGACGATCTCCTCCAGCAGGTCCTCCAGTGTCACGATTCCCTGGATGTCGCCATATTCGTCGACGACGAAGGCCGTGCGCTGCCGCGCGCGCTGGAACTGCACCAGTTGCTTGTTGAGCGGCGTGCCCTCCGGCACGAAATACGGCTCGTCGAGCAGTCCTTCGAGTGTCTGCCGGGTCAGGTGGTCGAGGGCAGCATGCTGCAGGAGGCGCTTGACGTGGAGGATACCGACGACGTTGTCGATCGACTCCCGGTAGGCCGGCAAGCGCGTGTAGCCACTGCTGCGGATCACGTCGAGCACGTGCGCCCAGTCATCGTCGAGATCGATGCCGACGACCTCGTTTTGCGGAATCATGATGTCGTCCACGGTGATCTCGCCGAGCTCGAGGACGCGCATCATGATCTCGTGGCGCTTGCGCGGCAGCAGGGCGCCAGACTCGGCCAGGAGCGTGCGCAGTTCCTCGATGCTGAGGTGGTGCGCGTCGGTCTGGTCCGCCCGTACACCCAGCAGTCGCAGGATGCCGTTGGAGAAGAAGCCGACCAGCGAGACCGACCAGGCCACCGGCGGCAGGAATCGCAATAGCGCGTGGTAGACATAGGCGCCCGGGAATGCCAGTCGCTCGGGGTTGACGGCGCCGAATGTCTTGGGAGTCAATTCACCGAAGATCAGGATGAGGAACGTGATGGCGATCGTGCCGATCACGACACCCGTGGTGCCGCCGAACTCGACCGCCGCGAGCGTGACAACTGCAGCCGCAGCGTTCTGGACCAGGTTGTTGCCGAACAGGATCAGCCCGATGAGCTTGTCGGGACGCTTCAGCAGGGATTCGGCCAGGCGTGCGCCCCGGTGCCCCGTGCTCGCCAGGTGGCGCAGCCGGTAGCGGTTCAGCGACATCAACGCGGTTTCGGTGCCGGAGAAGAACGCGGAGCAGAGCAGCAGGGCGGCCAGCAGTCCCAGCAGGACCGGCAGGGGGATGTCTTCGATCAAGAGTGGCCGACTCCTCGCACGATGCGCCATCCATGGTTACGAATGGGTCCGCGCCGTGTCAAGGCAAGATGGCGGCTGCGATGCCGGCCGGACCCCATTCGCTGCGAAATATCGCTAAAATTCGCCGATCGAGCAGCTTTTTCACCGACTTGCAAGGAATCGAAGGTGTTCGCCAACCTGACCAGCCGGCTGAAGGACGTCACCGACCGGGTCCGCGGCCGCGGCCGCCTGACGGATGTCAACATCCAGGAGTCCATCCGCGATGTGCGAAGGGCACTCATCGAAGCCGACGTCGCAGTGCCGGTGGTGCGCGACTTCGTGGCCCGGGTACAGGCCCGGGCCGTCGGCACCGAGATCAACCGCAGCCTGACCCCAGGCCAGGCCTTCGTCGGCATTCTCAACGAGGAACTGATCACCGAGCTGGGTGGCGATGCGAGCCCGCTGAATCTGCGGCAGCAACCGCCGGTCGTCATCCTCATGATCGGTCTTCAGGGTGGCGGCAAGACGACCAGCAGCGGCAAGCTGGCGTTGTACCTGAAAGAACACCTGCAGCGCCGGCCGTTGCTCGTGAGCGTCGACACCCGGCGACCGGCGGCCATGTTGCAACTCGAGCGCATCGCGAGCCAGATCGGCGTGGGTTGCGCGCCGGCCACGCCCGAGGAAACGCCGGCGGACATTGCCCGCCGCGCGGTCGATCTGGCGCGGCGCCAGCAGTACGACGTGCTGATCGTCGATACGGCAGGCCGCACCCGTCTCGAGGCGGACCTCCTGGTGGAGTTGCAATCGTTGTCGGCGCAGCTGTCGCCGGCCGAGACGCTGTTCGTACTCGACAGCATGGCTGGTCAGGATGCAGTCAACGCCGCCCGCGCATTTGCCGACGCGCTGCCTCTCAGCGGGATCGTGCTCACGAAGACCGACGGTGACGCACGCGGTGGCGCGGCGCTCTCGGCGCGCGCCGTAACGGGCCGACCCATCAAGTTTATCGGCACCGGTGAGAAGCTCACGGCGCTCGAGGCCTTCGTTCCGGAGCGCATGGCCTCGCGCATCCTCGGCATGGGTGATGTGGTCGGGCTCGTCGAGGAGATCGGCAAGAAGGTCGACCGCGAGCAGGCCGAACGGCTGGCACGCAAGGTCGGGAAGGGCCATGGCTTCGATCTCGGCGACCTGCGCGACCAGCTCCAGCAGATGCTCGGGCTGGGTGGCCTCGATGGCCTGCTCGCCAGGCTGCCGTTGCCGGGCGGCATGTCGGCTGACAAGCTCGCCGGCCAGGTCGATCCGAAGGCGATCCGGCGCCAGATCGGCATCATCAACTCGATGACCTTGTCGGAGAGACGTTTTCCGAAGTCGATCAACGGCTCGCGGCGCCTGCGCATCGCGGCGGGTGCCGGGGTCGGGGTTCCGGAAGTCAACCGCCTGCTCAAGCAGCACGAGCAGATGCAGAAGATGATGAAGCGCTTCTCGAAGGGTGGCCTGCAGCGGGCACTGCGCAACCTGCCGGGCAGCGGGCCACGGTTCCCGGGCCGTTAGGGGCCCTGCCGGGGGCTGGGCAGACGGGGCGAGTTTCCCGTAAAATCCGCAGTTTGCGTCATCCGGGCCCGAGGGTCCCGGCCGTGGCGCTGCCTGTTTGCAGAGGAATGATCGAGCATGGTGACGATTCGACTGAGCCGCGGCGGCACGACCAAGCGGCCCTTCTACCACATTGTCGCAACCGACAGCCGCAACCGGCGGGACGGCCGTTACCTGGAGCGCCTGGGTTTCTTCAATCCCATCGCTTCGGGCAAGGATGCCGCTCTGAAGGTCGATCTCGGTCGCGTGGACTTCTGGGTCGGCCAGGGTGCACAGGTGTCGGCGCGGGTCGCGAACCTGCTCGAGACGCATCGCGCTTCGGCTGGTGCGCCAGCGAGTCCGGCAGCTGCCTGATCGCCGCGCGGGTCCGGGTGCCGCAAGGCCACCGGGACTGAGGATGTCACCGGCAGCAGCAACGGCTGAACGAGCCGAGATCGTCGGCCGTATCACCGGGGTGTTCGGCGTCAGAGGCTGGGTGCGCGTGTTCTCGTACACGGATCCTCCGGCGAACATCCTGCGTTACGGCCCCTGGCAGGTGGGTGATGGCGCCGGGACGCTTTGCCGGGTCAGTACGGGTGCGCTGCATGGTCGGGGTGTCGTGGCCCATCTCGCGGGTGTCGACGATCGCGAGACGGCACGCGCGCTGATAGGCAGCGTCATCCGGGTACCACGCGAACGATTCGGGCGTGCCGGAGGCAATGAGTACTTCTGGTCCGACCTGGTGGGCCTGGAGGTGGTGAACCAGGCAGGAGTTGGCCTGGGACGGGTGACAGAATTGTTCGAGACGGGCGCCAACGACGTGCTCGTCGTGCAAGGTGACCGACGCCGCCTGCTGCCGTTCGTCACCGGTACGGTGATCCGTGCGGTGGACCTCGATGCCGGGTGCATCGAGGTCGACTGGGACGCGGACTTCTGAAGCGTGACGGGCGCAGCAACGATGCAGATCCAGGTGGTGACGCTGTTTCCGGAGATGGTGACTCAGGCGCTTGCTTTTGGCGTCTGCGGCCGTGCGCTGTCGCGTGGACTGGCTGAGGTCGGCGTGGTCGATCCGCGCGACCACGCCACCGACATGCACCGGACGGTCGACGACCGTCCCTATGGCGGTGGCCCCGGCATGGTGCTGAAATTCGCGCCGTTGCGCGCGGCCATCGGCCAGGCCCGGGGACGGTTGCCGGCCGGTGCCAGGGTCGTGTTCCTGACGCCCCAGGGGCGCAGGTTCGACCAGACCATGGCACGGGAGATGCGGGACTGGCCGGGACTGGTCCTGGTTGCCGGTCGCTACGAAGGCTTCGACGAGCGGATCGTCGAAGCGGAGGCCGACGAAGAACTGTCGCTGGGCGACTTCGTCCTGAGCGGTGGCGAGATCGCCGCCATGGCGGTGATCGATGCCGTCGTCCGGCTGCTGCCGGGCGTGCTCGGTGACGAGGCTTCGGCAGAGCAGGAGTCGTTTTCGGAAGGGCTGCTGGATTGTCCCCAGTACACGCGGCCGGACGAAATCGAGGGCAGGGCCGTGCCGGCGGTCCTGCTGGGAGGCGATCACGCTGCCATCCGGCGCTGGCGACGCGTGCAGGCACTGGGACGCACGCTGGCGCGGCGCCCGGACCTGCTGGACAGGCGGCGTCTCGACGCCGAGGATCGACGGCTGCTCGGCGAGTATGTCGCCGGGCAGGGGGTGCCCGACCGGGAGAGGCCGGGAGATTGATTGGGACAATGCGTGCCGGAAGGTTCGTGCACGTTCAGGTACTAGGTGAGGAACGATGAGCAAGATCATGCAGCAACTGGAAGCGGAACTGACCCGCAAGGACATCCCGGCATTCGCTCCCGGCGACACCGTGGTCGTGCAGGTGCGTATCAAGGAAGGTGATCGCGAGCGCCTTCAGGCCTATGAGGGCGTCGTCATTGCCAAGCGCAACCGCGGGGCGAATTCTTCGTTCACGGTCCGCAAGATCTCGCACGGTGAGGGTGTCGAGCGCGTCTTCCCGACGTTCAGCCCCACGGTTGCGGAGATCAAGGTCAAGCGTCGGGGCGATGTTCGTCGTGGCAAGCTCTATTACCTCCGTGATCGCAGCGGCAAGTCGGCGCGCATCAAAGAGAAGGTCTGAGCCGGCGGCCGACGGTGATCGGCGCGTCTCGTGGTGGGCATGTCGGCGGCGGGAGCATGCACCGTCCTGACGCATGGTTGCGGCTGATCGCCAGTCTGCTGCTGGGGCTGGCGGTTGTCGGTACGAGCGGGTGCGCCGCGCTGGCCGGTTCGGCGGCGAGTCGCTTTGCAGACAACCTTTCCGCGGCGATCCTCGATCAGGAAGACCCCGATCTGGTGCGTGACGGCCTGCCGGCTTACCTGATTCTGCTCGATGCCCTGGTCAGGACGGAACCGGACAATCCGCGCTATCTCGGTGCTGCCGCCCGGTTGTATGCAGCCTATGGCGTGGCCTTCGCGGCGGATCCGCAGCGTGCGCAGGTGCTGACCGGCCGTGCGCGGGAATACGGAATCCGTGCCGTTTGCAGTGCCGATCGACATGCCTGCGGGCTCGATGCGCTGGAGTACGAGGCGTTTTCGGCCGTCGTGGATGGCATCGGGCCACGGGATGCGGAGGCATTGTTCAGCTACGCGGTCGGCTCGCTCGCCTATGTCCGCGGGCACAGCGGGGACTGGTCGGCGATCGCGGCCCTACCCAAGGCGGAACGGGCGCTGCGTCATCTGCTTGATCTTCCGGGCGCCGGTGATGCCGCTGGCGTCAACCTGTATCTCGGTGTTCTCAATACGCTGCGTCCGGCGGCGCTTGGCGGCAGGCCCGAGGAGGGCAGAGCCTTCTTCGAGCGGGCCATCGCGCTCAGCGCGGGGCAGGACCTTTCGGCCAAGGTCGAGTTCGCGCGCAGCTACGCGCGCCTCGTCTACGACCGGGACCTGCATGACCGGCTGCTGAACGAGGTGCTGGCGGCGCCGGCCCGCAGCGAGGGGCGTACCCTGTTCAACACACTCGCCCAGCGTCAGGCGCGGGATCTTCTTGCTTCGGCAGACGACTACTTCTGAGGGACGGGCCAGTATGAGAGGTTTTGGCATGCGAACAGCCGTGACGAAACGCATCGTGGTGCCCCTGTTGCTCGCCGTCGCCCTGATGGGCGGGGCGGCATCGGCAGCGGAGTTCAAGATCGCCACGGTCGCTCCGGAGGGTTCGCAGTGGATGCAGGACATCAGGGCGGCGGCGGCCACGATCAAGGAACGTACGCAGGGCCGTGTGCTGCTGAAGCTCTATGGCGGCGGCGTCATGGGCAACGAGAAGCAGGTGCTGCGCAAGATCCGCATTGGCCAGTTGCATGGTGGGGCCTTCACGGCCGGTGGGCTTGCCGAGAAGTATCCTGACATCGTCATCTACGGACTCCCGCTGGTGTTCGCCTCGGAGGACGAAGTGGCGTACGTGCGCCAGCGCATGGACGCACAGCTCGCGAAGGGACTGGAGGAAGCCGGCTTCGTTTCTTTCGGCATTGCCGGTGGCGGCTTCGCCCGCATCTTCGGCCACCAGCCGGTCACCGGCACCGACAGTCTGCGGGGTCGGAAAGTCTGGGTGCCGGAAGGTGACCGGATCAGCGCTGCGGCCATGCAGGCGCTGCGGCTGTCGCCCGTGTCGCTGCCCCTCACCGACGTGCTGACCGGTCTGCAGACCGGGTTGCTCGACATCATCGCTGCCCCGCCGGTCGGCGTGATCGCCCTGCAGTGGCACACACGGGTCCGGTACATGACCGGCCAGCCGATGATGTATACCTGTGGCCTGATGGCTGTGGATGCGACGGCATTCAAGCGGTTGGCCGCGGGAGACCAGGCTGCCTTTCGCGAGGTCATGGGTGATGTGTACCGTCGCATGGACCGGCAGAGCGTGGCCGACGACCAGGCCGCACGCCAGGCGATCCAGGCCGCGGGCATCCGGCTCGTGGAGGCCAACGCAGCGGATGTCGGTGAGTGGAAGGAGGCCATGGTCGTGGTCAATCGCGATCTCGGTACCCAGGGCGTCTACACGCCTGCGCTATTCGGGCAGCTGCAGGCCCACCTGCGGGAATACCGGCAGCAGTCCCAGGCGGCCGGCGCGGCTGCCGGGCAGTGACGGGCAGCGTGCGGATCGGGCTCGTCGGGCGGGCCGAGCGCTTCGGACGGTGGGTCGAGAATGTCCTGCTCGCGCTTGCCCTGGCAGCGATGGTCGCACTCGCAGCGGCGCAGATTGCGCTGCGTAATTTCGGTGGAGCCGGCCTGGTCTGGGCCGACGAGGCGTTGCGGCTGCTCGTCCTGTGGGTGACGATGCTCGGTGCGGTGGCGGCCAGCCGCGACCAGCGGCATGTCAGCATCGACGCGCTCTCGCGCTATCTGCCTCACCGGTGGCTGCGGGGGATCGGCCGGCTTCTCGATGTTTTCGTGGCGGCGGTCTGTTTCGTACTGGCATGGTATTCCTGGCAGTTCGTGGCTGACGCGCTTGCCGCCGATGATCGCGTCCTCGGTGGCGCGGTACCGGCCTGGAGCGTGCAGCTGATACTGCCTGTCGCGTTTGCCCTGGTGGGTTATCGCTACACCGTGGCTGGCCTCGCTCCGCGACGGCCAATGAGTGTGTCTGGAGCAGGGCATTGATTACGTCGGCCGTGCTCCTGCTGCTGATACTGCTCGGCGCGCCGCTGTTCGCGGTCATTGCTGCCGGTGCCATGATCGGTTACTGGAATGCCGAGATTCCGCTGTCGGCGATCGCCATCGAGATCTTCGGCATTGCAGAGACGCCGATCCTGCTCGCCATTCCGTTGTTCACTTTCGCCGGTTACGTGCTGGCGGAGAGCCGGGCGCCGGCACGCCTCGTACGTCTGACAACGGCGCTGGTCGGCTGGATACCCGGTGGCGTGGCCATGGTTGCCATCTGTGCCTGTGCCATCTTCACGGCTTTCACCGGTGGCTCCGGCGTGACCATCATCGCACTCGGCGCGGCGTTGTATCCGGCACTCATCGAGGCAGGCTACGACGAGCGCTTCAGTCTCGGACTCATCACCTCTGCGGGTTGCCTGGGGCTGCTCTTCGCGCCGTCGCTGCCGCTCATCCTGTATGGCGTGATCACCGAGACCTCGATCGACGAGATGTTCGTTGCCGGAATCGTGCCCGGCCTGCTGATGATGTTCGCCCTGGCGGCTTATGCCTTCTGGGTGAACCGTCACCTGCGTGTGCCTTTCAGCCAGTTCTCGTGGCGACAGGTCGGTGCTGCTTTGCGCGAGTCGTGGCTCGACATTCCGCTGCCGGTGCTGGTGCTTGGCGGAATCTACGGGGGCGTGTTCGCCGTTTCGGAGGCAGCCGCGGTCACTGTGGTCTATGTCCTGGTGACCGAGTTGCTGATCCACCGGGACATCAAGCCGGGCCAGCTTCCGCGGATCGTGCGCCAGTCGATGGTGCTGGTTGGAGCGATCCTGCTGATTCTCGGCGTTTCGCTGGCATCGACCAACGTGATGATCGATGCGCAGGTGCCCGAACGCCTGGTCGCGCTGGTCAGTGAATTCGTCGGCAGCCAGCTGGCGTTCATGGCCCTGTTGTTCGTCTTTCTCCTGATGCTCGGCGCAGTGCTAGACATCTTCGCCGCGCTGGTTCTGGTCGTCCCCCTCGTTTCGGCGGTTGCTGCGCGCTACCAGCTCGATCCGGTGCACCTTGGTATCCTGTTCGTCGCCAATATGGAACTCGGGTACCTGGCACCGCCCATGGGACGCAACCTCGTCGTGGCAAGCTATCGCTTCGACCGGCCGATACTGGGCATCTACCGGGCGACCCTGCCGTTCGTGCTGGTACTGCTGGGGGCCGTGGTTTTCATTACCTTCGTCCCGCGCCTGTCCCTCGCGTTGCTCGGGCGCTGACGTCGTCACACGGGAAGGAGCCTCTGCCATGGAATGTTTCCGCCGCACCATCGCCCTGCTCGGCGGACTGCTCGCCGCGATGGCCTGGGCCGAGGCACCGGATCCGACCATGCATCTCCGCGTGCCGCCGGGTTTCTCGGTCGAACTTCTTGCCCGTGTTCCGGGCGCCCGGTCGCTGGCACTCGGCGAGGGCGGTACCTTGTTCGTCGGCACGATGCGCGGGGCAGGCAACGTCTATGCCGTCCGCGATGCGTTCGGGGCGGCTCCAGTCGTAACGACCGTGGCCACGGGGCTCAGGATGCCGAATGGCGTCGCCTGGCGCGATGGCGCCCTGTATGTCGCCGAACCTCAACGCATCCTGCGCTTCGATGGCATCGAGCAGCACCTCGACGACCCGCCGGCACCCGCCGTCATCGTGGCCGACCTGCCGTTCAAGGGCATGCAGCATGCCTGGAAATATCTCGGTTTCGGACCGGACGGGCGGCTCTACGTGCCGGTCGGCATGCCCTGCAACATCTGCAACGAGCCGGGCTTCGGCGTCATCCTGCGCATGAACCCCGACGGCTCCGGGCGCGAGGTGTTTGCCACGGGAATCCGCAACTCGGTCGGCTTCACCTGGCACCCGGTCACGGGCGAGCTGTGGTTCACGGACAATGGGCGCGACATGATGGGCGATGAGACGCCACCGTGCGAGCTCAACCGCGCAGCGCGCGCCGGAATGCAGTTCGGGTTCCCCTTCTGCCACGGCGGCAGCGTTGCCGATCCCGAATTCGGCCGGCTCGGGAGCTGCAAGGAGGCCGAAGCGCCGGTCCAGCCGCTGGGACCTCACGTCGCCCCGCTCGGCGTTCGTTTCTACACGGGTGGGATGTTCCCGCCGGAATATCGCAATCAGGTGTTCATCGCCGAGCACGGATCGTGGAACCGCAGCAAGGCGGCCGGCAAGACCGGATATCGCGTGGCACTGGTGCGGCTCGAGGGCGCTCGTGCGGTGGGGTACGAGACCTTCATGGACGGCTTTCTCGATGGCGACACGGCCCTCGGGCGGCCCGTCGATCTGCTGGTGGCTCCCGACGGGGCGCTGCTGGTGAGCGATGATGCGGCCGGAGCGATCTATCGCGTCACTTATCGTGCCGCGCCCTGACGGCAACAGCGAGGTTCACATGAGTCGATCCAACCCGATCATCCGCATCCTGCAATGGTTCTGGCGGGGTCTCAACGTCCTGCGCCGGGTCCTGCACCTCATCCTGCTGCTGGCCATCTTCGGCCTGCTGGTGGCGGGTCTTGCGGGAACGCCCGTGACGGTTCCGGATGGTGCCGCCCTGGTTCTCGACCCGGAAGGCGAGCTGGTGGAACAGTTGGCCGGTGACCCGCTGACGCGGGCGCTCGGCGAGCTACAGGGCGACGGGGTGCGCCAGGTCCTGGTCCAGGACCTCGTCGATGCCATCGATGCGGCGGCGCAGGATGCGCGCATCGAAGCCATCGTCCTGCGGCTGGAACGGCTGGAGGCGAATGGGCTGCCCAAGTTGCAGGCCGTCACAGCGGCCATGGCACGGGCACGGACCGCAGGCAAGAAGCTCATCGCCCTCGGCGATGCCTACGATCAGGCCCAGTACTATGTGGCCGCCCAGGCCGACGAGGTGTACCTGAACGACCTCGGCCTGGTGTTCATCGATGGCTTCGGCTACTACCGGACCTTCTTCAAGGGCGCGCTCGACAAGCTCCACGTGGATCTCAACGTCTTTCGTGTCGGCGAGTACAAGTCCTTCGTCGAGCCGTTCATCCGCGACGACATGTCGGAGGAGGACAGGGTGGCCAGCGGCAAGTGGCTGCAGGGCATGTGGCAGGTCTACCAGCGCGACGTGGTGGCAGCCCGCAAGCTCGAGCCGGGCAGCCTCGATGCGTACGCCAACGACTTCGCTGCCCATCTGCAGACTGCCGGCGGGTCGGCATCGCGGGTTGCGGTCGATCGTGGTCTGGTCGACGAGCTGATGAGCCGGCAGGAATTTCGCGACCACATGGTCGCCCTGGTCGGCGAAGGTGACGAGACGGGATACTACGACTACAACGCGATCGACTGGCGCTCCTACCTGTCGGCCGTGCGTCGCGCCAGTCCGCCGCAGCTCGGTGGCGACAGAATCGGCGTGATCGTGGCCGCGGGGCAGATCGTCGACGGCGAGGCCGCTGCGGGCGAGATCGGCGGCGATACCCTGGCAGGCGTGGTGCGCCAGGCGGCGCTCGACGAGGGGATTCGCGCCGTGGTGCTGCGGGTCGACAGCCCCGGCGGCAGCATGTTTGCGTCCGAGGTGGTCCGTGCCGAGCTCGAGAGCCTCAAGGCAGCCGGCAAGCCACTGGTGGTATCGATGGGCAGTCTGGCCGCTTCAGGAGGCTATTACATCTCGATGCCGGCTGATCAGATCTGGGCCAGCGAAGCGACCATCACCGGGTCGATCGGTGTTGGCGCCCTGGTGCCCACGGTGGACCGCGGACTCGACGCACTCGGCATCCACGTCGATGGCATCGGCACGACCAGCCTGTCGGGACAGATGCGGCTCGACCGGCCACTCGGTGCGCAGGCCCGCAGCATTCTCGAACAGTCGGTGCAGGACGCCTACCGCATCTTCGTCGGTCATGTCGCCGAGGCCCGCGACATGGAGCATGGACAGGTCGACGAGGTCGCCCGGGGACGCGTCTGGATCGGTGCCGATGCCCGTGATCTGGGTCTCGTCGATGCCATCGGTGACCTGCCGGCTGCGGTGGCGGCGGCGGCGGAGCTGGCCGGTCTCGCCGAGGGCAGTTATGCCATCGAGCAGGTGGAGCCGGAACTGTCGCTGCCCGAGCAGATCCTGAGGACCTACGGCGTGCAGCTGCTCGGGAATCTTTCCCGTGCCGGCCTGCGCTGGCCGATGGCGGTGGAAGCGCCCACGGTTCGCCTGATGCGCAGTCTCGAGAGCCGTTGGCAGGCGGTCAGCGCCCTCAACGATCCACGCGGGCTGTATTACCTGTGTGCCTGCGATATGCCCTGACGGACATCCCGCAGCCGTCTCATCGAGCCGGCTGCTCCGGGGAGTCGGCCAGGACCAGGCGACTGCCGGCACCGAGATCGCACCATTGACGTAGTGTTGCTTCGATGACCACGAACCCGCAGGTCGGCAGGTCGACGATGCCGGCATCGGTCAGCCCGTTGGCAAGATCCGTGAGGCCAGGGTTGTGGCCACACACCAGGATGTCGTGGAAGCTGTCGTCCTGGCGGGCGAGGACCGCCAGGATGGCGGCGGGCGAGGCGAGGTAGAGGTCGGTCTCGCGCTGCAGGAACTCCTGCGGATAGCCGAGCTCCTGGGCCACGAGGCGCGCGGTCTGCAGGGCGCGTACGGCCGGGCTGACCAGGATCAGCGAGGGGCGGGCGCCGGCGTTGCGCAGGCGCCGCCCGATCAACGGGGCTTCGCGTTCACCGCGCTCGTCGAGCGGGCGTTGCTCGTCCGGGGTCGTGGCGTCACCAGGCACGGCCCTGGCGTGGCGCAACAGAGTGATTCGCCGGGTGACTGCTGTTGCCATCGATCAGAGCAGTCCGGCTTCGAGCCGGGCCGCTTCCGACATCATGCCCTGGTTCCAGGGCGGGTCGTAGACCAGCTCGACTTTGACAGCGGTCACCGTCGGCAGGAGCGCGATCTTCTCGCGTACATCCTCGACCATGATTTCTCCCATGCCGCAGCCGGGAGCCGTCACGGTCATCTGTACCTCGACAGTGCGCGTGCCGTCGCGTGGGTCCTTGTCGATCCGGCAGTCGTAGACCAGCCCGAGATCGACGATGTTGATCGGAATTTCCGGATCGTACACGGTGCGCATCTGGTCCCAGACGAGTTCGCGGAAATCTTCGTCTGTGGCGCCCGGTTGCAACACCGGCACCGGGGCGATCTCGAGGCCCAGGGCATCGGCATCCTTGCCGGCGACACGGTAAAGGTTTCCCTCGAAGTAGATCGTGAAGCTGCCGCCCATGGCCTGGGTGATGTAGACGAGCGATCCACGCTGCAGGTGCTCGGGGATGCCGGCAGGCACGGTCATCGCCGTCAGGTCGCGTTTCAACGTCACCGGCTCGTTCATGGGTCCGAACATCAGCGTCCGTCCGTTTCGGTGCTTACGGTGCGATGTGCGCCCCGCAGCGCGGCTTCGAGCGTGCGCCACGGCAGCGTGGCGCAGCGCACCCGCATCGGATAGGCGCGCACTCCCGACAAGGCCTCGATCTCGCCGAGATCGCCGCCGGTGTCGTCGCCCGAGAGTCGTGCCTGGACCGCGGCAGCGAGGGCGAGGGCCTGGTCGCGGCGGCTGCCGGTCACGGCATCGGTCAGCATGGAGGCAGAGGCCAGCGCGATGGCGCAGCCGACGGCCTCGAAGGCCGCCTCGCGGATCGTGCCATCGTCGAGCTGCAGGTAGAGCGTGATGCGGTCCCCGCAGAGCGGGTTGTGGCCCTCGGCCCGCGCATCCGGCGCCGGAAGGCAGTGCTGGTTGTGGGGGCTGCGACTGTGGCGCAGGACGATGTCCTGATACAGCCGGCCAAGGTCGGTTTCCGCCATCATGCGCCGAGCATCCGCATGGCGGTGCCGATGCCAGCCACGAGCCGGTCTATCTCCGCCACCGTGTTGTAGAACGCGAACGAAGCCCGTGCCGTGCCGGCCAGGCCGAAGTGCTCCATCACCGGCATGGCGCAGTGGTGTCCGGTGCGAATGGCCACGCCCTGGTGGTCGAGCACGGTACCCAGATCATGCGGGTGGATGCCCTCGATCGTGAACGACAGGACTCCGGCCTTGCGCCTGGCCTCGCCGATGATGCGCACGCCGGGCAATGCGGCGATCGCCTCCGTGGCGTAGGCGAGGAGACGGGTCTCGTGACGCTCGATTCCCGCCAGGCCGAGATCCTCGAGGTACTCGATGGCCGCGGCGAGGCCGACTGCTCCGGCGACATGCGGTGTGCCCGCCTCGAATCGGTACGGCAGGTCGTTGTAGACAGTGCCGCTGAAGCTGACGCTGAGGATCATGTCGCCGCCGCCCTGGTACGGAGGCAGCTTCTCCAGCCATTCCTCGCGTCCATAGAGGATGCCGATGCCGGTCGGCCCACACATCTTGTGACCGGAGAATGCATAGAAGTCGCAGGCCAGCGCCTGCACGTCGACGGCCTGGTGGGCAATGGCCTGCGCGCCGTCGATCAGCACCGGAACCCGGTGGGCACGGGCTGTCGCGATTATTTCCTCCACCGGATTGACGGTGCCGAGTGCGTTGGAGACGTGTGCCATCGCAACCAGCCGCGTTCGCGTGCCGAGCAGGCGGTGGTATTCGTCGAGCCGCAGTTCGCCGCGCTCGTCGATGGGCACCACGACGAGGCGCGCGCCGGTGCGTTCGCAGACTAGCTGCCAGGGCACGAGGTTCGAGTGGTGCTCCAGGTGGGAGATCAGGATCTCGTCGCCCGGGTGCAGGCTCTGGCCGAGACTCGCAGCCACCAGGTTGATCGCCTCGGTGGTGCCGCGGGTGAAGATGATCTCGCGGGTGCTGCGCGCATTCAACAGGCGGCGTGCAGCTTCGCGGCCGCGCTCCTGCGCCTCCGTGGCCCGATGGCTCAGCGTGTGTACGCCACGATGGACATTGGCATGATCGCGCTCGTAGTAGTGGCTGATGGCTTCGATGACCTGCCGCGGACGCTGGTAGGAAGCCGCATTGTCGAGGTAGACGAGCGGATGGCCGTTGATGTCCTGCTGCAGGATCGGGAAGTCGCGCCGGATCCGTTCCACGTCCAGAACGGGCTCCTGGCAGGTGCGGTGCTGGCCGATGCCCGTCATGGCCCGGCTCCCGCTGCCGCGAGTCCGGGCAAGCGCGGCTCGAGCAGGCTGACGATCTGGTCCTCCAGCCCGGCGGCCGGCAGGTGGCGCAGGATCTCGCGGGTGAAGGAAGCGATCAGCAGCCGGCGGGCTTCGTCGGCCGGTATGCCTCGCGAACGCAGGTAGAACACCGCGTCGCGGTCGAGCTGGCCGGTCGTCGCCCCGTGGCTGCAACGCACGTCGTCGGCGTAGATCTCGAGCTCCGGCTTGGTATCGATCTCCGCGCCTGGCGACAGCAGCAGGTTCTGGTTGGTCAGGCGGGCATCGGCCCTGGCGGCGGCTGGGTGCACCACGATCCGGCCATTGAAGACCCCGCGTCCGTTGCCGTCCATGATGCCGCGGTAGGTTTCGCGGCTGCGTGTGCGCACTGCCCGGTGATCGATGCGCGTGTGGTTGTCGAGGTGACGGGATTCATCGGCGAAGAACAGGCCGCGACAGTCGACCTCGGCCCCCGGCTCCTGCAGTTCGACCTGCAGGTCATTGCGCGCCAGGCGCGCACCGAGATCGAGGTGGAACAGCCCGGCGGCAGCATCCGCGCCGAGTGTCACGTGCTGGCTTCCCAGGTGACAGCTGCTGTCACCATATCCCTGCAGCTTGATGAATGACAGGTGCGAGCGTGGCCCGCAGACCAGGGTGGTCGTCGATGTCGCCACGGCAGCTTCATCGCCGAGATGATGTTCGACCACCGTGATGGCGCTGCCGGCACCGAGCCTGATCGTCACCTGGTTTTGCGCCACGCTGCCAGCGGTGTGCAGGAATGCGAGGTGCAGCGGCTCCTGAAGGCGGGCGCCCTCTTTGACATCGACGACGATCCCGTTGCGCAGCAATGCGGTCTTGAGTGCCTGCACGCCGCGACCGTCGCGACCATCCGCTTCTTCATCGGCAGGTGCCCCGGCCCCTGGCAGATCCGGCCCGATGGCGCCAAAGGCGATACCTGGAAGGTCGCGCAGCGTCGACATCCCGTCGCGGAACACCCCATCGACGAAAACGGCCCATGCGCCGGCTTCGATGCCGGGAAGCTGCGGCACCCGGGCATTGCCGCGAGGCATGGTCGCGGTCGTGATGCGCTCGATGACTGGCGCGAGATCCGTGTAGCGCCAGTCTTCGGCTGCCGTCGTCGGCAGGCCATGTTGCGACAGTTCTGCCAGTGCCTGCATCCGCCGGGTTTTCAGCCAGGCCGGCATGTCGCCGTCCGGCACGAGTCTGCCCACGGCCCGGCTCAGATTGTCGTTGTCCATGCCCATGATTCCTGCCGGGACCGTTCCTCAGGCGGGTGCGAGGACCCAGTCGTAGCCTCGCGCCTCGAGTTCGGTCGCCAGGAGCCGGTCGCCGCTGCGAACGATGCGGCCAGCCGCCAGCACGTGCACGACGTCGGGAACGATGTGGTCGAGGAGGCGCTGGTAGTGCGTCACGAGGACGAAGCCCCTGTGGCCATCCCGCAGGCTGTTGACGCCGTTGGCCACGACCTTCAGCGCGTCGATGTCGAGTCCGGAGTCGGTCTCGTCGAGTACGGCGAGCTGCGGTTCGAGCATGGTCATCTGGAAGATCTCGTTGCGCTTCTTCTCGCCGCCGGAAAAGCCTTCGTTGACACCGCGACTCATGAACTGCTCGCCCATCTGCATCAGGCGGGCCTTGTCACGGGCAATCTTCATGAACTGGATGGCGTCGATTTCCGGTTGGCCGCGATGGCGACGCCGGGCATTCAGCGCTGCGCGCAGCAGGTACAGGTTGTTGACCCCCGGGATTTCCACCGGGTACTGGAAGCCGAGGAACACGCCCTCCCGGGCGCGCTCCTCCGGGCTCATGGCGAGCAGGTCCTTGCCGAGGTATGTCACCGTGCCGGCAGTGACTTCGTATCCGTCCCGCCCGGCGAGCACGTGCGCCAGCGTGCTCTTCCCGGAGCCATTGGGTCCCATGATGGCGTGCACCTCACCGGCACGGACCTGGAGGGAAAGGCCCTTCAGGATGGCATTGCCAGCCACCGTCACGTGCAGGTTGTCGATCTCTAGCAGCATGATTTCTCTCCGGATCCGGGCCGTCAGCCGACGGCTCCCTCCAGGCTGACATTGAGAAGGTTCTGGGCCTCCACGGCGAACTCCATCGGCAACTCGCGGAACACCTGCCTGCAGAAGCCATTGACGATGACGTTGACCGCATCCTCGGCCGACAGGCCGCGCTGGCGGCAGTAGAACAGCTGGTCATCGGAAATCCGCGAGGTGGTCGCCTCGTGCTCGATCACCGCCGAGGGATGGCGCACCTCCATGTACGGAAAGGTGTGGGCGCCGCAGTCCGGACCGATCAGCAGCGAGTCGCACTGGGCGTAGTTGCGCGCACCCTCGGCGGTCGGGAAGACCTTGACCAGCCCGCGATAGGACTGCTGGGCACGACCGGCCGAGATGCCCTTGGAGACGATGGTGCTGCGCGTATTGCGGCCGATGTGGATCATCTTTGTGCCGGTGTCGGCCTGCTGCAGGTTGTTGGTGACGGCTACGGAGTAGAACTCGCCGACCGAGTTCTCGCCACGCAGGATGCAGCTCGGGTACTTCCAGGTGATCGCCGAGCCGGCCTCGACCTGCGTCCAGGAAATCCGGGAGTTGGCTCCGCGACAATCGCCGCGCTTGGTGACGAAGTTGTAGATGCCGCCGCGTCCCTGCTCGTCTCCGGGATACCAGTTCTGCACGGTGGAGTACTTGATCTCGGCATCGCGCAGGGCGACCAGCTCCACCACGGCCGCATGCAGCTGATTTTCGTCGCGTTGCGGGGCCGTGCAGCCCTCGAGGTAACTCACGTACGAGCCCTCGTCGGCCACGATCAGGGTGCGCTCGAATTGACCGGTCTTGGCTGCATTGATGCGGAAGTACGTCGACAGCTCCATCGGGCAACGTACACCCTTCGGCACGTAGACGAACGAGCCGTCGCTGAACACGGCCGAGTTGAGGGCCGCGAAGAAATTGTCGCGATGGGGCACCACACTGCCCAGATACCGCTCCACGAGCGCCGGGTGTTCGCGCACCGCTTCGGAGAACGGACAGAAGATGACGCCTGCGGCAGACAGCTTGTCCTTGAAGGTGGTGGCCACCGAGACGCTGTCAAAGACCGCATCCACCGCGACCCCTGCGAGGCGGGCGCGCTCGTGAAGTGGAATTCCCAGCTTTTCGTAGGTCTCGAGCAGCTTCGGGTCGACTTCGTCGATGTTTTTCAATCCGGCCCCGGCCGGCTTCGGTGCCGAGTAGTAGGAGATGCCCTGGTAGTCGATCGGTGGGTGGTGAACCTTCGCCCAGCGCGGCTCGCGCTGCGTGATCCAGTAGCGGAAGGCCTTCAGGCGCCAGTCGAGCAGAAACCGGGGTTCCTGCTTCTTGCGCGAAATCAGGCGGATCACGTCTTCGTCAAGTCCGGGCGGCACGGTATCGGATTCGATGTCCGTCACGAATCCATGCCGATACTTGCGGCCCACCAGATCTTCGATGTTGCCTGCGCTGCTCATGGCCCGTAGCTCCCCGGCATCATTCGCGCTCGATGCGGTGGACCGTGCGCGTGATCCCGCGTGTCAGTCCCTGCACCGGGAGTTCGCGTGCCGGACGCGCGAGATCGGCCAGCGTGATCTCATCGAGAGCCACGCGAATGGCCTTGTTGATCTTCTGCCAGGAGCCGCCGACCTGGCAATGCGATTCCAGCTCGCACTGGCTGTCGCTGTGGCTGCACTCGGTGATTGCCACTGGACCATCGAGCACGTCGAGAATGTCGGCAGCGCTGATCGTGTCGGCCGGCTTGCCGAGCGAATATCCGCCCTCGGCGCCGCGGCTGGAGACCACCAGGCCGGAGCGGGTCAGCAATTTGAGAATCTTCTGCACGGTCGGGAGGGCGACACGCGTACCGGCTGCAACATCGCTGGCCGAACAGACCTGTCCGCTGCTCGCGACGAGGTGCACGAGGATCATGGTGCCGTAGTCGGTGATGCGGCTGATGCGAAGCATGGGTGCAGTCCGTCAACCATATGGGACCATATTAGTCCGGAATGCGGTTCCGGGCAAGCCAGACCACCGTCATGGCCGGCTGTCGCATCCGATCTGGTATCCTGCCGGTCCCTCGAAGGGAGGCCGTCATGTGGTCGGCGGCGGATACCGGATGCCGTACCGGTGAGGTGCCAGTTCGTCTGCGGGATGGCTCCTGCGGGCTGGTGGTCGGGGCAGCAGCAAGGCGATAGTTCACGATGATCGAAGTGGATGGCCTGCGTTATTCCATCGCAGGCCGGATGATTTTCGACGGCCTGTCTCTGCGGGTGCCGCGCGGCAAAATCACCGCATTCATGGGCCCCAGCGGCACGGGCAAGACCACGCTCCTGCGGCTGATAACCGGCCAGATCCGGCCAGCGGCGGGTCGGATCCTCGTCGATGGGCAGGAGGTGGCGACCCTGACCCGCCCGGCGCTGTTCGCCCTGCGTCGGCGCATGGGCATGCTGTTCCAGAATTCGGCCCTGCTCACGGACTACACCGTCTTCGAGAACGTGGCGTTCCCGTTGCGCGAGCACACGCGGTTGCCCGAGCGGCTCGTGCGCACGGTGGTGCTGACCAAGCTGCACACCGTCGGTTTGCGTGGTGCGGCTCGGTTGATGCCGTCCGAGTTGTCTGGAGGCATGGCGCGGCGCGTCGCTCTGGCACGCGCCATGGTGCTGGACCCCGACCTGCTGCTCTACGACGAGCCATTCTCGGGCCTCGACCCGATTTCCATGGGCATGGTGCTGCGCCTGATTCGGGCCAACAACGACGTGCTGGGTGTGACGAGCGTGGTGGTCTCCCACGACGTCGAGGAAATCAGCCGCATTGCCGACTACTGCTACGTGGTCTCGGGCGGCAAGATCATCGGTGCCGGAACGCCAGTGGAACTCCAGCAGTCCGACTCGCCCCTGGTGCGCCAGTTCATGAGCGGGGAGGCGGATGGTCCGGTCCCGTTCCATTACCCGGCGCGCCCCTACCGGGAGGAGTTGCTCGATGGCGGCGCGTAGTCGAGGCACATTGCGTCAGGTGGTCCGCCGCCTCGGCGACGGCGTGCGCAAGCTCGGTGCCGTCATGTATTTCCTGGCAGGCATGCTGCGCGCAATGCCTTACGCCGTGCGCCGGCCGGCGCTGGTGTGGCGGCAGGTCCACAACGCCGGCGTCCTGTCGCTGGTAATCATCATGACCTCGGGCTTTTTCGTCGGCATGGTCATCGGCCTGCAGGGCTACGATGCCTTCTCGCGCCTGCGCCAGGAGGATCTGCTGGGCGCCGGCGCCGCCCTGACGTTGCTCAAGGAACTCGGGCCGGTGGTCACGGCCCTGCTGTTCGCCGGCCGGGCCGGTACCGCGCTGACGGCCGAGATCGGCCTGATGCGGGCCACGGACCAGCTCTCGGCCATGGAGGTCATGGCCATCGACCCCATGGGTCGCATTGCCGTGCCGCGGTTTCTCGGTGGGGTCGTCTCCGTACCCCTGCTGACGGCCGTGTTCAACAGCGTCGGCATCCTCGGGGCCTATTTCGTTGGCGTGCAGCTCATGGGCGTGGACAATGGCGCCTTCTGGTCCCAGATGCAGGAGTACGTCGAGACGGGCGACGTGTGGGAAGGGGTCCTGAAGAGCATCGTGTTCGGCATCACCGCCAGCCTGGTGGCGGTGTTCGAGGGCTACACGTCCGAGCGGACGGCCGAAGGGGTAGGGCTGGCCACGACGCGCACCGTGGTGGTCACTTCGGTGCTCGTGTTGATTCTCGATTACATGATTACCGCATTTCTGCTGTAGAGGCGACGATGGAAAGTACACCGGCAAGGGAACTCGGCGCGGGAATGTTCGTCCTGCTCGGCTTTGCGGCGCTTTTTTTTCTGGCGACGCAGACCACGAACGTGGAAAGCTACCTCGACGACCAGGGCTACCTGGTCACGGCCAGATTCGAAGATGTCGCCGGCCTGAAGGAGAGGGCGCCGGTCACGATGGCTGGCGTCACGATCGGGCGGGTGGAGAAGATCGAGTTCGATCCCGAAGGACTCAATGCGGTGGTCACCATGCGCATCGGCGAGGAATTCAACCGTATTCCCGACGATTCCGATGCCAGCATCCTCACGGCGGGACTGCTCGGCAGCAAGTACGTCGGCATCGGGCCGGGCGGCTCGGAAACCTATCTGGGTGCCAACAGTCGAATCGACCTGACGCAGTCGGCGATCGTGCTCGAGAACGTCATTGGCAAGCTGCTGTTCAAGTTTGGAACGGAGGGTGGTGATGGTGAACAGGCGACCGATCCAGGCGCTGGTCGCTAGCGTCGTACTGGCGCTGCTGGCCGCAACGGCAACAGCCGAGGAGACTGCCCAGGCGGTGGTCCAAGCGACGGTCGGGCAGATTTCCCAGCAGATTGCCGATCGCCGGCCGGAGCTGACAGCCAACAAGCGTGAACTCTATGCGTTGATCGACCGCGAGTTGCTGCCGAAGTTCGACACCGACTACGCCGGGCGCCTGGTTCTCGGCAAGAGCTGGCGCAACGCCACTCCCGAGCAACGCCGGCGCTTCGTCGATGCGTTCTACAATTTCCTGTTACGCAGTTACGCGTCAGCCGTGCTGAAGTTCGACGAGAACCAGGTGAAAATCTTCCCGGCGCGGACTCCGCCGACTGACGGTCGCACGGTCGTCGAGACCGAGATGCGCACGTCCGACGGCAGCACGGTGCCGGTGAACTACGCCATGCGCAGTACCCCGGCAGGCTGGAAGGCCTATGACGTGCGCATCGAGGGTGTTTCCTACGTGCAGAACTACCGCAACCAGTTCAACGCGGAGATCGCGGCCAAGGGACTCGATGCGCTGATCGGCCGCCTGGAACGTGACACGGCCGATATCGATGCCGGACGCAAGGACCCGGACGGTCCGTCGCCGGCGGGCAAGAGCCGCTCGTGAGCACGCTGAGCTTCGACCCGGCCGCCGGCGGCGGCTTTGCCGTTGCCGGCCACCTCGGTTTCGACACGGTGCATGGCATCTGGGAGACCAGCCGCGCAGCCGTGGCGGGGGCGGCCAATCCGCAAGTCGATCTCGGTGGTGTCACCGACGTCGACAGCGCGGGCCTGGCGCTGGTGATCGAGTGGGCAGGCGTGGCGCAGGCAGCCGGCCGCCGCCTGGAAATCCTCAACCCGCCGCGCAAGTTGCTCGACCTGGCGCGAATCAGTGAGGTCGAAGCACTGCTTGCGGCCGGCATCGGGGCGGGCGTTCAGGATTCCGGGTCGTCTTCGAAGTCTTCTTCCGGGTAGAGATCCTCCTCGGGAATGTTCCCATCGAGGATCTTGTACCTGCGGTTCTGCAGGTAGGCGTCGCGGATGAACAGGTACGGGTCGAACGAGCTCTGGATCTCGTCATCGACGTCGAGGAGCCTCTGGCGCTTGTCGACCAGGTACAGCGCCCACAAGGCAATCGCCGCACGCCCTTCGGGACCCTGTGTCAGCACCGAGACTTGCGTTCCGGCGAGATCGCCAATGGCGCTGCCGACGGTGTAGGGCCCGAAGATCGGTATCATGAGATAGGGACCCTCGCCGAGTCCCCACACGGCCAACGTCTGCCCGAAGTCCTCGTCGTTCTCGCGCAATCCCGCGGCCGTGGCCGGGTCGAATACGCCGAAGATGCCTACCGTGGTGTTGATCGCGAATCGGGCCAGGTCGGCGCCGCCCTGACGCAGCTTGCCCTGGAGAAGATCGTTGACGATCGTGATCGGGTAGCGCAGGTTGTCGAGAAAGTTGCCGATGCCCTGACGTACCACGGCCGGGGTGACCTTCTCGTAGCCGCGCGCGACCGGTTTGCCGACGTAGCGGTCCGCGACATCGTTGAAGCGGTAGACGGCCCGGTTCATGGGCTCCAATGGGTCCGGGTTGGCTTCTTCCCGCGGTGGTCCACTCGTCGCGCAGCCGACCAGCATGGTCGCACCGAGAACGAGCCACGTCATGCACCGTGCCGCCTGCCGTGTCACCGTCAACGTCCCCCCTGGTTTCCTGCCGTCGGCAGGAGCCGGCGTTCGGCCTGCAGCCGGTCGAGAACCTCCTGGATCTCTGCGAGCCGCGACCGGAAGCGTGCCCGCTGGACGTTGTCGAGTCCAGGCATGCCGAGAGCAATGCGCAATTCGTCGGCGGCAAGTTTCAGGTCGCCACTCATGAGGTGATACTCGGCCATGTAGTAGTGTGCATCGGCGGTGTCTCCCGCGGCGCTGGCTGCCAGCGCGATCAACCGCACCTGCTCGGGTGTCGGCGGGACCACGTTCAGCAGGTCGAGCAGCACGCGATGGGCCTCCCTGGGGTGACCGTGTTGCATGAGTGCTTCGGCGTAGTGAACGGTGAGAGGTACGTTGCGAGGGAACAGCGCCATGGCGCGCTCGTAGGTCCGAAACGCTTCCGCCGTGTCGCCAAGGGCCATCTGTGCCTGGGCGAGCCCGGTGTGGAAGGGAATCGTGCTGGCGTTCGACGCGAGAAGGGCAGCGAAGCCGTCCCGCGCCTGCCGGAATGCGCCTTGCTGCAGCTG
>JADZBS010000112.1 GCA_020851975.1 Gammaproteobacteria bacterium | reverse complement strand
GAGCGCTGCATCTCGGTGACCTCCTCCGGCCGCTCGTCGATGAGCAGCACGATCAGGTAGGCCGACGGGTAGTTCGCCGTGATCGAGAGCGCGATGTTCTGCAGCAGCATCGTCTTGCCCGCCTTGGGCGGGGAGACGATCAGGCCGCGCTGGCCGAGGCCTATCGGCGCCACCAGATCGATGATGCGCGCGGTCATGTCCTCGGTGCTGCCGTTGCCCTGCTCGAGTTTCAGCCGCTTCTTCGGAAACAGCGGCGTCAGGTTCTCGAACAGCACCTTGCTGCGCGAGGAATCGGGCGCGTCGTAGTTGATCTCGCT
The DNA here is from genome assembly GCA_020851975.1 of Gammaproteobacteria bacterium. Classification (GTDB taxonomy): domain Bacteria; phylum Pseudomonadota; class Gammaproteobacteria; order Steroidobacterales; genus QUBU01. The sequence continues at coordinate 56,239 of JADZBS010000112.1, read as the reverse complement.
GACCTTGAGCAGCGCGAAATAACGCTCGTTGTCCTTCGGCGGGCGGATGAGCCCGGATACGGTGTCGCCGGTGCGCAGGTTGAAGCGACGGATCTGGCTCGGGGAAACGTAGATGTCGTCCGGTCCGGCAAGGTAGGAACCGTCGGCCGAGCGCAGGAAACCGAAGCCGTCCTGCAGGATCTCGAGCACGCCGTCGCCGTAGATGTCCTGGCCACTCTGGGCATGGCCCTTGAGGACCGCGAAGATGACGTCCTGCTTGCGCGAGCGGGCCATGTTCTCCAGGCCCATGGACTCCGCCAGGTTCACCAGTTCCCCCACCGGCTTGTTCTTCAGCTCGTTGAGGTTCATGACGTTGCGGCCGGCGAGATCCAGCTCGCTCTTGGAGATGACGTCGTCCTCGCTGAAGGTCGGGGCGTCTTCCTCGTGCCCCATGCGACGCATCTTCTGGTGCTGGTGGCGCATCATCGGGTCGGCGACGTTGCCGTTGCCGCCCTTGTTGCGGTTGCCCTGCTGCTTGCCGCGCCCGCGCGCGGAATTGCCGAGATAGCCTCTCACAGTTTTGCGTCCAGTAATTTCTTGAGGTTGTCCTTGGAAAGCATGCCGACCTGCTGGGCCTCGACGACCCCGTTCCGGAACAGCATGAGGGTGGGGATGCTGCGCACCCCGTAGCGCATGGCGGTCGCCTGGTTGGAGTCGACGTCGACCTTGGCGATGCGCAGCCGGCCCTGGTATTCGGCGGCGATCTGGTCGAGCACCGGGGCGATCATCTTGCAGGGCCCGCACCATTCGGCCCAGAAATCCACCAGCACGGGGGTGGGCGCCTTCAGGACCTCGGCATCGAAGCTGTCTTCGGTGATGTGAACTATGCTCATACGTTGGGGATTCTGCTGTGACAGAGGATCTCGGAATCCGGGTGGATCGCGGCTGCCCGCCCGAGGGCAGCGGCGTTCAATGCTCGAAAGACGGTCGCTTCAGTGGGAAGCGGCCAGCCCGCTCAGGCACGATGCTGGGATCGGATGCGAAGTCTGCTTCGACAGGATCGGTCAGCGAGGTTGCTGTTGAGCCGGGCAGGTGCGGTAATGGTCCGCGGCGAATTGGCGTCAATTTGAACCTGTCGATGGGGAATTTGCAAGTACCCGATCACGTTTTCGGCTATCGTTAGCGCCCCATGAGCGGACCCACCCCAGTATCCTTTGCCGACCTCGGCCTGCCCGGAGAGATTCTCGAGGGCGTACGACGCGCCGGTTTCCAGGCCTGCACCCCGATCCAGGCGCAGACGTTGCCGCTGGCTCTCACCGGGCGCGACATCGCCGGCCAGGCGCAGACCGGCACCGGCAAGACCGCTGCTTTCCTCATCGCCACGTTCGCGCGGCTGCTGCGCCACCCGCCCCGCAACGTGGCCGACCTCGACGGCCCGCGGGCGCTGATCCTCGCGCCGACGCGTGAACTGGCCGTCCAGATCCACGCCGACGCCCAGGTGCTCGGCGCGGCCACCGGCCTGCGCATGGTGGTGGTGTATGGTGGCGCCGACTACGACAAGCAGCGCGATCAGCTCACTGCCGGCGTCGACGTGCTGATCGGCACGCCCGGCCGCCTGATCGACTACTTCAAGCAGCACGTCTTCAGCCTGCGCCATGTGCAGGTCATGGTGCTCGACGAAGCCGACCGCATGTTCGACCTCGGCTTCATCAAGGACATCCGCTTCGTGCTGCGCCGGCTGCCGCCCTTCGACCGCCGGCTGAACCTGCTGTTCTCCGCGACCCTGAGCTACCGGGTGCTCGAACTCGCCTACGAGCACATGAACGACCCGCACCTGGTGCAGATCGAACCGGACAAGAAGACCGTCGACAAGGTGACGCAGGTGGTCTACTTCCCGGCCAACCACGAGAAGCCGGCGCTGATGATCAGCCTGATGCAGCGCATGCAGGCCTCGCGCACCATGGTCTTCGTCAACACCAAGCGCGAGGCCGAGCACGTCGGTGCGGTACTCGATGCCAACGGCGTCGGGGCTGCGGTCATCTCCGGCGACGTGCCGCAACCGAAGCGCCTGCGCATGCTCAAGGACTTCCAGGCCGGCACGCTGCCGGTACTGGTCGCCACCGACGTCGCCTCGCGCGGCCTGCACGTGCCCGACGTGAGCCACGTCATCAACTACGACCTGCCGCAGGACCCGGAAGACTACGTCCACCGCATCGGCCGGACCGCCCGCGCCGGGGCCAGCGGCGACGCCATCAGCTTCGCCTGCGAGAGCTACGCCATCACGCTGCCGGAGATCGAGGCCTACATCGGCCATCGCATCCCGGTCGGGCAGGTCGACCCGGGCCTGCTCGTCGAGGTGAAGATACCGCCGCGGGAAAGCCGGCCGCACTTTCGCGGTGGCGGCGGTCGCGGGCGGGGCGGACCGGGCGGCGGACGTGGGCGCAGCGGGCCACCCGGACGCAGCGGACCGCCTGGCGGGCGCCGCCACCCGCGCTCGCGCTAGCCGCGCAACGACTCCTCAACCAAGCAGTTCGGACACCGACTCGACCGCCACGTGCCCCGGCACGACACGCGGCGGCTGGCGCGTGTCCGGTCGCGTGACGGCGACCACGCCGGCGAGCCCGAAGGCGGCCGCCGCATCCAGTACCGCATGGCTGTCGTCGACGAACAGCGTGCGCTGCGATTCGAACCCGAGCCGCGCCTGCAGTCGCGGCCAGAACCCGGCCGATTCCTTGGGCAGGCCGAGTTCGTGGGAAGTCACGCAGCACTCGAAGAACTCGCCGAGCCCGCTCACCCCTTTCTTGACGGCGAGGGTTTTCGCATGCGCGTTGGTCACCAGCACCAGGCGCCGACCGGAAGACTGCATCTGCTGCAGGAAGGGGCGTGCACCCGGCAGGTAGCGGATGCGCTGGCTGGAGGCCACCTTGAGCGAGTGCAGGTCGAGCCCCACCGCCTGCGACCAGTAGTCCAGGCAGTACCACTCGAGCGTGCCCTGCTTGCTCGCATAGTGTTCGAGCAGATCCTGCCGCACTGCCGGTTCGGGTTCGCCGCGCGCCCTCGCGAGGCAGCGCGGGACGGCCTCATGCCAGAACCAGTTGTCGAAGGCGAGGTCGAGCAGCGTGCCGTCCATGTCGAGCAGCACGGTATCGCAGCGCGCCAGCAGTTGCGTGGGTGCAGTCCTGTCCATGGCCTATACTGGCCGGCCCCTTGATTCACCAGGCGCCGATTCTACTGCCGTCGCCTGTCGCCACGGCGTCCAGCGAGACACCATGATCCCCGTTCCCGCCGACCTGCTCGAACCCGTGCGCGCCATCGCCCGCGAGGCAGGGCGCGCCATCCTCGAAATCTATCAGTCCGACTTTGCCGTCGAAGCCAAGGCGGATCGCTCGCCGCTCACCGCGGCCGACCGTGCGGCGCACGAGGTGATCACGCGGGCGCTGGCGCGGCTGACGCCCGGCATCCCGGTCTGGTCGGAGGAATCAGCCACCGCCGAATTTGCCGTGCGCGCCACCTGGCCCTGGTTCTGGCTCGTGGACCCGCTCGATGGCACGCGCGAGTTCATCCAGCGCAACGGCGAGTTCACCGTGAATATCGCGCTGGTGCAGGGTCACGGCCCGGTCCTCGGTGTCGTGCATGTACCGGTCCCGGGACGCGACTATGCCGGCTGCGCCACCACCGGGGCCCTGCGCTGGGACGGGGATGGCGCGGCGCAGCGCATCGCCGTGAGCTGCCCCGCCCACACGCCGCTGCGCGTGGTCGGCAGCCGTTCGCACGCCGGGGACTCACTCGCCGCCTTCCTGCAGCGGGTCGGCCCGCACGAGCTCGTGCCGATGGGCAGCTCGCTCAAGTTCTGCGTGGTTGCCGAGGGCGGCGCCGACGTCTACCCGCGCCTCGGCCCCACGTCCGAGTGGGATACGGCCGCCGCCCAGGCGGTGGTCGAGGCGGCCGGCGGCCGGGTGGTCGACCTCGCCGGCACCCGCCTGGCGTACAACCGCGGCCCCGGCGTGCTCAACCCGCATTTTGTCGTGTTCGGCGACGACGGCCGGGACTGGGCCGGCTGGCTGCGCGGCGATTGCGCCGTCTGATGACCCGGCAAATGGATTAGAATGCAAAGCCCGGTCCGGGCACGACCATGATCACCAGCAACGTCGACACCGATACCTTCGGCAACCGCGTGCGGTTGAAGGAGTTGCGGGTGGAGCACCGCCGGCTGGACGTGGCCATCGCCGAACTGGCGAAAAATCCCGACGCCGACCAGCTCCGCGTGAGCCGCATGAAAAAAGAAAAGCTGCGGCTCAAGGACCTGATCACCCGGCTCGAGAGCCAGCTCATCCCCGACCTGAACGCCTGAACGCCACGCGCCGGCCGCGAATCGTCGGCTGACTTGACAGTGTCGCAGCCATCACAAGCTGCTGTTTCCAAAGAATAATCAGAAACTGCTGTGACGTGTTCGACACGCCGCGCGCGCGTTACCTGTCGACGGCGTTGACAAACGGCGCATCCCACCTGCCCGGGCGGGGTCAGCATCCCGGACCGAACGGCCGGGACCGCAGGCCGAAGCGTGACCGGCATCACATAAGAAGGTCCATCGAGGGTCTTCTGTCAAACCGGGGTAACGCCGGGCCCCGGCTGGCATGGGAGGTGCATCAGTACACCCGAGACGCAACAAGCCATTGCGCTTCACAACCCAACGCAACGCAACGCAACAACCCAACGCACAGCCTGCATAAGAACAAGAAGAACGCAGGCACGACAACAACAAGAAAAAAATCGACAATTTCCGCGCCCAACCCTACCGCCCCGCAACGGGGCGGTTTTTTTTCGTGGCCCCCGCACGCATCGCCTGCGGATACCCAGCGCCAACCGGGCCCCGTACACTGCCCGCCATGCCGGTCCTCATCGCCGACATCGGTGGCACGCACGCCCGATGCGCCCTGGCCGCGGCCAGCGGCGAGCCGCAGGCCGTGCGGATCTATGCCTGCGCTGACTTCGCCGCGCTGAGCCCGTTGCTCACCACCTACCTCGACACGCTGTCGCCGGCCGACAGACCGCGACGCGCCGTGCTCGCCCTCGCGGCGCCGATCCGGGGCGAGCACTTCGTCATGATCAACCGCGGCTGGCGGGACTCGATTCCGGCGCTGCGCGACGCCCTCGGGCTCGACAGGCTCGAGGTGATGAATGACTTCGCGGCGCTCGCCCATGCGCTGCCCGCTCTGGAGCCGGCCGACCTGGTCGCGGTCGGCGGCGGGACTGCCGACCCCGCGGCACCGAGGGTGGTGCTCGGACCGGGCACGGGACTCGGCGTGGCGAGCCTCGTACCCCTGCCCGACGGCAGTTGGCGGGCGCTGCCGGGTGAAGGCGGCCACGTCACGCTCGCCGCGCAGGACGAGGCCGAGGAGCGCGTCATCGCGCTCGCCCGCCGCCGTTTCGGGCACTGCTCGGCCGAGCGGCTGCTCTCCGGTGCGGGGCTGAGCTTCCTGCACGCCGCGCTGCACGACCTGCCGGCACTGCCACCGGAACGGATTGGCGAGCAGGCGCTCGCCGGCGAGGCCACCGCCGGCACCACGCTCGCGACGTTCTTCCAGCTGCTCGGTACGGTGGCCGGGGATACCGCGCTCACGCTGGGGGCCGCCGGTGGGGTGTACATCGCCGGCGGCATCGGGCCGCGCTACCGGGAAGCGTTCCTCGCCTCGGGTTTTCGCGAGCGTTTCGAGGCCAAGGGCCGCTACCGGGATTACCTGCGCGCCATCCCGACCTGGCTCGTGGTCGCGGCGCAGCCGACGCTGACCGGGCTCGCCGCCTGGGTGCGGCGCGACTACTGATCGCCCGCGGCCTCGACGGCCGCATCGAGTTCCTCGCGCCGTCCGGCGGCGATGTCCTCGACCGCGTGTGCGCGTTCCAGCGGTGCACGCGCCGACTCGAGCAGGACGCGGTCGCCGGTCGCCTCCTCCGGCGGCGGCGCTTCCTGCCCGCCGCAGGCGGCCAGCATGCCGGCCAGCAGAAGCCCGGAAATGTGTCGTGCTTTCATCGGGCAGCCTCCTCCACATCGCCGAGAAACCATCCGAACAGGCGCGAGAGCTCCGGCAGGTTGGCGGTCAGGCGGTGGTCACCGTCGAGCAGCGTGAGCTGCGCCCGGCAGGTGGCCGCGTAACGCACGCTGCCCTCCCACGGCACGACGTCGTCACGCCAGCCGTGGACGAGCGTCACCGGACAGGCGGGCGCCGGCGGCACGTACTGCTCGTAGCCCGGTACGTAGAATGCCGGCGCCATCAGGAAGAGCGCGCGCACCGGCAACGCGGCGGCGACTGCCGCCGCGACGAAGCCGCCCATGCTGCTGCCGGCGAGCACCGGCGGACCGGCCAGCCCCCGGCAATGGCCGGTCAGCTTCGCCACGCGCTCATGCGGATCTTCCATGCCCTGGAAGTCGAGCGACTCCACGCTCCAGCCGCGCGCACGCGCCACCTCGGCGAGTGCCCGGATCTTCGTGCCCCACGGCCCGCTCTCCTTGCCGTGCGCGAAGCAGACATGACCGGCGGCGACCATGTCAGGACCGCCTCGTGCGACTGCCCCGCACCGGCGGGCCCCAGAGCATTTCGTCGAGTGTCGCCGCCTGCCAGCGCCGCCGGCCGAGCGCCACGCGACCGTCATGGACCTCGACACCCTCGGCCTCGAGCCGGCGCAGCTGCTCGGCATGCGCAGCCGATCCCGGCGGCAGCGAGACACAGCCGGCGGCGTTCACCACGCGATGCCAGGGCAGGGCCTGCGGGCAGACGGCGAGCGCGCGGCCCACCAGCCGCGCCCGCCGCGGCAGGCCCGCAGCGGCAGCCACCTGTCCGTAGGTGGCCACGCAGCCGCGCGGAATGCCGGCGACGACCGCATAGATGCGCCGGTAGCGTGCCTGCGGGTCGTCATCGGGATCTGGCGACGGCCGGAGTGTCATCGCACCAGTATGCCGTCGCACACGACTTCCCGCACGAAGGATTCCGCAGTAGATTCGCGACATTCCCCCGCGCCGCCGTCACGCGCCGGCCGGTGCGGGGCTCCTTCCCGCCGCCATCCAGGTCACCGTGACTCAGGACATCGCGCTCTGTCTGCTGATCCTCGCCTTCGCGGTGATCATGTTCGCCACCGAACTGCTGCGCATGGACCTGGTGGCCCTGCTGGTGATGTGCATGCTCGCCGTCACCGGCGTGGTCACGCCGCCGCAGGCACTCGCCGGCTTCAGCGACGAGGCCGTGATCACGGTCTGGGCCATGTTCATCCTGAGCGAGGGGCTGACCCGCAGCGGCAGCGGCCAGATCGTCAGCCGGCGCATCCTGCAGCTCGCCGGGCGTCGTGAAGGGCCCGTGATCGCCACCGTGATGCTCGCCGGCGGTGCGCTATCGGCATTCATGCCGACCGTCGGCGTCGCCGCGCTGATGCTCCCGGTGGCGGTGGAGATCGCCCGACGCACGGAGATCCCGGCATCCCGGCTGCTGATGCCGCTCGCGTTCGCGGCCCTGCTCGGCGGCATGACGACGCTGATCGGCACGCCACCGAACCTGCTGATCAGTGGTGCGCTCGCGGCCGCCGGCGAGCGGCCCTTCACGCTGTTCGACTTCGCACCGGTCGGCCTCGGTGCGCTCGCCGCCGGGACGATCTTCATGGCCTTTGCCGGGCGCCGCCTGCTGCCGCAGAAGGACCCGGGGCTCGAGGCACACCAGCGCAGCCAGCGCAACCTGCGCACGCAATACGGCCTGCAGGACCGCAACTTCATGATGCGCGTGCCGGACGGCTCCGTGCTGGTGGGGCGCACGCTCGCCGACAGCCGGCTGGTGTCGGCGGCCGGCATGATCGTCATCGCGCTCGAGCGGCGCAACAAGGTGGATGCCCTGCCGTCACGCACCACCGTGATCCAGGGCGGGGACCGGCTGCTGGTCCAGGGGCGCCTGGAGCGCTTCGAGGAACTGCGCCGCTGGAGCGAGCTGGTCATCGAACGCGAGGCCCCGGTGTTGCAGGCGCTCGTCTCGGAGCGGATCAGGCTGGTCGAGGCGAGCGTCGCGGAAACCTCCACGCTCGCGAAGGATCTGCTGCATCACGCCGAATTCCGCCGCCGGTTCAACGCCAACGTGCTCGCGATCCGCCGTCGCGACCTCGTGCGCCGGGTGAACCTCGCCTACGTGCCGCTGCGCGCCGGCGACCGGCTGCTGCTGCAGGGCGAGGAGGAGGCGCTGGCAGCGCTGACCACGACCGGTGAGTTCGGCGAGATCCGCACGATCACCGAGGAGGAGCTGCGCGACACGTACCGCATGCAGGAACGGCTGTTCGTCGTGCGCGTGCCGCGAGATTCCGTGCTCGGCGGCCAGACGCTCGGTCGCAGCCGCCTGGGTGATGCCTTCGACTTCCGCCTGCTCGCCACCTTCCGCGAGGGCGGGTTGCGCATCATGCCGCCACCGGAGGAGATCATCCTCGGCGGCGACCTGCTGCTGATCCAGGGCCGACCCGAGGATCTCGACGTGATGCGCGGCCTGCAGGAACTGCAGGTCGAGGACCACGTGTCACCGAACCTCAACATCTTCGAGTCCGACCGGCTCGCCACGCTGGAAGCCACGCTCGCGCCGCAGTCGCCACTGGCCGGAAAGACCGTCAACGAGCTGAACTTCCGCGATCGCTACGGGCTGGAACTCGTCGCCGTGTGGCGCTCCGGCAAGGCGCTGCGTACCGGTCTCGACAAGCTCGCGCTGCAGTTCGGCGACGCCCTCCTGCTGGTCGGGCCACGCCAGAAGCTGGCGCTTCTCAACGACGACCCGGACCTGCTGGTGCTCACCCCCGTGATGCTGCCCGTCACCGACAGCTCGCGGGCACCGCTGGCCGCGCTCGTCATGGCGGGCATCGTCGGCAGCGTCCTGCTCGGCTGGCTCACGATCGGCGTGGCCGCCGTACTGGGTGCCACGGCCATGGTGCTGGGCCGCTGCCTCACGATGGAACAGGCCTATCGCGCCATCGAGTGGCGCGCCGTGTTTCTCATCGCCGGCACCCTGCCGCTCGGCACCGCCATGGCGGAGACGGGCACCGCCCAGTACCTCGCCACGCAGATGCTCGCCGCGATCGGCGGCCTGGGTCCCTGGGCGATCATCGCCGGCCTGTATGTCGTCACGGCGCTCGCCACGCTGGTGATTCCCACCCCGGCGCTGGTGGTGCTGATGGCGCCGATCTGCATCACCGCCTCGCGCGAACTCGGCATCGCGCCGCAGACCTCGCTCATGGCCATCGCCATGGCGGCTTCCTCCGCCTTCGCCACGCCGATCGCCCACCCGGCGAACCTGATGGTCATGGGCCCCGGCGGCTACCGGTTCGGCGATTACGTGCGCCTCGGCGTGCCGCTGATGCTGATCGTGTTCGCGGTGGTGATGGTGCTGCTGCAGGTGTTCTGGCCGATCGACTGAACCGGTCAGGGCACGAGGACCGTCGAACCCGTGGTGCGGCGCGCTTCGAGATCGGCGTGGGCACGGGCCGTGTCGGCGAGCGCGTACTCCTGGCCGACGTGGATCCGGATCGTGCCGCGGGCGATCAGGTCGAAGAGCTCGCCCGCGCCGGCCTCGAGGTCGGCGCGGGCGGCGATGAAATCGAAGAGCGACGGGCGCGTCACGTAGAGCGAGCCCCGCCGGGCGAGTTCCATGGGGCTGAACGGCTCGACCGGACCGGATGCGTTGCCGTAGCTCACCATGACGCCGTGCCGGCGCAGGCAGTCGAGCGACTGCATGAAGGTGCTGCGACCGACGGAGTCGTACACGGCCGCCACCCCCGCCCCGCCGGTCAGCTCGCGCACGCGCGCGACGAATTCCGGGTCATCGGCCGCCACCACATCCGTGCAGCCGTGCTCGCGGGCGAGTGCGGCCTTGGCGAGCGTGCCCGCCACGCCGATGACCCGCACGCCAAGGCTCGCGGCCCACTGTGACAGGATCAGGCCCACGCCGCCGGCCGCCGCGTAGGACAGCACCGTGTCGCCGGGCTTCACCGGGTAACTGCGCCGCAGGAGGTACCAGGCGGTGAGCCCCTTGAGCATGCTGGCTGCCGCCGTGCGCGCATCCACGCCCGCCGGGAGTTTCATCAGCCGGTCGGCGGCGATCACGCGCGCCCCGGCGTAGGCGCCCGGCGGCGGGCTGCAGTAGGCGACGCGGTCCCCGGGCCGCACGCCGGTCGTGCCCTCGCCGACAGCCTCCACCACGCCGGCGGCCTCCATGCCGAGCGCCGTCGGCAGGGTGAGCGGGTAGAGGCCGGAACGCTGGTAGGTGTCGATGAAATTCAGGCCGATGGCCTCGTGGCGCACCCGCGCCTGGCCCGCCGCCGGCACGGGCTGCGGCAGGTCGACGTACTCGAGCACCTCGGGGCCGCCGTAGCGGCTGATCTGGATCGCCTTCATGGGCCTGGTTTCCTGGCTCGCTGGTGGCGGCGAGTATAATCGCCCGCCCCGTCACCGGCCCCGCAACGACCCGAACCACGACGCGCATGCCCGACACAGTCATCATCGCCGGCGCCGGCCAGGCCGCCGCCCAGGCCGTCGTCACGCTCCGGCACGGCGGCTTCGGCGGCGACATCCTGCTGGTCGGCGAGGAGCCGTACCTTCCGTACCAGCGCCCGCCGCTGTCGAAGAAATTCCTCGCCGGCGAGATGGAACTGGAGCGGCTGTACCTGCGCCCTCGGGAGTTCTACGCGGACAACCGGGTCGGGCTGCGCCTCGGCACCCGTGTGCAGGCCATCGACCGCAGCCGGCGCACGGTGCGCGTCGATGGCGCCGACCTCGCCTACGACCGACTGATCCTCGCTACCGGCAGCCACGTGCGTCGCCTATCGATTCCCGGCGCCGATCTGCCCGAGCTGCATTACCTGCGCACCATCGACGACGTGCGCGGACTGCAGGCGGGCTTCCGCCCGGGGCAGCGCCTCGTCGTGGTCGGTGCCGGCTATGTCGGGCTCGAGGTGGCCGCCGTCGCCGTGCAGGCCGGTCTCCATGTCACCGTGGTGGAGATCGCCGACCGGGTGATGGCGCGCTCGGTCGCACCGCTGCTCTCGCGCTTCTACCTCGATGCCCACCAGGAAGCCGGTGTCGGCTTCCGCCTGCAGACCGGCGTCACCGGAATCCGTCGCGCCAGCGGCCAGGTCGAGGTGGTCTGTACCACGGGCGAAACGCTGCCGGCCGACCGGGTCGTGGTCGGCGTCGGCATCCTGCCGACGACGGAGCTGGCCGAGGCTGCCGGCCTGGCCTGCGATGACGGCATCGTCGTCGACGAGTTCTGCAGGACCAGCGACCCGGCCATCCATGCGGCCGGCGACTGCACCAGCCACCCCAATGCCCTGCTCGGCCGCCGCCTGCGGCTGGAGTCCGTGCACAACGCGCAGGAACAGGGCAAGACCGCGGCGCTGTCGATCCTCGGCAGGCCGCAGGCCTATGCGCAGATCCCCTGGTTCTGGTCGGACCAGTACGACCTGAAGCTGCAGATGACGGGCCTCACCGACGCGCACGCCACCCTGGTGGTACGCGGCGAGCCGGCCAGCCGCTCGTTCGCGGCGTTCTACTTCGAGGGCGCACGGCTGGTCGCGGTACACGCGGTGAACAGCCCGCGCGAGTTCATGCTGTCGAAGAAACTGATCGCGCAGCGTGCCCGCCTCGACCACCAGGCCGTGGCCGATACCGGCATTCCGTTCAAGGACATCGCCGAGGGCGCACTCGGCGCCTGAGGCTCCCGCTCACTCGATGGCGAGGTGCAGGCGGCGCAGGCCGACCAGGTCGCCCGGCGCGTCGTCGACCGGCGCGAATTCCTCGCGGAAGCTGCCGCTGGCGGCGGCAAACTCGCCGCTGCCGGCGATCAGCAGGCTCGGGCCGAAGCCGGGTACCGGCGGCAGCGGATAGCGCGCACGGCCGGGATGAAAGCCGCGACCCCGCAAGGCCGACCACAACCCGTCGCGGACCGGCGTCCAGAGGGTCTCCGAACCGGCGAGCAGCACGCTGCCGCGGCCTGGCCAGACGACGTTCCATGTCGTGGCCATGCCGAGGCGGGCCTGCAGGAGCGAATTCGAGCGCGCCAGCGCCGACAGCCGCACCGCCAGGGCGGGCGTCCCCTCGCCCTCGTCGTCGAGGCTCACCACCTCGGCACGGGCGTAACGGATACCAGGATCCCTGAACGGCGCACCGGATGTGTCAGTGCCGAAACCGAGCAGGCCGGCGGGGGTCAGCACCATGCCCTGATGGCCGGCGCCGCTCTGCCACTCGAAGCTGCGGATCGCGCCCGACAGGCCGGCCGGTGCTCCCTGCATGAACGTGATCGGATTGAACAGCAGCACGGTGGCGCCGGCGAAGATGCCGATCAGCAGGCCTGCGATGATCACCAGCGCCTTCATCATGGGCCGGCCAGCACCCGCGTGCGCAGCACGATGCGGCCGTGGTTCACGCCGCCTGCCGCCGACTCGCGCCGTTCCCAGGTCTCGTCGTAGCTGCCCTGCAGACCGGCAAACTCCGCAGTGCCGCCGCCGACACGGCCTGCGCCCCCATCGGCCGGCCCGGTCGTGATGCGCCGGCGCTCGCCGCCCGCCCAGAATCCCGGTGTATCGACGACCGGCACGGGCATGGGGCCGGTGACGGCACGCGGCAGGGTGTCGAGCGCATCGATCTGCGACAGGAACAGCGCGCCACGACTCGGCAGAAGCAGCATCCACTCCGAGCGTGTGCCGCGACCGCGGTCGCCGGGATCCGCCGGCGTGGCCGTGCGACTGGCGAGGCCCACCACGTTGCCGGCAACGTCACGCAGGCGGAACACCTCGGCGGCGGCAACGACACCGGCCGGTCCGTCGACCACGGCAACGAGGCCGGCCGGATGCACGCTGCCCGCTCCGCCGTCACGCAAGGGCTGGATGCGGTCTGCCGGCCACTCGATGACGAAGGTTTCCTCGCGGCCACCGTCGGGGACCACCTCGATGGTGGAGCGATAGCGCTGCGAATGTGGCAACGGAAACACGCCCGCCACCAGCACGCTGAGCAGCACGCCGCCGAGCACCGAACCGTAGAAGAGTCGCGCCAAGAGTCCTGCTTCCGGATGCCCGTGACGGGCCAGCCGATGGTAAACGGGCGGGCTGGTACGGCACAACCGAACGCTCCGTGGTGACGGCCGCTCAGGCGTAGTAGGCGGCGAGGTACTCTTCGAAATCGAGTGTGTCGTGCTCCTCGATCCAGCACTGGCGGTCCAGGGACGCGAGCGCCTCGGTCTCGAGCAGGCCGAAGTGGCGATTGGCTTCCGGAGACAGCGCGAGGAAGTGGTCGCGGTGGCGACGGGAGAGTTCGAGTCCGAACTCGCCGAGTGTCCGGCCCCCGTCACGCAGGTCCTGCAGCAGACGGGCGGATGGCGTTCGCCCGGGATCCTCCAGGCGCAGGGCGGCCTCCCGACAGGCACGCTGGCAGGCATCGCCCGTGCCGGCGTCGAGGAGCTCGGCCACACCCTGCATGCGATCGAGCACCTCGCGGGCCCAGTCCCGCATGGCCGTGTGGCGCGACCAGCGCTGCAGGACCAGACCCGGTTCCCGGCCGCGGCGCGCCACGGCGGCATGATTGAAATCGATGTCCCGGCGCTCCTCATCGCTGATCGGCGGACTGTCGGCGAGCAGGCAGTGGACCAGGAACACCTCGGCGAAGCGCAGCTCCGCCTCGTTGACGCCGACCGGCGCGTACGGGTCGAGGTCGAGCGCGCGCAGCTCGATGTACTCCACGCCGCCCCGGCGCAGTGCCGCCGTCGGCCGTTCGCCGCTCAGCGCGGAGCGCTTCGGACGCACGGTGCTGTAGTACTCGTTCGAGATCTGCAGCAGATTGGTGTTGAGCTGGCGCCAGACGCCATCCACGCGCACGCCGATCTGCCCGTACGGCGGGTGAGGCGTGCGGATGGCGCGCGTGAGATCGGCGATGTACTCCTCCAGGCTGTTGGCCGAGACCCACAGGCCCGCCTGGCTCGCGTTCTTGTAGCCGATGTCGCTCATGCGCAGCGACGTCGCCCAGGGCGCGAAGTAGCTGCCCGGGTCGAGTTCCTCCAGCCCGGCGGCGCCGCCAGGCAGGAAGCACTTGCAGACCGCCGGCGATGCCCCGAAGAGGTAGAACAGCAGCCAGTCGAGACGGCGCACGTTGCGGACCAGCCCGAGGTAGGCCGTGGACTTCACGTCGGCGATGCTGCCCGGGATGCGTGCGATCCCGGCGTAGACGGGCCAGAAGGCGTCGGGCAACGAGAAATTGAAGTGCACCCCGGCGATGGCCTGCATGTAGCGCCCGTAGCGATGGCCGAGTCCGCGCCGGTAGACGGTCTTCATCGTGCCCACGTTCGAGCTGCCGTAGCGGGCGATCGGGATGTCCTGCTCGCCCCGCAGCCGGCAGGGCATCGACAGCCCCCACAGCAGTTCGTCACCGATGGCCCCGTAGGCGAACTGGTGGATGTCGCTCAGGAACTGCAGCGTGTCGGCCGTGGCGTGCGTGGGCGGCGTGATGAATTCGAGGAGCGCCTCGGAATAATCGGTGGTGATGTGGCGGTTGGTGAGCGCCGAACCGAGCGCCTGCGGGTGATCCGTGGCGGCGATGAACCCCTCCGGCGTGACGCGCAGGCACTCCTTCTCGACACCGCGCAGCCCGCCCTGCAGCAGTGCCGGGCCGGCCGCGGCGGCCAGGGTGGCGAGCCTCTCGTCGTACGACGCAGTCAACTCAACGCGCTCCCGTGTTCAGTGGAGGTCAGGTACCGGCAGCGCCGGGACTTTCCATAGGGTACATGCACCGGCTGCCGGACGGGCCGCCGCCGGCCGGTGGCCGGCCCCGGCGCCCGCCGGGCGGTCAGGCGCCGAAGAAGCGGGCGGCGTAGTCGTCGAGCCAGCTCTCCAGCCGGTAGTTGGCGATGAAGCCGCAGTGGCCACCGTAGCGGCTGCGCCGGACACTCAGCGCCGGCGGCCGTGCCAGGCGCGTCACATCGCCGATCGGGATGACCGGGTCGTCGTCGGCGAGCAGGATCTCGCTCGTCACTTCGAGACCGCCGAGCCGTCCGCCGGTGAGCGCATAGCCGTCGAGGTAGCTGTCGAGATCGGCGAACTCCGTGTAGTGGCGCACGAAGTAGTCGGTCATCGCGCGCAGGTCGCGAAAGCGGCCGAGCTCGCCGAAGTCGTAGCGCTGCGGGAAGGCCGCGCGCTTGCGCTCGAGCGAGCGGCGCCACTTGCGGATGAAGTGCAACCGGTACGCCGGCAGCCCGCCGTCGAGCGCGGCAAGCGTCGAGCGCGGCTCGAGCACCGGGCAGATGGCCAGCGCCTTCTCGATGACCAGCCCGGCCTCGCCTGCCGCGGCAGCGACCCGCAGCGCGAAGTTGCCGCCGAGCGAAAAGCCACCGAGGAAGAGCCTCTCGCCGGGATGGCCCTGCTGCAGGGCGCGCACCGCGTGCACCACCTCGTCGAGCCGGCAGGAGTGGAACAGTTCCTCGTTGAGGTGGTGTGAATCGCCGTGATCCCGCAGGTTCAGGCGCAGCACGCGATAGCCGTCGCGGGCGAGCCTGGCGGCGAGCGACAGCATGTAGGTCGAACTCGCGCTGCCTTCCCAGCCGTGGATGAGGACCGCCATGCGGCCGGCGCGGCCGGGTGGCGGCGGCGTGTGCTCGACGAGCAGCCGCACGCCGGCGCCGCCATCGACGATCCCGGGCCGGGTGCCAGCAAGGTCGGCGGCCGTGCGCCGCCACAGCCGACGCTGCCGCCAGCCGCTGCTGGCCAGCGCCGACTGCAGATGCC
This sequence comes from Gammaproteobacteria bacterium, assembly GCA_020851975.1. Lineage (GTDB taxonomy): Bacteria > Pseudomonadota > Gammaproteobacteria > Steroidobacterales > QUBU01. Next base: position 40,489 of record JADZBS010000112.1, on the reverse strand, counting down.
CGCCGCGGATGAGGGCGGGCGGCTCGAATGGCACCATGGTGTCGTGGATCCCGTCCCTGCGGCGCGCGCAGCACGCCCCCCTTGCCGCACCGGTGCTGTGCCGGTGCGCCCGCGTTTCAGGGTAGCAGAGCGTCCGGCAGCAGCGTGACGCTGACGCGCTGATTCTCGCGCGCGATGGCGTTCCACTCGCCGGCCGTCAGGCCCTGGGCATCAGGCGGATACGGTATCCGCGGCGCAGCATTGCCGTGGGGGACGATCTCGATGCGCACGGCGGCATCCTCTGCCCGCGTGCCCAGGAAATTCGCGAATGCCACCGACTGGCGCGCCGAGAGGGCGCGGGCCTCGTCGGCCGGCAGGCCGATGCGCACGCAGTCCGTTGCAGCCATGCCATCCGGCGCGATGACCGGCGCCTCATCGCCACCGCGTCCATAGCAGAAGTCGCCCACATGGCTGTCGAGCTGCACCACGCCGGTGAAGCCGAGCGTGGCGAGCTGCTCGAGCAGCCCGCGCAGGGTTTCCAGGCGGCGGGCATCGAAGGGGTCGGCACCGGGCGGATAGGTAGATGCCTGGTTGACGCTCCACTCGAGTGCACGGATGAATTCACCGAAGCGGCCAGACAGCTCGTCGCGCTCGGCATCGAGCTGGCGCACCGTGCTCGCCGCCGATGCCGCAGCCGCGGCCCGGCGCGAGGTCATGACGGCCATGAGGCTCGTGTTCTGCTCGACCGCGGCGCGCCATTTCCGCTGCGTGTCGAGGTGCAGCCAGAAGAACACGCCGGCGAGCGCGGTGAGCGCGAGCACGAGCAGCGGGGTCAGCAACGGGCGGCGTGGCGCCACCGGCGCGGCCGGCGGCGGCTCTTCGCGCAGCGCCGCGGCCTGCTCGCGCAGCACCCGGGTTACCGTCGTCTCCACGTCGCTGCGCAGGCCCGTCGCGTGGTATTCGAACATCTCGCGCAGCCAGCGGTGCAGGTCCGTCCAGTCGCGATCGTTGATCGCGTGCTGCATGTCGCGCGCTGCCTCCGCCGGCGCCTCGTCGGGTGGCGCGGGAACCACGGTGCGCTGCCCGGCGGCGGCATCGATCAGGTGCAGCGACTTCAGCACCTCGGACACCTCGACCGGCTTGATCTGCTTGGGCAGCACGCCGACAGCACCGAGAGCGCGCGCCTGGCCGACGTACACCTCGCCCTCCTGCGAGGTGTACATCATGATCGGGATCGTGGCGGTAGCCGGGTTGTTCTTGATGGCCTGCACCGCCTGGAAACCGTCCATGCCCGGCATCATGTGATCCATGAAGATCACGTCGGGCCGGCTGCGGCTCAGGTATTCGAGCGCCTCCTCCGCGGACGACGCCGTCTCGACGCGCAGCTGGTTGGCAAGGAGCATCTCGCCGAGAACCTGGCGCGCCGTGCGGCTGTCGTCGACGATCAGGGCACATTTGTGCGCCATACGCGGGTCTTCTCACGCCGGAAGCAGGCCTGGGATGCCGGGATGATTGTAGCGCCGGCCCCGGGAAAAACAGCGCCTGCGTCACAGTCCCGGCCGCCGCCAGCGGCTGCCGCGCGGCCGTCCCCTGCCTGCTAGAATGTCGCGACGGGATCCGGCCGGCGGCGGGTTCCGCGACAAGAACAACGAACGGCCTGCCGGAGGGCGGATCATGCGATGAGGCCCCTGAGCCTGGTGCCCAAGTTCCTGTTGACCACGGTGGCGATCTGGACGATTGCCATGACGGCAGCGGGGCTCGGCCTGTACCTCGCCCTGCGTGTGGCCCCTGACGACACCACATCGACCCACTGGGCCGTCCTCTGCGGCCTGGTGCTGGCCCTGCTCGTCACGGCCGGCCTCTTCGCCTCGCTCATCGTCCTGGCGCGACGGCAGGTCGCCGACATCCGCGCCCTCAGCCGCTGTGCCGAACGCCTGGCCAGCGGCGACTACGACGGCGCGATGGCCCTGGCGCGCTTCGATGAACTCGGCGACCTCGCCCGGCGCCTCGACATGCTACGCGAGCGGCTGCGAACCACCACCATCTCGCGTGACTACCTGGACAAGGTCCTCGCCAGCATGGGCGAGGCGTTGATGCTCGTGAACCCGGAAGGGCGCATCACGCGTGCCAATCCCGCAGCCGGGCAACTGCTCCAGTGCGACGAGCATGAGCTGGTGGGCCGGCCCGTGGCAGAACTCTTCGCCGCGGGTCCGCGCGAGGAATTCAGCCTGGCCGACACCGGGCCCCGCGCCCGGGAGAGCGCGCTCGTCGCCAGCAGCGGGCAGGAGATCCCGGTCTCCTACACGGTCGCCGCCATCGAGGAAGGCGACCCGGTCGCCGGCAGTTTCGTCGTCACCGCCCGCAACATCGCCGAGCGCAAGATCGCCGAGCAGCGCATCCGCTACCTGGCCCGCATCGATGCGCTCACCAAGGTGCCGAACCGCATGCAGTTCCAGCACCTCCTGCAGCGGGCCATCGCCCGTGCCGGCCGCCAGGGGCGGCAGTTCGCCCTGCTGTACCTCGACATCGACCGCTTCAAGGACATCAACGACATCTATGGCCACAGCGCCGGCGACCTCTGCCTGGAGTCCCTGACCGAGCGGGTCGGGCACCTGCTGCCCGAGAGCACCGTCATGGGGCGCTTCGCCGGTGACGAGTTCGGGGTGATTCTGGAGGGAGACTGGATCGCCGGCGATGCCACGGCCGGGCTCGCCGACACGGCACGCGCCATCCTGCGCGACATCGCCCGGCCGCTGGCCTTCCACGGCCACCAGATCCACATGACCGCCAGCGCCGGCATCGCCACCTACCCGCAGGATGCGCGCAACGTCATCGACCTGGTGCGCAGCGCCGACTCCGCCCTGTACCACGCCAAGCGCTCCGGCGGGGACAGCTTCGAGTTCTTCGATCCGGAGATGAATGCGCTGGCCACCGAGCGGCTGATGCTGAAGAGCAAGCTGCGCCGCGCCTACGAGCGCAACGAGCTGCTGCTGCACTACCAGCCGAAGGTGGACGTGGTCACCGGGCGGGTGGCCGGCGCCGAGGCCCTGGTGCGCTGGGACCTGTCCGAGCGCGGCCTGGTGCTGCCCTCGGAGTTCATCCCGCTCGCCGAGGAGAGCAACCTCATCCTCGACATCGGCGAGTGGGTGCTCGATCGCGTCTGCCGCGATTTCCAGTCCTGGCAGGCCCAGAAGCTCTTCCCGGGGCGCATCGCCGTGAACCTCTCGCTGAAGCAGCTGCGCCAGCCGAACTTCAGCCAGCGCGTCCACGGGATCTGCCGCCGCCACGGCGTGCCACCGGCGAGCCTCGAGCTGGAGATCACCGAGAGCACCCTGATGGAGAACGCCGAGCGCACGCTCAAGGTACTCGACGAGCTATACGACATGGGCCTGTCGCTCGCCATCGACGACTTCGGCACCGGCTATTCCTCGCTGAGCGCCCTGCAGAAGTTTCCGATCAACACGCTGAAGATCGACCGCTCCTTCGTGAGCGATGCGGCCGAGGATGCCGACGATGCCACCATCGTCGGCACCATCATCCAGATGGGCCACGGGCTGAAGCTCGACGTCGTCGCCGAGGGCGTGGAGTCCGCCGGCCAGCTCGCCTTCCTGCGCAGCGCCGGCTGCGACTACGTGCAGGGGCTGCTGTTCGGCGAGCCGATGGACGCCACCGAGTTCATGCGCCTGCTGCGATCCCAGCAGCAGGGCCAGCCCGTGTTCGGCCGCCTGCTCGCCTGACGGCGATGCGCTGCATCGCCGCCCTCCCAGGTCATGACCCCGGGCGCCGGGCTGCGGCATAATCGGCGCCGTCCCGACACGGAGAGGATCCATGCCCATGAACCGGTTTGCCTGGTCGCTGATCACCATCGCGGCTCTCGCCGTCCCGCCCCTCGCCGAGGCGGCCTGCACGTACCCGCCGGAGGTGACCATCCCGGACGGCAACAGCGCGTCGGAGGCCGACATGCAGGCCGCCAACGCCGCCGTGCGCGAGTACATGGCCCAGGTGGAGGCCTACCTCGCCTGCATGGACGACGAGGAGAAGGCGCTCGGCGACACCATCACCGACGAGCAGAAGAAGGTGCACACGGCGCGCCACAACGCCGCCGTCGATGCGCTGAACGCCGTGGCCGCCCGCTACAACGAGCAGGTCCGCCTGCACAAGGCGAAGAAGCCGTAGCCCCATCACATCGTTTCGACAGCCTCGGAGGAAGTCCTTTCATGACCCAGCCCGCCAGAGTCGCCATCACCGGTGCCGCCGGCCAGATCGGCTACCAGCTCGCTTTCCGCATCGCCTCGGGCCAGTTGCTCGGCGCCAACCAGCCGGTGATCCTGCAGCTCCTCGAGATCACGCCGGCACTCAACGCCCTGAAGGGCGTGGTCATGGAACTCGAGGACTGCGCCTTCCCGGCCCTGCAAGGGGTGGTGGCGACCGACCGCCCGGAGGATGCCTTCCGCGACGCCGATTACGCGCTGCTCGTCGGCGCCAGGCCGCGGGGGCCCGGCATGGAACGCGCCGACCTGCTGAAGGAGAACGCCCGGATCTTCTCCGTCCAGGGCAAGGCCATGAACGAGCACGCCAGCCGCGGCATCCGCGTGCTGGTGGTCGGCAACCCGGCCAACACCAATGCCCTGATCGCCCAGCGCAACGCCCCGGACCTCAATCCCGCCCACTTCACCGCCATGACGCGGCTCGACCACAACCGCGCGCTGGCGCAACTGGCGGCGAAGACGGCCACGCACGTCACCCGGATCAAGCGCATGACCATCTGGGGCAACCACTCCTCGACGCAGTACCCGGACATCAGCCAGGCCGTGGTGGGCGACCGCGCCGCCCGCGATCTCGTCAGCCAGGACTGGATCGCGAACGACTTCATCCCCACCGTGCAGCAGCGGGGTGCGGCCATCATCAAGGCGCGCGGGCTGTCGAGCGCGGCTTCGGCCGCTTCGGCTGCGATCGACCACGTGCGCGACTGGACACTCGGCACGCCGGGTGAGGACTGGGTGAGCATGGCCGTGCCGGCCGACGGCAGCTACGGCATCGCGGAAGGCATCATCTATTCCTTCCCCGTGCGTTGCGCCAAGGGCCGCTACGAGATCGTGCAGGGGCTGCCGGTGAGTGACTTCAGCCGCGAGCGCATGGACGCCACCGACCGCGAATTGCGCGAGGAGCGTGCCGCCATCGCCGACCTGCTGCCGCGCTGAGCACAGGGCAGGCGCCGCGGCGCCTGCATCCCGTTGCGAGGGGCCCGGACGCGAGTCCGGGCCCTTTTTCGCTTATATTCGACCCTGTCCGGCCAACTGCTGCCCCGACGGAGGAACCCGCCGTGCTCGCTTTCCTCAACTGGCTGTTCTGGACCCTGGCGCTGGCGGCCGTCGCCGTGACGCTCGCGTACCGGCGGGTCGACCTGCGCACCGCGACCGCCACGCTCGGGCTCGCGCTCGTCGCCTACTTCGCCCTGGCCGGACCGCACTGGCTCTGGGCCCTGCTGCTGGTGGCGGCCTGGGCCGGCCTGCTGGCACTGAATTTCACGCAGTTGCGCCGGGAGCAGGTGACGGCGCCGCTGCTGCGCTTCTACCGCACGCTCGTACCGCAGCTCTCGGTGACGGAACGCGAGGCGCTGGAAGCCGGCACCGTGTGGTGGGATGGCGAGCTGTTCACGGGCCTGCCCGACTGGACGCGGCTGACGGCGCTGCCGGCGCCGCAGCTCACTGCCGAGGAGCGGGCCTTCCTCGAGGGACCGACCGAGGAGCTTTGCCGGCGGCTCGACGACTGGGAAATCACCCACGAACTCGGCGACATGCCGCGCGAGATCTGGGAGTACATCGTCGAACAGCGCTTCTTCGCCATGATCATCCCGAAGCGCTACGGCGGCCTGGAGTTCTCCCCGCTCGCCGTGGCCATGGTGCTCGCCAAGCTCGCCAGCCGCAGCACCGTCGCCGCCTCCACCATCGGCGTGCCGAACTCCCTCGGCCCGGGCGAGCTGCTGTTGCACTACGGTACCGAGGAGCAGAAGGACCACTACCTGCCGCGGCTGGCGCGTGGCGAGGAGATTCCCTGCTTCGCGCTGACCAGCCCGCGCGTGGGCTCCGACGCGGCCGCCATCCTCGACACCGGCGTGGTCTGCCGCGGAATGTTCGAGGGCCGCGAGGTGATCGGCATCCGGCTCGACTGGGACAAGCGCTACATCACGCTGGCGCCGATCGCCACGGTGCTCGGGCTCGCGTTCAAGCTCTACGATCCGGAGCACCTGATCGGCGAGCGCGACGAATACGGCATCACGGCTGCCCTGATCCCGACCCACCTGCCGGGCATCGAGATCGGGCGACGCCACTTCCCGATCAACATCCCGTTCCAGAACGGGCCGACCCGGGGCCGGGGGGTGTTCGTGCCCGTCGACTACATCATCGGCGGCCGGGCGCGTGCCGGGCAGGGCTGGAAGATGCTGATGGAGCAGTTGTCGGCGGGTCGCGGCGTGACCCTGCCGGCCAACGCCATGGGCGGTGCGCGCGCAGCGGCGCACGCCTGCGGTGCCTATGCCCGCATCCGCCGGCAGTTCAACCTGCCGATCGGCCGCTTCGAGGGCGTTGGCGAGGCGCTCACCCGTATCGCCGGCCACGCCTACATCATCAACGCCGCCGTCACCGTCACCTGCACCGTGCTCGGCCGCGGCGAGAAGCCGGCCGTGCCCTCGGCGATCCTCAAGTACCACTGCACCGAGATGGCGCGCCGCGTCGCCAACGACGCCATGGACGTGCACGGCGGCAAGGGCATCATGCTCGGACCCTCGAACTACCTCGCCCGCAGCTACCAGGTGCTGCCGGTGGCGATCACGGTGGAGGGTGCCAACATCCTCACCCGCAGCCTCATCATCTTCGGCCAGGGCGCGGTGCGCTGCCACCCGTTCGTGCTGAAGGAAATGGAAGCGGCCCAGGAGCCGGATTTCGAGCGGGCGCTGGCCGAATTCGACCGTCACCTCTTCGGCCATGTCGGCTTCGCCATCAGCAACGCGGCGCGGTCCTTCTGGCTGGCGCTGAGTCACGCCCGCTACAGCGGCGTGCCGGTGAGCGGGCCGACGGCACGCTACTACCAGCACATCAACCGCTTCAGCGCCGCCTTCGCGCTGTCGGCCGACGTCGCCATGCTCACGCTCGGCGGCGGGCTCAAGCGCCGTGAGCTGCTCTCCGCACGCCTCGGCGACGTGTTCAGCGCCATGTACCTCGCCAGCATGGTGCTCAAGCACTACGAGAACCAGGGCCAGCATGCCGCCGACCTGCCGCTGGTGGAGTGGTCCTGCCGCACCCTGCTCTACCACGCCCAGGAGCAGCTGCACGGCTTCCTGCGCAACCTGCCGAACCGCTGGGTTGCCGGGCTGCTGCGGGCGCTGATCTTCCCGCGCGGGCGCCAGTACTCCGCACCGGCCGACGAACTCGGCGAGCAGATCGTGGCGCTGATCATGCACCCGACGGAGACCCGCGAGCGGCTGTGCGCCGGGATCTACGCCGCCGACGAGCCGGGCAGCCCGCTGGGTGCCCTGCAACGCGCGCTCGAACGTGCCGAGGCGCTGGTGCCGCTCGAACAACGGCTGCGCGATGCCATCCGCAGCGGCCTCGTCACGAGCGACCATCCGCTCGAACAGATCGAGGCGGCCGAGCGCCAGGGCATCCTCAATGCGGCCGAGGCCGACCAGCTGCGCCGCCAGGACGCGCTGGTGATGGAACTGACGGGCGTCGACGACTTCGATCCGCGCGAGATCGGACGCATCGCCGCCGCACCGCCCGCGGCGGACAGCCGGGTGGCGTAGAGCGCGCGGCGGCACCCGCCACCGGAGCGATGAAAAAAACGGCGCCCGATGGGCGCCGTTTTCGTATCGGTCAGGGTAGTTGCCGGATCAGCAGGCGGGCGTCCGCGAGCGGCGGGCTGCGAAGATGGCACCCATCATGCCGAGCGCCGCGAGACCGAGCGTGCCGGGCTCGCTCACGTCGACGGGACGGAAGCTCAGGCCGACGATCATGTCGTCGTGGTTGTCGTCGTAGCGGGCGCCGGAATCGTCCCAGAACGCCATCCAGTTGTCGCGGCTGCCGGTCGGCGTGGTGAAGGTGCGCGCGCCGGTGGCCGGGTCGTAGTCGCTGAGAGCGGCGAAACCGATGCTGCGGTAGCCACCGACGAAGCGGTGGTTGTACTGGCTGATGATCGAGACCGCGCTGTCGTTGGCGACGCAGCGCGAGCCGAGCACCCGGTCGCCGCCGCTGGTGCAGAAACCGAAGTCGATCAGTTCACCCGCCGAGACGGCGAGTGTCGCCACCAGCAGGTGCGGCGAGTTGAAGGAGTCGGGCCGGCCGGCCGTCGAGGCAACCAGCGCGTCGTCGACGAACAGCGTGTTCGTGTAGCCGGCTTCGTTGCCGACGTAGTAGAAGTCCACGAAGCCATCGGCATCGGCGCGCAACTGGCCGTAGTACAGCGTGCTCGGTCGCGGCGCCGGCAGGTCGTTGCCGATGGTGTTGGTCGTCGTGGCGCCCGGCAGGAAAGCGGCGGTCACTGTCGTGTCGAGGATCAGGCTCGCCTGCGCGGCGCTCGCCGTGGCGGCGAGAGCGAGAGTTCCGAGGAGCTTCAGCGGCATGGAGGGCATGATCCGTCCTTTATTGGGGTTTGCACACAGCATAGTTCTACGACTTGGTTATTGCAAACACCATGCCATTTCAGGAAGAACAAGGACTTGGCAGTACGGCCATGCTACTAAACGGTCAATTTCGTCAAGGAATTCGACACCTGCGTTCGGGCGTTGCGTGACCAGAAATCGCGGCATCGCCGCGTAAGGCGCGTTGCGCCCGCGAGGGGGCGATCTGGCCGCGACCGGAATCCACCGTCGACCGCAGGAACGGCTGTCGGCCGGCTTTACGGTGGACCCGGGCGCAGCCGTCGCACGCCGGGCCCGACACGACTGGTGGGGACGTCCCGGCATTCGCGGCAGCGCGTGCGTGGCCGGTGCCGGGGCGAGATCACCTGCGGCACCGGCCGGCGAATGCCGCGGCGCAGGCAGGTGCTGCAGAGGATGAGCGCCGACCAGCGGGCGAGGAGACGGAAATCCACGCGGGGTGGCGACGGTGGCGGAAAGGTGGGCCTGCTCACATCAGTGACATCGGCAGGAGCGAGGCCGGGGCTTGAGGATGGGGTGCGCGGTTTTGGGGGTTGAGGGGGAGAAAGAGAGGTCGCGGAAGAGGTCGCGGAAGAGGTCGCGGAAGAGGGCGCGGAAGAGGTCGCGACTGGCGTCGCTCCTACCCGTCGCTCCTACCCGTCGCTCCTACCCGGCGCTCCTACCCGGCGCTCCTACCCGGCGCTCCTACCCGGCGCTCCTACCCGGCGGCGATTGAGCGTGGTGCCATGATCGGTCGCGGCTGGCGCCGCTACGGGGTGCTACTACGCGGAGGGGGCGGGGTGAGGCCGGGTACGGCGGGGCCGACGGGGAGGGTGAGGATGCCGTGCACGGCGCAGCTCGCGGCGAACCGGGCGATCGGCGCGGGTGCGTCTGCCAGAGCGAGGCCGAAGTCACCGCCACCGGCGCCCGAGGTACGGTAGAGCGCTCCGGCAGCCTGTGCCAGCGCGGCCAGGCGGGCGTGCGCCGGCGTGTCGATGCCGATGGCACCGGCCGCGTCGAAAGCCTGCAACCGGCGGCCGAAATGATCGAGCCCCGCCAGCACCGCGGCCGTGTCGCCGGCTTCCCAGCGGGCGAGCACCTCGCACGCAGCCGCGGCAGCCTCGGCCAGCGCCGACCGGCAGGCGACCGGATCCCGCCGGCGGAATGCCGCCACGCGTGCGAGCAGTGCCGGCGTCGAGGCCGTCTCACCGGACCAGGCCGCCAGGGCGTGCAACCCGGCCGGCCAGGCGAGCCGGTGCACGATGGCACCGCCGCTGCCCGGCACGAGCGCGATCACGCCGCCGTGGACGGCCGCGGCGACGTCGATGCCGCTGCCCTCTCCCGCCTGCAGACGCCGGTGCGCCGCCATGGCGAGTTCGAGCACGCGTGCCGTTCCAGCCGCGTGTCCCGCATGCGCCAGCAGGGCTGCCGTCAGCGTCGTGACAATTGCCGCGCTCGAGCCCAGCCCTAGCTTGACCTCGTCGCCTCGCGGGGAGCGCCAGCGAAACGCGCCGGTATCCAGGTCGACCGACAGCGGCCGCGCCGGCGCCAGGTCCGCTGCCCGGAGCGTGGCCCACACGACCTCGAGCACGCGGCCCTGGCCGAGTGGCGGCGGTCGCGCGAAACGAGGCATCCCGTCCGGCCCGGCGTCGAAGTCCCACGCACCGCCGCCGGCCACGGTCAGCCGCCCGGTCGCCGCCGCCTCGACCCGCGCCCGGGCCCTGGCGTCGACGGCAACGGCGATGCCGGGCCCGCCGTCGAGCACCGCGTACTCGCCGCAGAGCACGAGCTTGCCGGGAGCGGTGGCCTCAGTCATCGACGAGATGCGCGCCGGCGCCGAGCGCGCTGTCGATGACGCGCGTCACGCCGGGCACCGCGGCCAGTGCCGCCGCCACCGCGGCGGCGGCCTGCGGGGCACAGACTGCCTTGACCTGGGGACCGGCGTCGATGGTGAAGAACACGTCATGGCCGGCGCGGCGCAGGGCACGTACGGCGTGCAGGGCGGCGACAGTCGCCGCGCTCCAGTACAGGAGCGGCGGGCGCGTGCTCAGCATGACCGCATGCATCTTCAGGCAGCTCGCCTCGGCCACGTCGGCGAGGACGGCGAAGTCGCGCCGTTGCACCGCTCCGAGCGCCGCCTCGAGATCGGCGGCGTGGCTGGCAACCCAGGCCGCGTAGTAGGGCGAGGTGTCGCGGCTGAGCGTCATGCCATCGCGCGAACCGACATCCTTCGGTGCCACCCCGGTCACGGCGACGATCACGCGCAGCGGCCAGTCGGCGGCGGCCAGGAGCGGTTCACAGCCGACGCCGCCATCGGGGAGGTTACGCAGCACGGCGTAGCCGCCGAAAAGCGAACGCGGCGCCGAACCCGACCCCAGGCGCGCCACCTCGGCGAGCGCCGCGGCCGGCAGGTCGAGCCCGAGCGCCGCCGCCCCGGCCACGGCAAGGGCGGCAAAGCCCGAGGCCGACGACGCGAGCCCGGCGCCGGTCGGGAAGTCGTTGGTCGACTCCACCCGCGCGCCGGCGCTGGACCCGGCCTGCGCCCGCAACCAGTCGAGACAGCGGGTGACGCGCACGCGCGTGGCCTCGTCCGCACGACCGTCCAGCAGCATCTCGTCCTGGCACCGGCCCGGTTCGAACCGGACCGTGGTGCGCGTGCACAGGGCACCGAGGGTGATCGACAGCGAGCCCACGGCGGGCAGGTTGGCGGCATCGTCACGCTTGCCCCAGTACTTCACCAGGGCGATGTTCGGATGGGCGATGGCGGTGGCGGAGCCGGCGACGGACATGATGGAAGCGGATTATATGGACTCGATCGGACCCCGCGCGGCAGCCGTCGCGGCCTCCCGTTCGGGCACGGGCCGGACTATCCTGTGTCGCCTCCACGCACCGGGACCTGCGCTTGTCGTTCTCCGATCGCATCGCCGCCTATCGCGAGCGCACCGAGCGCGCGCTCGAAGCCGCCCTGCCGGAAGCGACGCAGCCGCCCCGGCGACTGCACGCGGCGATGCGCTACGCCGTGCTCGGCGGCGGCAAGCGCCTGCGCCCGCTGCTCGTCTACGCAACGGGCGAGGCGCTCGGCGTGGCGACAGAGCGTCTCGACGCACCGGCGATCGCCATCGAGTTCATGCATGCCTTCTCCCTGATCCACGACGACCTGCCGGCGATGGACGACGACGACCTGCGTCGCGGCCGGCCCGCCACGCACCGCGCCTTCGACGAAGCCACCGCGATCCTCGCTGCCGACGCCCTGCAGCCGCTCGCCTTCGAGGTGCTGGCCAGCTCGCCGGCGCTGGCGGGCGAGCCCGCCGCGCAGCTGCAGCTCGTGGCACTGCTCGCCGCGGCCTGCGGGCCGAACGGCATCGCCGGCGGCCAGGCGCTCGACCTCGCCGCCGAGCACCAGCGGCTCGATCCCGCGGAACTCGAGCACATGTTCCGCCTCAAGACCGGCCGGCTGCTGCGCGCGAGCGTGCTGGCGGCTGCGCACTGCGCCCCGCAGGTCGCGCTCGAGCGGCTGCACCGGCTCGAGGTCTTCGCCGATGCGATCGGGATCGCCTACCAGATCCGCGACGACATCCTCGACTACACCGCGACGGACCGGGCCCACGGCTCGGATGCCCTCAAGGAGAAGGCCACCTACCCCGCGCTGTTCGGCCTGGAACGCGCCACCGCCCGCGCCGACCAGCTCCTCGACAGCGCGCTCGCCTGCCTCGATGATCTCGGCGAGGCCGCCGAAGGGCTGCGCTGGATGGCCCGCTACACCGTGCAGCGCAGCCGCTAGGGGCGGCACCGGGCGGGCGGCAACCCGGTAAGATAGCCGCAGCCTATGTACACCAGCTTTTTCGGACTGCACGAGAAGCCGTTCTCGATCACGCCCGACCCGCGCTACCTCTTCATGAGCGAGCGCCATGCGGAGGCGCTGGCACACCTGCTCTACGGCGTGAAGGAGGCCGGTGGTTTCATCCAGCTCACTGGCGAGGTGGGCACCGGCAAGACCACCCTCGTGCGCAGCCTCCTGCAGCAGCTGCCCGACACGGCCGACGTGGCGCTGATCCTCAACCCGCAGATCTCGCGGGTGGAATTCCTGTGCGCCATCTGCGAGGAACTCGGCGTGGCGCTGCCCGAGGCCCGCGGCAGCATCAAGGCCCTGACCGACGCGCTGAACCGCTTCCTGCTCGAAAACCACAGCCGCGGGCGGCGCACGGTACTGATCGTGGACGAGGCCCAGAACCTGCGCCCCGACGTGCTCGAACAGGTGCGCCTGCTCACCAACCTCGAGACCACGAAGCAGAAGCTCCTGCAGATCATCCTCATCGGCCAGCCGGAGCTGCGCGAACTGCTCTCGCGCACCGACATGCGCCAGCTCGCGCAGCGCATCACCGGGCGCTATCACCTGGAGCCCCTGTCGCGCGACGAGGCCGAGGCCTACATCGACCATCGCGTCAAGGTGGCAGGCGGCGTCGGTCGCATCTTCGCCGACGGCTCGCGCCGGGAGATCTACCGGCTGGCCCGCGGCATCCCGCGCATGATCAACGTCATCGCCGACCGCGCGCTGCTCGGTGCCTTCACGGCCGAGTCGAGCCAGGTGACGGCGGTGATCGTGCGCCGTGCCGCCGCCGAGGTGTACGACGAGCCCGCCGCCGCCCGCGCCCCGTGGCAACGCTGGCTGCGGCTCGCAGCACTGCCGGCAGGCCTCGCCGTGCTGCTGGCGGTCGGGACGTGGGTCCTGTGGCCGGCCGGCCCGGCGCCGGAGCCGCCGCAACCGGCCGCCGCGGAGCCGGCGGCCGGCGCCATCGACCGCTCGCAGCAGCTGGACTCACTGGGCGCGCTCCTCGATGCGCTGCCCGATGCCGCCGACGCCGATGCGGCTTTCACGGCGCTGTTCGCCCTGTGGGGCGAAAGCTACGCGGCCGGTGCGGGAGGGGCCTGCCAGCAGGCGGAACCGAAGGGCCTGCGTTGCCTGTTCCAGCGCGGCACGCTCGAGGAGGTCCAGACGCTGAACACGCCCGTGATCCTGACGCTGCGCAGCCGCCGCGGCGTCGAGCACCAGGCGCTGCTCGCCGGGCTCGCCGGCGGTGTCGGTCGCCTCGCCCTCGCCGGCGGCGAACACCGCGTGGCAGCCGCCGACATTGCCGACCACTGGCAGGGCGAGTACCTGCTGCTGTGGCGCCCGCAGACCGCCGACGTCAAGGCGCTGGTGCCGGGCATGCGCGACCGCGACGTGCTCTGGCTGCGCACGAGCCTCGCCACCATCCAGGGCGAACCCATCGCACCAGCCGACTCCGATCTCTACGACGCGCCACTCGAGGAGCGCGTGCGCCAGTACCAGCGGGACCGCCATCTCACCGCCGATGGCCTCGTCAGCCACCAGACGCAGGTCGCCATCATCGCCGACCTCGGCAGCGCCGGCACACCGCGCCTGGCGAGCGCCGACTGAGGGTCGCAGCCGTGTCGTTCATCCTCGATGCCCTGCGCAAGAGCGAGACCGAGCGCCAGCGGCAGGCCGGCCCCGGTCTGGTCGATGCCGGCTATCGGCCGCCCGTGCGCCGGCGCGGACCCTGGCTGCCGCTGCTGGTGATCGTGCTCGGCGCGAACCTGGCGCTGGTGGCGTTTTATTTCTGGTCACGCGATCCGGCGCCGCCGCCTGATGCGGGTCAGGCCGCGGCACCAGCCGCCGCAGCCGCGCCAGCCGCCGCACCGGCACCCGTCGGCCGCTCGCTCGCCGAGGCCGCCGGGGCCGAAGCGCCCGCCACCGATCCGGCCGATCTGGCCGCCATCGCCGACCTGCCAGCCGTCGAGACCGGGCCCTACACCGAAACGCTCGAGCCACCGGCTACGCCCGCCGGGGATGCCGGGGCGACACCGGCGGGTGCCATCCGCGAGGGCCTGCCGACGGCCGAACAACTCGCCGCCAGCGGCGCGCTCGCCGGCTCGCCGCTGCACCTGGACATCCACGTCTGGGCCGGGGATCCGGCCGGGCGCTTCGTGTTCGTCAACATGCGCAAGTACACCGAGGGCATGCAACTGGCCGAAGGGCCACGCCTGGAGGAGATCACGCCCGAGGGCGCCATCCTCAGCCAGGACGGCCAGCGCTTCCTGCTGCCGCGCGACTGAGCCGCACCCCCGGACCCCGCGCATGCCCGCCCGCCTGACGCGCATCGACGGCCAGCACCTGCGCTTCGCCCTGCGCGCCGGCATCGCCCGCGTGCTGGCCGCCACCGGACTGCTCAACCGCATCAACGTCTACCCGGTTCCAGATGGTGATACCGGTACGAACCTGTCAATGACGCTGAGTGCCGTCGACCACGCACTCGCGGGTCTCGCCAGCCGCAGCGCCGGCGAGGTCCTCGCGGTGGCGGCCGATGCTGCCGTGGACGGGGCCCGCGGCAACTCCGGCGCCATCATGGCGGAATTCCGGCAGGGCCTCGCCGACGGCGTCGGCGAGCGCCGGCGCATCAACGCCGCCGACCTCGCCCATGCCTTCGCCAGCGCCGACCGCTATGCGCGCGGCGCGCTCGATCAGCCGCAGGAAGGCACGATCCTCACCGCCATCACCGCGGTGTCGGCGAGTTTCAGCCATCAGGTCCGCACGCGGGTGCGCGACCTGCGCGCCATCCTGCCGGCGGCCGCGGCCGTGACGCGCCAGGCGGTGGCGACCACGCGCGAGACCCTGCCCGCCATGCGCAAGGCCGGCGTGGAGGATGCCGGTGCCAGGGGCTTCCTGCTGCTGATCGAAGGGGTGGTCGACGCCGCGCTGGAGCGACCGGAAGCCGCCACCGCCGCCACCGGGGAAACCGTGTTCGCCGCCGAGGCAGCGCCGCCCGAGGCCGAGCACGACGCCGGCGGCCGGCGCTACTGCACCGAGTGCATCGTCAGCGGCAGCAGCATCGACCGGCGCCGGCTGCGCGACGAACTGGCGGAACTCGGCAACAGCCTGGTGCTCGCCGGCAGTCGCAACAAGGTGAAGATCCACATCCACGCGGACGAGCCGGCGGCGGTATTCGCGCTGGCTGCCCGGCACGGCGCGGTCACCGGCCAGAAGGCCGATGACATGACGCTGCAGGCGGCTGCACGCCGCGCCACCACGCGCCACGCGGTGGTGGTCACGGACACCGGCGCCGACCTGCCCGAGGCGCTGTTCGAGGAGTTCGACATCCACACCGTGCCGTTGCGGATCCACTTCGACGACCGCACCTACCTCGACAAGGTCGGCCTCACGCCGGCGGAGTTCCTGCGCGAGATCGCCACCGGCGGCCACCACCCGAAAACCTCGCAGCCGGCGCCGGGCGACCTGCGCCGCGTGTACGACTTCCTCGCCAGCCACTACGAGCACGTGATCGTGGTGAGCCTGCTCGGGCGGGTCAGCGGCACGCTGCAGGCCTCGCGCATGGCCGCCCGCCGCAGCAGCGACCCGGCGCGGATCACCGTGATCGACAGCCAGAGCGTGTCCGTCGGCCAGGGCCTGGTGGCGCTGTACGCAGCCGAGTGCGCGCGCGCCGGGCTGCCGGTGGCCGGCATCCTGGCTGCGGTGGAGCGAGCCATTGCCGCCACCCGCCTCTACGGGGCGGTGGCCACGCTCGACTACGCCACGCGCGGCGGGCGCCTGCCGCGACTCGCCATCTGGCTGGCGAAATTCCTGCCGGTGCTGCCCGTGCTGCGCATCGGCGGTGGCGTGGGTGTCGCCGGCGTGTTCCGGCGCGGCACGAGCCCGGTGGCCGCGTTGCTGCGCCAGGCGACGCGGGCGCTCGAGCCGGGGGTCCGCTACCGCTTTGCCGTCGCCCACGCCGGGTGCCCGGAGGAAGCGACAGCCCTTGCCGCCGCGCTGGCTGCGGCCGTGCCCGACGCCGCCGGCATCCACGTCAGCGAACTCGGGCCGGCGGCGAGCGCCCACGGGGGGCCAGGCACGCTCGGTGTGGCCGTGCAGGCCTATGTCGATCCGGCAACCCTCGTGCCCGCCCCCGACGGGCGCTCCGGCGACTGAGTTCGTCCGCGGGGAAAAGCCTTATGTCCTCACCCGCTGGTTCCGGACCCGCGGGATGTGGCAGATTGGGCGGCAACGGGGCCGCAGAACGCCCCGACGCCGGAGAGAACGACGATGCGCACCCGACCCGCAGGCTGGCTCACGACCTTCACCGTGGCGCTGCTCGCCGGCTGTGGCGGTGGCGGTGGTGGTTCGAATTTCTCATCGACCCCCGCGCAGGCCGTGGCCATCACCCAGGCCAATGCCGCCGACGTGACCAGTACCACGCTCACCGCCGTCGACGGGGCCGCCTGGCTGTCCGACTTCGGCCTCTATCTCGCCTTCGGGTTGATCGCGCCACTCGACGAGGCCGCCATGATGGCCTCCGCCGCGGGCAACGGCAGCGGACCCGGTGCCCGCCTGGTCGAGACCGCGACCCTGGAATGCCTGGTCGCCGGAGACGTCGTCATCACAAGCGACATCGAGACGGCGGGTACGCTCACGCCGAACGACACCATCGAACTCGACTTCGACAACTGCAACGACGGCGACGGCGTCATCATCGACGGCGAACTCGACCTGCGGGTCGAAGTCTTTTCAGGAGACCTCGGCAGTGGTTTCTTCCTGCTCGAGACTGAGACCACGCTCGATCGCCTGCTGCTCACGGCCGACGGCGAGTCGCTGCGCCTCGACGGCGAGGTCGAACTCGACATGGATACGCGCGCCGACGACCTCCTCGCCGTGGCCGTCGCCGGCAGCTCGCTCGACGTCGTAGTCAACGGCGAGGCGAGCACGCTCACCGACTTCCAGCTCACGGTGGACAGCGACATCACCAACCCCGACGACTGGGTCTACACGAAGGCCGGTTCCGGCACGCTCACCGCGGAAGCCCTCGGCAGCAGCCAGGCCGACGGCAAGGTGACCTTCGAAACCATCGACCCGCTGGTCGAGCGCGATTCGGCGGAGTTCCCGCTGGAAGGCCAGTTCGAGATCCTCGGCGCCAACAACAGCAGCGTGCTCGTCTCGGACACGGCCGACGACGAGGTGTACCTCGATGTCGACGCCGACGGCAACGGCCAGTACGAGGCGACGATCACGACCACCTGGACAGCGCTGCTGCCCTGATGCGCCACCCGTAGCCGCGAACCGCGGACCGCCCTGGACGGCGGCGCCGGGCTGCGGGCACCATGGCGGCCCTTCGTCTCGCCGCCTGGCCCGCCCGCGTGAGAACCTCCGACCTCCTGCGCTTCCTGTCGCTGGCAGCCCTCTTCGGCGGGTCGTTCCTGTTCATGCGCATCGCTGCACCGCATTTCGGTGCGCTCGCGACCGCCGAGCTGCGCGTGCTCATCGCCGGTGCGGTGCTCGCCGCCTACACGCTGCTTGCGCGCCGGCCGCTGCTCGCCGCGCAGCACTGGCGCGGCTTTCTCGTCGTCGGGGCTTTCAACACCGGCATTCCCTTCGTCCTCTTCGCCTACGCCGCAATCCACCTACCGACCGGGTACTCGGCGATCCTGAACTCGCTCATGCCGATCTGGGCAGCGTTCTTCTCCGCCTTCATGCTCGGCGAGCGGCTCAGCTGGCGGGTATTCGCCGGCGTGGCGGCCGGCATGGCCGGGGTGGCACTGCTGGTGCAGCTCGGTCCGGTGGCCCTCGACCGTGAGGTCGTCCTCGCCGCGCTCGCCTGCATCGCTGCCACGGTGTGCTACGGCTTCGCCGGCACCTACACCAAGAAGCACCTGGCCGGCCTGCCGGCCCACGGGGCTGCGGCCAGCACCATGCTGTTCGCGGCGCTGGTGCTGGCCCCGTTCGCCGCAGTGAGCCTGCCGGCAGGCATGCCGCCGGCCGGTGCCTGGCTGGCCGTAGCCGCGCTCGCCCTGTTCTGCTCGGCGCTCGCGTTCTTCCTCTACTACCAGCTCATCGCCCGCATCGGCGCCACGCAGATCTCCGCCGTCACCTTCCTGCTGCCCGCCTTCGGGATCTTCTGGGGGTGGCTCTTCCTCGGCGAGCCCGTGACACCGGCGATGCTCGGCGGGTTCATGCTCGTCGGCGTCGCCGCTGGGCTCGTGCTCGGCATCGGGCCGTTTCGTAACTTCAGCTGACGACGCGCGGCCCGGCTGGCCCGGCGGGTCACCCGGGTCCTGGCCCGGTCAGCAGTCCACGCACGAGGACGTCGACGGCTTCCTCTGCCGCACGCATGAGCTTGCCGGACGACTTTCCCAGCCGGACATCGACCGCTTCCACCAGCGGCCGCAGTATCACCAGGGCGCCTGCGCCGTGCGCCAGCAAGGTAAATGGCACTGCAGTATGGACCGGGCGGAAGACGCCCTGCTTCTGCCCCTGCTTCAGCAACGTGTCGATGCGCCAGGTGCGGCCGCGGAAGAAGGTGCCGACGATGTGATCCAGGCGCTCGCTGCGGCGTCCTCCCTCGGTGTTCATCAGCTGGATGATGGCCGGAGTTTCCACCAGCCCCAGCAGGAAATTCCGGCAGGCGCAGCGCATCTGTTCCACCAGATCGGCCTGCAGGTCGGGCGTGCCGTCGATGCGCGCCATATGGCTGTGGAGATGGTCCATGCCATAGCTCACGGCAGCCATCCATAGCGCATGCTTCGAACCGAACCTGGCGTTCAACAAGCCGTGGCTGACGCCCAGCTTGCGGGCAATCTCGCGGACCGATGTGCCCTCGTAGCCGAGTTCGGCGAATACCTCCAGGGCCACGTGCAGGCACCGGCTTACGTCGACGGCCTGCGTGCCGTCCTGCGGGGGGCGGCCTCTGCGTCGGCGCACAGGCGCATCGATCAGCCTTCTCATCGGCCGGCGGGTCAGACCAGCGGGTGTTTCACAGGCAGATCCAGCTGTCGGCGACCGACCAGCTCCCGCGAGGTATCCCAGTCCCAGAAGGCGTGCGAGCAGACTGTGTTCAGGTCCCGCCAGTAGCGTTGCAGCGGCTGGCTGAGATGAAAACTCGTGGCACCGGCATTGCTCATCATGTCGTTGATCAGGCCGCGGCAATGTTTCGATACCCAGGCCACGTGCCCCTTCAGTGCCAGCCTGTCCTCCAGCTGGAACGGCCGGGTGTGCAAGATCGCATGAGTCCGGTCGAACGCCAGGCGCGCCAGGTCATCGGCAATCCGCGTGGCGATCTGCATTTCGCCGAGCATGATGTGGGAATGCTGCTGATCCTTCACGACTGCGCCACCGAAGTTCCGCACGCGTCCTGCCACCATGTTTTCATATTCCCGCAGAGCACCGCCGACGCCACCCGTGATGACCGGGACAATGGTGCAGTAAGCGAGGGTCAACAGCGGGATGGTATACAGCGGATTCTGGTGGTGCGCGTTGCCCGGAGTGGGCCCGCCGAGGAATTCGGCAGCGGACAGTGTGCGGTGGTCCGGCACGAAAGCATTTTCAATGATGACGTCATTGCTGCCGGTGCCCGCCATGCCGGCAAAGTGCCAGACGTCGTCCACCTGCAGATCCTCGACCGGCAGGACGAAGATGCGCAGGCCTTCCGGGGTGATGCCGGTAACCAGCATCCAGTCGGCGTGCATGATGCCGGAGGCCCATGAAGCGCGCCCGGTCACTTCCCAGCCACCTGGCACCCGGCGGGCACTCATCGTCGGCGCATTGGCCGCGGGCAACAGCACGTAGCCGCGGGAACCGAACAGCTCTTCCTGGGCCTGGAACGAGAGCTTCGCCACGTAGACGTTGTGCGAGATGAAGAACGCCGTGATCCAGCCGCTGGACACGCAAGCGCTGCTGATGGCGGCGACCACCTCGAGCATGGTCCTCAGGTCGGCCTCCGATCCGCCCCAACGCTTCGGCACGAACATCTGGACCAATTCGGCGTCGAGCAGCTCCCTGAGCGTGTCGTCGTGGAGCTTGCGCAGGGATTCGGTTTGCGACGCACGGGCCTTGATGGCGGGAATGAGCGCCCTGGCGCGATCGATCAGTTCCTGGTCGCTTGCTGGCATGGTGTGCCCCCGGCGGTCGGTGAGTGACGATCCTGCCGGGGAATCTACCGCATTAAATGACCACTTGTCTATTTACGCGCGCTGCGCCTTCCGGGCATGGCACCGCGCGCGGCCGCGGCCCGCTTCCCGCCCTCAGCCGACGGCGCGCGGCCGGATGAGGTCGGCGCCGTCGTGGGCCGGGTTGTTCACCGCGCGCCCGACTTCGTGCCAGGTGAGCAGGTCCTCCGGCGCGGGGCGCAGCAGGGCGGCGAGCGTCGGCAACGGCTGGCCGGGCGCGAGCCAGGCGGCCACGGCCTGCGGCGCCAGGATCACCGGCATGCGCTCGTGCAGGGCGCGCATCGCGCCGTTCGCCTCGGTGGTGACGAGGGTGCAGGTCTCGAGAGGCGCCTCGCCCCGCTCCCATCGTTCCCACAGACCGGCGAAGGCGAGCGGCCGGCCGTCGGCGGCAGCGATGTAGAACGGCGTCCTGCCGGTGGTGTCGCGCCGCCACTCGTAGAAGCCGCTGGCGAGCACCGCGCAGCGGCGGCGGCGCAGCGCGTCGCGGAAAGCGGGCTTCCCGCCGAGGGTCTCGGCGCGCGCGTTGATCAGCCGGTTGCCGATGCCGGGGTCGCGCGCCCAGAACGGCACCAGGCCCCAGCGCAGTTGCACACCTTCGATCGCCCCGCCCGCCGCGGCGCGCAGCGCCACCACCGGCTGTGTCGGCGCCACGTTGTAGCGCGGCACGACCTCGAAGGGCAGCGACACACCGAAGGTGTCGAGCACCGCCTGTCGCGGCGAGTAGAACGCGAAGCGCCCGCACATGGGGCGATGGTACCGCGCCGGCTGCGGCTCAGGTGCGGATGCCCGTGCCGCGGTGAATCAGCAGCATGCAGGTCGCGAACAGCACCGCGGCGAAACCGAGGATGATGGCGTAGGCCGTGCCGATGCCGACGTCGGACACGCCGAGCATGCCGTAGCGGAAGGCATTGACCATGTAGAGGATCGGGTTGGCGAGCGACAGCCGCCGGGCGAACTCCGGCAGCAGATCGATGGAGTAGAACACGCCGCCGAGGTAACTCAGTGGCGTCAGCACGAAGGCGGGCACGATCGAGACGTCATCGAAGTTGGTGGCGAGGATGGCGTTGATGAGCCCGCCGAGCGAGAACACGAAGGCGGTGAGCACGATCACCGAGAACGTCACCAGCACGTGGGTGATGTGCAGGCGCGTGAATACCAGCGCCACGGCCGTCACGGCGGTGGCCACGCCGAGGCCCCGCAGCACGCCGCCAACCGTGTAGCCGAGCACGATGGTCCAGGTGGCCATCGGCGCCACCAGCAGCTCCTCGAGATGGCGCTGCATCTTGGCCGAGAAGAAGGAGGAAACCACGTTGCCGTAGGCGTTGGTGATCACCTGCATCATGATCAGCCCGGGCGCGATGAACTGCGCGTAGTCGAAGCCGTCCATCGGGCCGATGCGCCGGCCGATGACGTTGCCGAAGATGAGGAAATAGAGGGCCGTGGTGACCGCCGGTGGCACCAGCGTCTGCACCCAGATGCGAAAGACGCGCGTGTACTCCTTGCGCACCAGCGTGTGGAGCGCGACAACCTGGGTGCGCAGGCTCACGCCTCCTCCACGGCGCGCGTGGCGCCCTCGCGCGCGGTGAGGCGCATGAACAGCTCCTCGAGGCGGTTGGCCTTGTTGCGCATGCTGATCACGTGCAGTCCTGCCGCGGAGAGAGCGGCGAACACGCCGTTGAGATCCTGGTCCTTGGTGACCTCCACCTCGAGCTGGTGGTCGTCGAGGTGTCGCACGTCGTAGCCGGGAAGCGCCGGGGCGGCCGTCACGACCTCGCGCAGGTTCAGGACAAAGGTCTCGGCGTGCAGCTTGCGCAGCACGCGCGCCATGGCGTCGCGCTCCACGATCCGGCCGTGGTCGATGATGGCCACGTGCCGGCACAGGCACTCGGCTTCCTCGAGATAGTGCGTGGTGAGGATGATCGTGGTGCCGGCCTCGTTGAGTTCCCGCAGCAGGTCCCACATCGAGCGGCGGATCTCGATGTCCACGCCGGCGGTGGGCTCGTCGAGGATCAGCAGCCGGGGTTCGTGCACCAGCGCGCGGGCGATCATCAGCCGTCTTTTCATGCCGCCCGACAGGCTGCGGCCGCTGTCACGCCGCCGGTCCCAGAGCTGCAGCCGGCGCAGGCAGGTCTCGGCGCGCGAGCGCGCCCGCCGCGGTGTCATGCCGTAGAAACCGGCCTGGGTGGTGACGATGTTCTGCACCGAGTCCCAGTAGTTGATGTTGATCTCCTGGGGCACCACGCCAACGCAGGCGCGCGCCGCTGCGGCCTCGCGCCCGAGATCGTGGCCGAAGACCCGCACCTCGCCGGCAGTCTTGTTCACCAGCGAGGTGATGATGCCGATCAGCGTGGTCTTGCCGGCCCCGTTCGGCCCGAGCAGTGCGAAGAACTCGCCCTGCGGCACGTCGAGGTCGAGGCCGCGCAGCGCCTGCACACCGTTCGGGTAGGTCTTGACGAGATCGCGTACCTGCAGCGCCAGCATGGCGCGCCATTGTGCATGGGGCGCCGCAGTCCGGCCACCGGCCCGGCGCCCTAGCGCACGAGGGCCAGCGCCGGCGGCGACGCCACGATGGCGCCCGGAGGGACGCTCCGGGTCTCCACCGTGGCGAGCTGGATGGCGGTGAGCCGCGCGAGCTTCAGCCGCTCCGGGTGCCCGTCGCGGGCTGCGCGCACCAGGTCGGGCCAGAACCGGTCGCAGGCGCGGAAGCGCGCCTCGAGGTGTCGCATCGCGCCATCGGCCTCGGCCCGGATGTCGCGGCCGCGTGCCTCCGGCACCGGCAGCCAGCCGGCACGGCCGACGCACAGGGCCGCGCGCAGCGGGTCGTGGTGCACCGCCTGGCGCAGGTAGGTCAGGAGCCCGGCGGTGAACAGCCGCGCCTGCTCGAGCCAGGCGCGGTCGGCCACGGGCGAGGGCTCCGCCGTCCGCAGGACGGCGCGTCCCGCGTGCGTCGTGAAGGCTACGAGCAGGCAGGGCACCAGCGCCACGGTCTCGAGCTGCGCCGGACCGAGTCGCGCCAGCCCTTCGAGCACCACGCCGTCGAGACCGAACACCGGTCCGTGAGTGACCTGTCGGCCGGCCACCGCCAGCGACAGGAATGCCAGGTTGAGGTCCCGCAACTCGGCGAAGAAGTGCGAATCCGGCGCTTCACATCGCATTTGGACCCTCCTCGCTTCCCGGGAGACTGCGAGTACTATAGATGCCGTATGTGGGAAATTTTTCCCACATATGGCATGAAAACGTCAATAAAAGGTCATTTAGAGCGAAATTTCACAACTCGGAGGAATTCGCGATGCGTGTCACCGACCATCGCTATGCGGCCGAACTCGACCGGTTCGATCTCGCGGTACGCATGATCCGGCACGAGGCCCGCACCGGTACCATCCGCGCCTGCACGGGTCTCAGCGAAGACCGCATCCGCAAGATCTACGGCGCCTACTTCAAGGCTGCCGGCGCGACGACGGTGCGTCGACAGCGCGGCAAGTCGCCCCGGCGCATCGCGCAGTTCGTCAGTTCCGCACCGCGCCAGCTGGAAGCCACCGTGCTCGCCGGCCTGTTCCTGCTCTGCCACGCCGGTGAACTCGGCCGCGAGGGCCGCCTGGAACGCGTGGCCGGGGCCGACCGCATCGCGCTCGGCCAGCGCCTGTGCCAGGCGTTCGAGGCCTATCGCGACCTGCATCCGGAACCGCGGCTGTCGTTCGAGTGGGCGTGGAATCTGTACCAGTCGCTCGTGGACAGCCGCGAACTGTATTTCGCCACCTGCGCACTCTGCGGCGGGCATTACGTCCAGGACGCCTATGCGCTCGACTACCGGCACTGCCCGTTCTGCGAGATGAAAGACCAGCGCCCGGGTGCTCGCGCCTGACCCGGCACCCGCAGCCATGCCCCTCCCACCGACCCATTTCTCCGGCACCCGCATCGACCGCGCCGCCGCCCTGCGCCGCGACAGCGCCGCGCTCGCGGCAGCCTGGCAGGACAGCGCGGCCCGCTTCCTGCCGGTGTGGGATGCGCGCTGCCTGATCCATGACGCCGCGGCCGCGCGCCTGACACGCGCCGACCTCGGCGCTCTCCTGCCGCCGCAGGGCATCTTCCTCGGTCTCGAAGAGGGCCGGCCGTTGTTTGCCATCGCCCTCGCCGGACCGGAGCCACCCGCGATACCCGGCGAGTTCGGCGGGCTGCGCGAGCTGATCGGCCGCGTTGCGGAGCCTGATGCCGGACTCCTCGTCTATGCGCGGGCCATGGTGAACTGGCACCGCCAGCACCGGCACTGCGGCGCCTGCGGCGGCGTGAACCAGGTGGAGGACGGCGGCTTCGTGCTCGCGTGCAGCAACCCGGGCTGCGGACAGCGCAGTTTTCCGCGTCTCGACCCGGCGATCATCGTGCTCGTGCACCGCGACCGGCACTGCCTGCTCGGCAGGCAGGCCAGTTGGCCGGCGCAACGCTTCTCCACCATCGCCGGTTTCGTCGAGCCCGGCGAGTCGCTCGAAGACGCCGTGCGCCGCGAGGTCGCCGAGGAATCCGACATCCAGGTCGGCGAATGCAGTTACCAGGCCTCGCAGCCCTGGCCATTCCCCGCCTCGCTCATGATCGGCTTTCACGCCATGGCCGCGAGCGATGCCATCCGCACGAACGACGCCGAGCTCGCCGAGGCGCGGTGGTTCACGCGCGAAGATCTCGCCGCCGGCGCCGTCGTGCTGCCGCCACGCGCTTCCGTCGCCTTCCGGCTCATCGAGGCCTGGTTCGACGCCGTGCCGGGGCCCGGTCTCGCCACGCTCGGCCACGACGGTGCCTTCCTGCGCCCGGCCGGGGCCACACCCGAGCAGCGCTGAGCCATGTGCCTGGTTGCCATCGCCTGGCGAGCCCACCCGGACTACCCGCTGGTCATCGCCGGCAACCGCGACGAATTCCACGTGCGGCCGTCGGCAGCAGCGGCCTGGTGGGACGAAGCGGCGGACGTGCTCGGCGGGCGCGACCTCGTCGCCGGCGGCAGCTGGCTCGCGATCGGCCGCAACGGACGCTTTGCCGTGGTCGTCAACGACCCGCGCCGGCCACCCGGCCCGACACGGACGGCCAGCCGCGGGCAGCTCGTGCGCGACTTCGTGACGGGCAACCGGCCGGGTGGGCGCTACCTCGATGCCGTGTCGGTTGCCGCCGAGCGCTACGCGGGGTTCTGCCTCGTGCTCGGCACGCCGGTGCAGGTGCGCGCACTGCGCTCGCCGAACGGCAATCATCGGGCGCGATGGACGTTGCCGCCTGGCATCACGGTCATCGGCAACTCGCCGCCCGAGGATCCGGCGCCGAAAGTCGCCTACCTGCGCGACGCCGCCAGCGCGGTGCTCGCCGGCACCCATCCGGACCCGGCGGCATGGCTCGATGCGCTCGTCCGACGTGGCCCGGTGGGCCTGTCACCGGGCGGGACGCCGGGCACTGCCCACGCACCGTTCATCGTCGGCACGGACTACGGCACGCGCGCCAGCACCGTGGTGCTCGTCGATGCCGGTGGCGGCTGCGAGTTCGTCGAACGCCGCTACGATGCCGACGGCGCGCCGGCCGGGACCGTGCACGAACGGTTCAGGATCGGCTGACCGGCGCCGGCCGGAGATGGCTGGCGTCAGTCGTCGTGGCGGTGCCGGTTGCCGTGGCGGCCGCGGTCGTGATCACGGTCGTGGTGGTGACGCGGCCGGCGGTCGTAGTCATGGCGGTGGTCGTCACGATGGTCGTAGCGATGGTCGTGGCGGTCGTGGCCATAGGCCGGCGGCGGGTAGTAGCCCCAGTACACGGGCACCGGCGGCGGACTCCAGGCGTAGTAGCCGGGCGGGCCATAGCCGTAGGGATATCGCGGACCGGTGGCAAAGCGCGTGTAGCCCCCCGGCGTGGCGATGGTGATGTCGACACTGGTGCGATGGTCAGCGCGGGCGGTATCGGCCATCCCGAGCACGAGCAGGCTGCCGGCGATGGCGGCCAGAGCGCGTCCGGGTTTGCATGGTTTCACGGGTTGTTCCCCTCTTGCGATGGAATGGACTTCGCCCCCGGGCGAAGTCTGATGCTGTGACCGGCCCGGCCGGCGACAGGTTCCCGCGCCGGGGGTGCCCGACGATGACCGCCGTCTCAGGCGGCGGCGGATTCGGTCACATCCGGCCGGCGCGCTCGCGCGGGCGGATGGGCCAGGCAGACGAGGCTGTGGCCGATCCACTGGCTGAGAAACGCCACGCCGAAGGCGACGAGGCCGAGGACGGGTTGCTTGTAGAGCATCGAGGTCACGCAGACACCTCCGGCGCAACCAGCTGCACACGGAAGTCGCTCCATCGGGTGCGCAGGGTCCAGCGCGTGGCCCACACCATGGCCACCACGGAGAGCAGGAGCCCCACCAGGTAGGCCGGCGCGACCGTCGCCATCGCACCGACGACGGCCGCGGGGTCCGGCGACCCGCCGCTGCGCATCGCGGTGTTGCCGAGCAGTGCCCAGAACACGACCACGTTCAGCAGCGCCATGACCGGCAGCATCAGTACCCAGGTTCGCCAGGTCAGGCTCCACCAGAACTTCATCGCCCGATTGAACGTCACGTCGACCTCAGCCATGACACACCTCTCCTGCCGGTTGTCCGGAGCAACGACGCCAACCAAAACCGATCGGCCGGCAAGAATACCAGCAGCCGGACGCGGGTATTGACTTTCGGACGCAAATGCATATTATGCGCATCCATTTTCGCTTATGCGCATGAGCCGGGCATGCCTGTCGCCACCGAATCGATGGAGAAGCGCCAGAAGGCGATCCTCACGATCCTGCGCAACCGCCGGGTCGCGCGCCAGAGCGAGCTGGTGCGGCTGCTCAGGGAGCGCGGCATCCGCGTGACGCAGTCGAGCGTGAGCCGGGACCTGCAGCAGCTCGGCATCACCAAGCTCGACACCGGCTACCAGCCGCTCGAGCAGCCGGACCCGGAGGCCGACCGCGACGCCGCCGTGGTGGCCGAACTGCTGCGCGACGTGCGCACCGCCGGTGGCAACCTCACGGTGGTGAAAACCGTGGAGGGCGCGGCCCAGCGCGTGGCGCTGTACCTCGACCGCAGCGGCTGGGGCGAGATCGTCGGCACCGTGTCCGGCGACGACACCATCTTCGTCGCCACCCGCGGGGGTGGCGACCAGCGCCGGCTGCTGGTGCGGCTGCGCGCCCTGTTGAACCGCGAAGGGGCCTGACGGCCCTGCCGCCCGACCGATACTGCAAGGACCGACCTTCATGACGACCCAGGCCAGCACATCCCCCATCGTCCTCGGCTTCTCCGGTGGACTCGACACCTCGTTCTGCGTCCCGTGGATGAAGGAGCATTACGGCCGCCCGGTCGTCACCGTGACGATCGACACCGGCGGCATCGACGCGGCAGCCGCCCGCGACCTCGAGCAGCGGGCGAAGGCGCTCGGCGCCCAGGAACACATCCTGGTCGAGGCCCGCCAGGTGTTCTTCGACCGGGTCCTGAAGTACCTCGTGTTCGGCAACGTGCGTCGCGGCCACCTCTATCCGCTCTGCGTCGGCGCCGAACGCGGCATCCAGGCAACGCTCCTCGCCGAGCTCGCCCGCGCCCGCGGCAGCGCCACCGTGGCCCACGGCTGCACGGCGGCCGGCAACGACCAGGTGCGCTTCGAAGTGGCACTGCGCACGCTCGCGCCGGGACTCGAAGTGCTCGCGCCGGTGCGCGACCAGGCCTTCGTGCGCACCGAGCAGCAGAAGTACCTCGAGGAGCGTGGCTTCCCGGTGCCGGTGCGCGGCTCGGCCTATTCCATCAACCGCGGCCTCTGGGGCGTGACCATCGGCGGGCGCGAGACGCTCGACTCGAAGGAATCCATCCCGGAGAGCGCCTGGGTGCTCTCGGCCAACGCCTTCGAGAAGAACCTGCCGGCCAGCCGCCACACGATCGCCTTCACGCAGGGCGTGCCGACCGCGATCGACGGCGAGCCGATGGACCCGGTGCGCCTGATCGAGGCGCTGGAGAAGCTCGCCGGCCCCTACGCCATCGGCCGTGGCGTCCATCTCGGCGACACCGTGCTCGGCACCAAGGGCCGGGTTGCGTTCGAAGCGCCCGCGGCCGAGGTGCTGCTCGTCGCCCACCGGGAACTGGAGAAGCTCGTGCTCTCCGGCCCGCAGCAGCGCATCAAGGACCAGGTGGCTGCCCAGTACGGCGATTTCATCCACGAGGGCAAGCAGCTCGACCCGGTGTGCCGCGACATCGAGGCGCTGCTCACCTCCTCGCAGCAGCGCGTCACCGGCGAGGTGCGGGTGATGCTGCGGCCGGGCAACCTGTTCGTCGAGGGCGTGGTCTCGGCGCACTCGCTGATGGCCGCCACCCGCGGCGTGTACGGCGAGAAGGCGGGCGAATGGACCCCGGGCGACGCGCTCGGCTACTCGCGCATCCTGTCGCGGCCCGGCATCCTGCAGACGCGGGCCGCCGGCAAGGGCAGCGCGTCGTGAAGACCGTCATCGCCGACAAGATCGGCTCGGTGGCCCAGCACGCGCAGCTCTCGCGCGAGCTGCGGGTCGGCGCCGACATCCCCTGCGAGGAAGGGGTGCTGATCGCCGTGGAGATCCTCAACAACACGGGCACCTACAACACGCTCGAGCTCACCAGCGGCCGGCAGGCACAGGTCAAGCGCGGCGACGTCATCGTCGGCGCGCTCGGCCATCGCAAGGCCCTGTTCGGCTACTCCGGCCACCTGCCGGAGCAGGTCGTGCCGGGCGACGTGCTGCAGGTCCTCAACATGGGCGGCGTGATCGGCGTGTGCGACTCGATCAACGCGAGCTTCGGCCCGCCGTTCGAGGCGCGCGTGCTCGGCGCCGTGCTCGACTTCCCCTACCTCGGTGAACGCATCGGCGTGCCGGCCCGTGCCGGCGCCGAGCGGCTCGACTTCGCCGCAGCGCTCGACACCCAGGGTGTGCCGGTGGTCGCGCTCGCCGGCACCTGCATGAACGCCGGCAAGACGGCGGCGGCCTGCGCCATCGTCAGCCGCCTGCGCCATCTCGGCTTCACCGTCGACGCCTTCAAGTCGACCGGCGTGGCGCTGCGCCGGGACATCCTCGCCATGGAGGACGCCGGCGCGCGCCAGACCATGATCTTCACGGACTTCGGCGTGGTCTGCACCACGGCGAAGACCGGCCCGGCGGTGACGCGGACCATGCTCACGCGGCTCGCCGCCAACCGGCCCGACGTGATCGTCTTCGAGCTCGGCGACGGCATCCTCGGCGCCTATGGCGTGGAGGCGATCCTGCGCCAGCCCGACATCCGTGCCGCGCTGAGCTGCGTGGTGCTTTCGGCCAACGACCCGGTCGCGGCCTGGGGTGGCGTCGAGCTGCTGCGCCGCGAGTTCGACATCGACCCGAAGATCGTCACCGGACCCTCGACCGACAACCAGGTCGGCCGCGACATCATCCGCGAGCGCACCGGGGTGCCGGCCATCAATGCGGTGACGGACGCGGTCGAACTCGGCAACGCCGTGGCGCGTACGCTCGGCTTCCCGGTAAACGCATGAGCGCCGCCACCGTCAACGCCGTGCCCACCGTCGTCCTCGGCGGCAGCGGCTACGTCGCCGGTGAACTGCTGCGCCTGGTGCTCGGCCATCCCGGGCTCACGCTGGCCGGCGTGATGTCGGAGAGCCAGGCCGGCGCGAACGTGGTCGGCGCCTTCCCGCACCTGCGCGCGGGCCTGGGCGACCTGAAGTTCCAGCCGCGCGAGGCGATCCTCGAACACTTCGGCACGGGGCGGCTCGCGCTACTCTCCGCCGCCCCGCACGGAGCGAGCGCACCACTCCTCGCCGGCTTCATCGGCTGGGCCCGCGAACGCGGCACGGCGCTCACCGTGGTCGACGTCTCGGCGGACTTCCGCTTCGCGAGCGCCGGCGCCTACGAGGCGGTGTACAAGCACCCGCACGGAGCGCCGCAGTTGCTCGAAGCGTTCGCCTGCGCCGTGCCCGAGCACCTGGCGCACACCGACCGGCCGCACATCGCCCACCCCGGCTGCTTCGCCACCGCGATGCTGCTCGCCGCCGTGCCGCTGCTGAAACTCGGGATCGCCGGCCCGGATTTCTTCGCGACCGGCATCACCGGCAGCACGGGCGCCGGCCGCTCGCCGATCGCCACCACGCACCATCCGGAACGGCACGCCAACCTTTTTGCCTACCAGCCGCTGGCCCACCGCCACGCGCCGGAGGTGGCCGGCCTGTGCGAGCAACTGACCGGGCAGCGGCCGCGGCTGCACTTCGTGCCGCACTCCGGGCCGTTCGCGCGCGGCATCCACATGACCGTGCAGGCCACGCTGCGCGAACCGGCCGGCGCCGAGGCCCTGCGCGAGGCACTGCGCACTTTCTATGCCGGCGCCCGGTTCGTCAGCGTCGTCGACGGCATGCCGCGCGTGAAGGACATCGTCGGCAGCAACTACGCCCAGATCGGCGTGAGCGTGGACGCCGGCAGCGTCGCCGTGATGGTGGTCGAGGACAACCTCGTCAAGGGCGCCGCGGGCGGCGCAATCCAGTGGCTGAACCGCAAGCTCGGCCTGGCCGAGGACACCGGCCTCACCGCGCCGGCCCTGGGCTGGGCGTGAGGACGCACCGATGAACGCCACACCCCGGAGCGCCGGCCTGCCCGCAGCGAGCCACCTGCTCGACGTCTACCCCTACCTGCCGTTCCGACCCGAGTCGGCCGAGGGCGTGTACCTCCACGGCGAAGGCCGGCGCATCATCGACTTCTACGGCGGCCACGCCGTGGCCGGTCTCGGCTACGCCCACCCGGACATCGTGCGCGCCCTGGAGACACAGGGCCGCCGGCTCTTCTTCCAGAGCAACGCGGTGGCGCTCGAGGTGCGCGAGGAGGCCGCGCGCCGGCTGGCGGCGTTCGCCCCGGCCGGCCTCGGCCACGTGTTCTTCGGCAACAGCGGCGCGGAGGCGAACGAGAACGCGCTGCGCCTCGCCTGCCGCGTCACCGGCCGCGGGCGCATCCTCGCCATCGAGCACGGCTTCCACGGCCGCACCGCGGCTGCGGCAGCCGTCACCTGGTCGGCCGTGGGCAAGTGGTACGGCTTCCCGCGCACGCCCTTCGACGTCGGATTCATCCCGCGCAACGACATCGCCGCCGCCGGCCGGCTCATCGACGACACCGTGGCTGGCGTGATCCTCGAGCCGGTGCAGGGCCAGGCCGGCGCCTTCGACCTCGATCCGGCCTTCGTGCAGGCGGTGGCCGCCGCCTGCGAACAGGCCGGGGCACTGCTCATCGCCGACGAGATCCAGAGCGGCATGGGCCGCTGCGGCGCGCCCTTCGCCATCGAACTCGCCGGCGTCACGCCCGACATGCTCACGGTCGCCAAGGCGCTCGGCGCCGGCTTCCCGTGCAGCGCGCTGCTGGTCACCGACCGCATCGCCGCCGGCCTGAAGCCCGGTGACCTCGGCACCACCTTCGGCGGCGGGCCGCTCGCCAGTGCGCTCATGTCCACGGTGATCGAGGTCATCGGCCGCGACCGGCTCATCGACAACGTGCGCGCCCTGTCGCAGGAGATCATCGAAGCCATGCCGCTCGGGCCGGTCGAGGCCGTGCAGGGCAAGGGCTTCCTGCTCGGCCTGCGCTGCCGGCGGCCGGCCCGCGAGATGCTGCAGGAACTGCTGAAGCGCGGGATCCTGGTCGGTACCAGCGCCGATCCGCAGGTGATGCGCCTGCTGCCGCCCCTGGTGCTCGAACGCCACCACGTACACGAGCTGCTGAACGCGCTCGCCGACATTCGCTGACCGAGGAAGACAAGTCCATGGCACTGAAGGAATTCAACGATCTCGCCGACTTCCGCATCGAGGAGGTCGAGGCCCTGCTCGCGCTCGCCACGCGCCTGCAACGGCACCCCGAGCCGCAGGCGCTCGCCGGCAGGGTGCTGGCGCTGCTGTTCCTGTCGCCGTCGCTGCGCACGCTGTCCTCCTTCCAGGCCGCCATGGTGCGGCTCGGCGGCGGCTCCTTCGTGTTCTCGCCGGAGATGTCGATCCACGGCCTGGAGACGCGCTCCGGCATCGTCATGGACGGGGCGGCCGCCGAACACATGCGCGAGGGCGTGCCGGTGATCGCCTCCTACGGCGATGCGGTCGGCATCCGCGTGTTCGCCAATCGCACGAGCCTCGCCGACGATCTCGCCGACAAGGAATACAAGGCCATGCGCGCGCTGGTGAAGAAGCCGCTCATCAACATGGAGTCGGCGATCCAGCACCCCTGCCAGAGCCTCGCCGACTGGAAGACCATGGACGAGCTCGCCATTCCGCGCCACGGCGGCAAGTTCGTGCTCTCCTGGGCCTGGCACCCGAAGGCGCTGCCGCTCGCCGTGCCCTCGGCCACGCTGCACATGGCGGCGATGCGCGGCATGGACGTCACCGTGGTGCGCCCGGACGGCTTCGAGCTGCCCCCGCAGGTCATGGACAAGGCGCGCCGCGCCGCCGATCTCTCGGGCGGCTCGCTGCGCGAGACCAATGACCGGCGCGAGGCACTCGAAGGCGCGCACGTGATCTACGCCAAGGAGTGGTCCTCCACGCGCCACTACGGTGATCGCGTCGCGGATGCGAAGCTGCGCGAGGAACTGCAGGACTGGCGCGTCGACGACCCGTGGTTCGCGACCACGCGGCCGGACTGCCGCTTCATGCACTGCCTGCCGGTGCGCCGCGGCGTGGCCGTCACCGACCGCGTGCTCGACGGCACGCGCAGCGTCGTCATCCACGAGGCCGAGAACCGCATGTGGGGCCAGATGGCCGTGCTCTACCAGATGATGGGACCGGGAGCCTGAACACCATGTCGCAGAATCCATCCAACAGGGACATCGTCGTCGCCGCCCTGCGCCACGCAGCGCCCTACGTGCGGCTGTACCGGCGCAAGACCTTCGTCATCAAGGCGGGCGGCGAGGTGTTCGCCGATCCCGCGAGCACGCGCGCGCTGATCGAGCAAGTGGCGATCCTGCACCAGGTCGGCATCCGCACCGTGCTGGTCCACGGCGGGGGGCCGCAGAACACGCAGCTCGCCGAGTCGCTGGGCGTGGAGACCCGCATGGTCGAGGGCCGTCGCGTCACCGACGAGCGCACGCTGGCCGTGGCGACCATGGTCCTCAACGGCCAGATCAACACCCAGATCGTCGCCGCCTGCCGGCAGCTCGAGCTGCCGGCGATCGGTATTTCCGGCGTCGATGCCGGCCTGGTGCGCGCCCGCAGGCGCGCCCCGGTGCGCATCGCCGGCCAGACGCAGCCGGTCGACTACGGCTTCGTCGGCGACATCGAGCAGATCGACGCCAGCGTGCTCGCCACGCAGCTCGAGAACGGCCTCCTGCCGGTGGTGAGCCCGCTCTCCGCCGACGCCGCCGGCACGCTGCTCAACATCAACGCCGACACGGTGGCCGCGGCACTGGCCGCCGAACTCGGCGCCGCGAAGCTCGTGCTCACCACCGGGGCGCCGGGCATCCTCGAGGATCGCCACAACCCGGCTTCGCTGATCTCGTACGTGGACCTGGCCGGCCTGAAGCGGCTCGAGCAGGCCGGCGCGCTCGCCGACGGCATGCTGCCCAAGGCCCGCGCCATCGAGGCGGCGATCCGCGGCGGCGTGTCGCGGGGGCACGTGATTTCCTACAAGGTGCCCGACAGCCTGCTGCTCGAGATCTTCACCAACGAAGGCACGGGCACGCTCGTGGTCGAGAACATCAACACCCTCTCCAGCGAGGAGAAGTCCCCGGCGACCTGACGGATCACCACCGCGGGAGCCACACCCTTCGCGACCCAGGCCTCACCGACCGGAGAAACCACCCCATGACCCGACTCTGGGACAAAGGCGACGCCCTCGACGCACGGGTGCTGCGCTACACGGCAGGCGAGGACCACGCCCTCGACGCGCGGCTCGTGCCCTACGACGTGCGCGGCTCGATCGCGCACGCCACCATGCTCCACCAGCAGAAGCTGCTGACGGACCAGGACTTCGACGCCATCTGCACCGGCCTCGAGGCGCTCGCCGTCGCCCACGCCGCCGGCGAATGGCGCATCGGCCTCGACGACGAGGACGCCCACACGGCGCTCGAACGGCGCCTCACCGAGCGGATCGGCGAAGCGGGCCGGCGCGTGCACCTCGGCCGCTCGCGCAACGACCAGCTGCTCACCGCGTTGCGCCTGTACCTGCTCGACGCCGCCGGCGACCTGCAGCGGGCCGCCCTCGGGGTGGCCGACGCGCTCACCGCGCTCGGCACCCGCGAGGCCGACACCGCGCTGCCCGGCTACACCCACATGCAGCAGGCCATGCCCAGTTCGGTGCCGCTGTGGGCGGGCGGCTTCGCCGCCGAGATCCGCGACGATGCCGAGGGCATCGGCGCCACGCGCCGGCGCCTCAGCCGCAACCCGCTCGGCAGCGCAGCCGGCTACGGCGTGCCCGGCCTGCCCATCGACCGCGAGTCCACGCGCCGGCTGCTCGGCTTCGACGCCGTGCACGAGCCGGTGACCGCGGTGCAGATCTCGCGCGGCAAGGCCGAGGCGACGCTGGTGTTCGAACTGTGCCTGCTGATGCAGGACCTCGGCCGGCTCGCCGCCGACCTGCTCCTCTTCTATACGCAGGAGTTCGCCTTCGTGCGCCTGCCAGCCAGCATGACCACGGGCTCCTCGATCATGCCGCAGAAGCGCAACCCCGACGTCCTCGAGCTGGTGCGCGGCGCCACGGCGACGCTGCAGGGCGCGCTGGCCGAGATCCTGGCGCTGCCCGCCAAGCTGCCCTCCGGCTACCAGCGCGACCTGCAGCGCATGAAGGGCCCGCTGTTCCGTGCCATCGACGTCACCGCCGAGAGCTGCGCCGTCATGGCCCACCTGCTGGGCGGCATTGAATTCCGCCCGGAAAACATCCGGCTCGACGCCGGCATCTACGCCGCCGGCCGCGCCAACCGCCTCGTCCTGGAGGAAGGCATCAGCTTCCGCGAGGCGTACCAGCGCATCGGGCGGGAGATGAAATAGCGGCGCGAGCGACTGCCCGGGCCTGATGGGCGAGCCGGCCGGCTGCGTATAATCCCCGCATGCGCCTGCTGCTCATCGCCGTCCTGGCCATCCCCGCGCTCGCCGGCTGCGGGCTGAAGGGTGACCTCTATCTCCCCCCGCCCGAGCCGCCCGCGACAGAGGCGCCAGCCACGACGCCCGATGAGGAGCAGGAACAGCCGCGCATACCCCCGACGCCCGGCCCGGCGGAGCGCCGCTGATGCGCACCCCGGAGAAAATCAGTGAGGTTGGCAGTCATGAACCGGCATGCGGCAATTGTTCTCCTCACAAGAGAGCTGCACCGCGACATCCTGTCCGTTGACGCGCCGGCCCATCCGGTCTATTGATCCACGCTCACCGATCCGCAGGGGGATCCCGCCATGCGCCACGCTGTCCAGCCGCTGCTCACCGCCATCCTCGCCGCCGCCATGCTCGGCGCACCCGCCTTGGCCGCCGAGGCGCCGCCCGGCGTGCCGGTGACCGAGGAGGGCCCGCGCAAACTCAAGGTCTACAAGATCCCGAACATTCCGGAGGCCGCCGAGGCGTACTACGCCACCGACAACCGGCACGTCATCGCCCAGGTGCAGGACCCGCAGGCCTACCAGTCCAGGGAGGGCGCCTCGGGCGGCGCACTGACCTGGACGTTCACCGACCAGGGCACCGACATCCGGCGCATCAATACCATCGGCCAGGATGCCTGCTCGTACTTCTTCCCGGACATGAAGACGGTGGCCTGGACCTCGATCCGCGACAACCTCGACAAGCCGCTCGGCAACTGGTCCGACCCGCGTGACTACCCGCAGGGCGCCGAGCTCTACCTGTCCGACGCGAGCGGCGGCAACGTGCGGCGCCTGACGAACAATGCCTGGTACGACGCCGAGATCTCGGTGTCGCCGAACGGGCAGTGGATCGTCTTCGGCCGCCAGACCAACGGCAACATGGACCTGTGGCGCATGCGCGCCGACGGCACCGGCGAGGAGCAGATCACCTTCACGAAGGACTGGGACGAGGGCCGGCCGATGTACCTGCCGGACAGCGAGACGGTGATGTTCCGGGCCTGGAAGTACGAGGAGTACGGCAAGATCCGGCCCACTCCGATGACGGTATTCACCATCCGCCACGACGGCACGCAGCTCACGCCGCGCACGCCGCCGGACACGGGGATGAACTGGGGCAGCTATCCGGCCCCCGACGGCCGGCACTTCATCGCCGTGCGCGTGATCGAGAAGAACAACTGGGAGATCTTCCTGTTCGACATGGAGAAATTCGGCGCCGAACCCGAGCGGCTCACCTGGAACGCGAGCTTCGACGGTCTGGCCTCGATCTCCCCGGACGGGACGAAGATGCTGTTCACGCGCAGCCTCGGCGAGCGGTTCATGAGCGATCTCTACACGCACGTCATGGACATCACGCCGCTCGGCATCGGGCCGGAACACTACAAGGGCAAGCGCTGAGCGGCTGCGACCCAAGCGGCGAACCGGTCGCCACCGTGGAAGCCACCCGGCACGCCGCACCGGTGCGGCGCACGTTCCTCGCCTGCGCGCTGGCACTGCTCGCCGGCGCCTGCACGACATGGCCCGGCGCGCAGCGCGATGCCGACCTGATCGTCGTCGGTGCCGGCATCGCCGGGCTAGCGGCGGCGCTGGAAGCGGCCGATGCCGGCGCGCGCGTGGTCGTGCTCGACGCCAACTCGGTGGGCGGCGGCCACGCGGTCCTCGCCGGGGGCTTTTCGCTGGTCGGCACGCCGTTGCAGGCGCAGAAGGGCTACCACGACGATCCCGAGGTCGCCATCCGCGACATCCTCGCCTGGGGCGAGAACGCCGATCCCTGGTGGGTGCGCCGCTATGTCGAAGGGTCGCGGCGCGAGGTCCACGACTGGCTCGTGGCCAGGGGCGTCACGTTCGCGATGATCCTGCCGAGCGCCGAGGACTCGGTGCCGCGGTTCCACTTCCCGCGCGGGGCGGCGGCGAGCGCGGTGCTGCCGATGCTGCGCGAGGCGCTCGGGCGCGAGCCGATCGCCTTCGCCTGGAATCACGAAGCCACGCGCCTGCTGCTCGGGCGCGGTCGCGTGACCGGCGTGGTGGCGCGCGACCTGCGCAGCGGACGCATGCTCACGCTGCGGGCCCCGGCCGTGGTCATCGCCACCGGCGGCTTCGAGAGCAACGACCAGCTGGTGCGCACGCACTGGCCCACCGGGCAGGCCGTGCCGCAGCCGCTGTACGTCGGCTCCGGCGAGTTCGCCACCGGCGGCGGGCTGGCGCTCGCCACGGCAGCCGGCGCGGCGCTCACGCGCCTCGATCGCCAGCTCGTCTACGTGACCGGCATGCGCAACCCGCGCGACCCGACCGGCCGCCGCGGCCTGCTGGTGCAGAACGCCGCCGCGATCATGGTGGATCAGGCCGGCCGGCGCTTCGTCAACGAGGCGGCACCGTCGAAGGCGATCGAGTCGCTGGTCCTGTCGCGCTCGCCGCCGAGCTACTGGCTGGTGTTCGACGCCGCCAGCCGCAGCCAGCTCATGATTCGCGGCGGGCCGTGGCTCGACGCGCGCACCATCGCCGCCGAGATCATGCCCGACCCGGCCCTGGTGAAGCAGGCCGACAGCCTCGAGGCGCGGGCAGGCGCAGCCGGGCTGCCGCCGGCAGCATTCGCCGCCACGGTCGCGCGCTACAACGAGTCACTCGCCCAGGGCCGCGATGCGGACTTCGCCCGCTTCGGCCCCAACGTGGCGGGCCGGCTGCCGCCGCCGCTCGCCACGCCGCCCTACTACGCCATCGAGTTGCACCCGATGACGCGCAAGAGCATGGGCGGCATCGCCATCGACCACGACGCGCGCGCGCTCGACGAGCAGCAACGGCCGGTGCCCGGCCTGTACGCAGCGGGCGAGGCCACGGGCGTGGCCGGCATTAACGGCAGCCACGGCGGTGCCGGGACGTTCCTCGGCCCCTCGCTCCTCATCGGGCGCATCGCCGGGCGCACTGCCGCGGCCGATGTCGCGCCGGTCGCCGGTGCGCCACCACCCGTGTTGCCGCCGGCCGCGGACCCGGCCGATGCGCGAGAGCTCGCTGAGCGCATCGGCGCACCGCGTGCCGGGTACTGGCATTTCGCGCAGCTGCACCGGCTGGTCCTGGCGCGCAACGAAACCTGCAGCACCTGCCACGACGAGAGCTTTCCGCCCGCCCCGGCGACGACACGCGCGCAGCAGCTGGCCCAGGTCCGCAGCTGCTCGCGCTGTCACTGAGCGGCCCGCGCCGCTCAGGCCTTCTTCGCGACGGCCACCGCCTCGCCTGCCGGCGCCAGCGGCACGGCGGGCAGCACCCAGCCCTTGTGCGCGCGGCGCGACGGGCTCGGGATGGCGTAGGCGACGGTGTCTTCGTCGGCACGCAGGCGCTTCACGTCGATGCGCCAGCCGCGCCGCTCCCACTCCTGGCAGTACTCCCGGTAGCGGGCGATGCACTTGTCGGCCGGCACGAGGAATTCGTGCTGGTTGGCGGGCGGCGTGAGCTTGGGGTGCAGCGGCTCGAGCACGTAGCGAGCCTGCTCGGCGATGAACACGCCGCGGTTCTCGAAGGTCTGGTCGTACTTCGATTCGAGCAGGAAGTTGCGCCCGAACATGACGTAGATGCGGTCGACCTTCTCGGTGACCGGCGTGTGGAAGGCGTAACCGTGCATCTGCGCACGGTCGGAGGGGTGGATGTGGGTCCAGGTGCAGTGCGGCCCGTGGTTGCCGGCACCGTTGCGGGTCCACTGGTCGCCGGTCCGGCCGGCTGCCTCGTTCATGTCGCGCTGGGCGAGCGTCGGAGCCCGCATGTTGGCAAAGAAGCCCGTGCCCCAGGCGGCATCGGACAGCTCGAAGTCCTCGACGCGGTAGTCCTCCTTCACGCCGAGGAAACCGTGCGTCGGGTGCGTGAACTCGTTGTGGCCCGGGTCCATGGTGTTCTCGATGGCGCGCTTGTAGTCGATCTTCCACTCCAGGGAGAGCTGGATGAAGCGCCAGGCCGGGTCGTCGTATTCCGGGATGTCGATGATCGGCGGGCGCTCGGCCTCCGGCAGGTCACCGAGGAACACGTGGACGAAGCCGTACTTCTCCTGCACCGGGTAGGAATCCACGCGCGTGCGGCCCGGAATCGAGGCGTTCGGCCCGAGCGAGGGCAGGCGCACGCAGTTGCCGGCGCCGTCGAAGGTCCAGCCGTGGTACGGACACTCGACGCAGTCGCCGCGGATGCGTCCGTCGGCGAGCGCGCCGCCGCGATGGCTGCAGGTGTCGCTGATGCACTGCACGACACCCTTGCGGTTGCGCCACAGGGCGAAGTGGTGCCCGAGCATCTGCACCTTGAGCGGCCGGTCCGCGCCGAAGATGACCTCGCCGCTCTTCGCGGCCACGTACCAGAAATTGATGAACATGGCGTCCTCCCCCCCGGATGATGGCGATGACGGCAACCACGCCGGCATGCCGTCCCGAGTCTAGGCCCGCCACCCCGGGCTCACTTGATCCACGTCAGGTGGGCTGCGGCGGCCAAGTGCCGACACCTATAATCCGGCGATGGCCACGCCCCGCCGCCTCCTGCTCGTCGACGGCTCCTCCTATCTCTACCGCGCCTTCAATGCGCTGCCGCCGCTGACCACCCGCTCCGGCGAGCCGACGGGTGCGGTGCTCGGCGTGCTCAACATGCTGCACAAGCTGCTGCGCGAGCAGTCCCCGGCGCTGGTCGCCGTGGTCATGGACGCGCCGGGCCGCACCGTCCGCGACGCACTCTTCGCCGACGACAAGGCGCCCCGCCCGCCCATGCCCGAGGAACTGCGCGCCCAGGTCGAGCCGCTCGTGGCCGCCGTCGAGGCGAGCGGGCTGCCGCTGCTGCGTGTCGCCGGCGTGGAGGCCGACGACGTCATCGGCACGCTGGCG
>JADZBS010000111.1 GCA_020851975.1 Gammaproteobacteria bacterium | reverse complement strand
TTCTCCGGCAGGTGCCAGCCGCGCGGACGCACGATCAGCGTGGCCGTGCGCTCGTTCAGCCGGTAGCTGCGCCCGCTCGCCGGGTCCTCGAAGGCGATGCTGCGGTCGACGGCATCGCGCAGGTTGATCTGCCCGTTGACGATGTTCTCCCAGGTCGGCGCGCAGGAGTCCTCGAAGTCGGCCATGAAGGCCCTGGCCGGCGAGTTCAGGGCGTTGATCATCATCTTGCGATCGACCGGCCCGGTGATCTCCACGCGCCGGTCCTGCAGGTCGGCCGGAACCGGGGCCACGCGCCAGTCGGCGCTGCGGATGGCGGCGGTCTCGGCGAGGAAGCCGGGCAACTCGCCGGCATCGAGCGCTGCCTGGCGGTCGACCCGCCGTGCCAGGAGTTCCCGGCGTCGAGGTTCGAAGCGCTCGTGCAGGTGGGCCAGCAGGCCAAGGGCGGTTTCGCCGAGCACGCCGGCTGCGCCGGGCAGTGCCGGTGCGCGGATGGCCAGGGCGAGGCCGGTCTGGGGTGCGGATCGGGTTGCGGTTTTCATGGGGCGGATCCTAGGCTATGATGCAAGCGAAATTTCACAGTCGAAATTTCACGGTGTAAATTTCACATCACGCTTATGTCCGGTCTGCTGCGCAAGAGCCACTTCCTCGGCGCCAAATTCCGCAGCCTGCGCAAGCGCAACGGCCTGACGCTGCAGGACGTCTCGGCGCGCTGCATCCAGGTCGACGCCGAGCTCGCTCCCTCCGTGTCCTACCTGAGCATGATCGAGACCGGCCAGCGCATCCCCTCGGCCGGACTGCTCGAGCTGCTGGCCACGGTGTTTCAGAAAGAGCCGCGGTGGTTCCTCGACGAGAACCCCGAGGTGGAGGTGGCGCCGAGCGGGGACCGAGGCGGCGCGGCCCGCATTCCGCTCGAACCCGGGTTCCTCTTCTCCCGCGAGCTGCTGGAGGCCGCCATCCCGGAACTGCTGTCCCAGACCGGCACCAGCGGACGGCAGTTCGCCCACCTGCTGATCCGCTCCTACCAGGAGAAGGCACGCAACGACTTTCCCGACCTGGAGCGTTCGGCGGAGAGCGTCGGCGAGCGACGCTTCCCGCTGAGCGTCGAGGATCTCCTGCTGCTCTGCCGGCGTCACGGCCTGGAGATCCACTGGTTCGACAAGCGCACGGTGCTCACCCGCGACAACGACCGCGAGGTGCGCAGCGTCGTGCGCTCGTTCTTCGAGGCGCCGTCACGCATCTACGTGAACCGCGAGCTGCAGGCCGACCGGGCCCGCCTGAAGTTCGACCTCGCCGCGCATCTCGCCCACAAGGTGCTGCATGGCGGTGATGGCCTGAAATCGCCGCACGCGACCGGCGGGGAGATGGGTGGCAGCCCCGACGACGGGAGCCAGACCTCGGCGGGCATGAACGCACAGGACGTGCTCTTCGCGTGGCGTGACTTCGAGTGCAGTTTCTTCGCCGGCGCGCTGCTCGGCCCGCGCGCCCCGTTCCGCCGCTTCCTGTCGCGCGAGAGTTACCGGGTCGAGGCCGGCCGCCGGCTCGAGCTGACGCCGGCCGTCGTGATGCGACGCATGACGGCCGTGTCCCCGTACCGCTACTGGCACTTCTTCGATGCCTACCCGCCCGGCTACCTGCGCGCCGTCTACCGTGGCAACGGCATTCCCCTGCCCTGGGGAAACCTCGCCATGGTCTCCGACCCCTGCCCGCACTGGGCGGTGTTCCGCATGCTGCACCAGCAGCGCAGCCAGCAGCCTGCCTCGCAGATCTCGGTGCTCCAGGACGGCGACCGCGCGCTGCTCTACTGCTGCCACTCGGTACGCACCCGCGACATGGCGGGCAATCCCCACGTGCTCTCGGTCGGGGTCGACCTGGTGCCGGCGCTCGAATCGCAGGGCACTGCCGCCAGGGAGCTGGTGGAATCGATCGCCACGGCCTGCCGGCGCAAGGGCGGCCAGGGCAGGGTGCCGGCCGCTGCCTCACGGGCCCTGAAAGCCGTCGGCAAGGTGCTCAACATCGCCTGGATCGCCGAGGCACTCGATGCGCCGGCGAGCATCATCTGCCCGCGCCGTACCGCCTGTCCCCGCAGCCCGGCCTGCGAGGACAGGCGGCTCGCCCAGCGGCGAACCGAGGAGATCAGCGAGGTGCGCCAGGAGATCCTGGAGCGCGAGTCGCGACGCGGCTAGAAGCGCGACCACCGCACGGAACGGGCCGATGAGGCCATGCTATCCTCCGCCGCCTGCATGCCACATCGAAGACGGCCGTCACCCGAACCGCGGCAGGTTCCATGATTCGCAGGTCCCTGATGCGCCCGGCGCTGCTGTCGGCGACGCTGCTCGGCGTGTGGCTGGCGTTTCTCCAGACCAGCGCCTCGCTCGTCAGGCTGTGGACCGCGTCGATCGAGCTGCCCTACTCGCACGGGCTCGCCATCGTCGCGCTGTGCCTGTGGATGGTCTTCCGCCGTGGTGCCGCTCTCGCCACCCAGGTGCCCTCTCCCGACGCCCGCTTCCTGCCGCTGGTGGCACTCGCTGCCTTCATGTGGCTGATCGCGTTCCAGTCGAACATCCAGCTTGCCCACCAGCTCCTGTTGCCGGTGCTCTCGATCGCCGCCATCGGTGCCCTGTGGGGTCTGGCGACCGCCCGCATCGTCCTGCCCGCAGTCATGGCGCTCTATCTCGCCGTGCCGGTCTGGGATCTCGCGGTTCCGCTGCTGCAGGGCATGACGGTGGCGGCTTCCGGGACGCTCCTGCGGCTCATCGACGTGCCCCATTTCATCAGCGGCAATTTCGTGGAGATTCCTTCCGGGCTGTTCGAGATCGCCGACGGCTGCGCCGGCCTGCATTTCCTGGTCGCGGGGCTTGCCATCGCCGCGTTCTACGGCGAGCTGAACCGCGAATCCTGGCCGCGGCGATTCGCGCTGATGGCGCTCGCGGCCCTGTTCGCGATCGTGGGCAACTGGGTCCGCGTGGCGCTGATCATCCGTGCGGGCCATCTCACCGACATGCGCCACTGGCTGATCACCGACGGGCATTACAACTTCGGCTGGGCCCTGTTCGGCGGCTTCATGGTGGTGTTCTTCCTCATCGGCAGGGCGCTGCCGGCGACCAGCGCCGCCGGGCCTTCTATCGCGGCCGGCCCGCCCCGGACTGGTGCTGGCGGTGCCGCCCTGCGCATCGCCACCTGCATCGGACTGCTCGCCGTGGCACCTGTCTGGGCAGCGCTGCTGGCGGGCGGCACCGGCGCACCGCCCGCCGCCGCGACGCTGCCGGTCGCACCGGGCGGCTGGAGCGGCCCGGACACGGCGGCTGGTGACTGGCACCCGGTCATGCGCGGTGCAGATTCGACGGCGACCGCGGCCTTCGGCAGCCCTGCAGGGCACGTCGAGGTGTACGTGGCTTACTACGCGGCCCAACGCCAGGGCAAGGAGATGGTCGGCTTCGGCAACTCGCTGCTCGGACGCAGCCTGCAGGGGCCCGTCGCCTCGCGCGTGGCGGGCAGCGGCCAGCAGGCCACGCGGGAGTGGGAGGTCGTCGATGCAACCGGCCGCCGCTGGCTCCTGTGGTCCTGGTACGAAGTGAACGGGCGGCGCCTGACGACCGAGACCCTGGTCTCGGTGGGCTACGGACTGCGCTCCCTCCTCGGCCCGGTGGACTCGCGGATCGTCGCCTCGCGCGCACCGTGCGCGCCGGACTGTGACGCCGCCCGCGCGCTGCTCGAGGGCTTCTGGGAACCGGCTACCGGGTGAGCCCGACCGGTACCGAGCCGCCGCCTGTGACTGGTTTCAAGGAAACCCCGGCGCCAATTGGGATATTGTGCGGCGAGATTGACCCCGACGGCGTC
This sequence comes from Gammaproteobacteria bacterium, assembly GCA_020851975.1. GTDB lineage: Bacteria > Pseudomonadota > Gammaproteobacteria > Steroidobacterales > QUBU01. Next base: position 2,876 of record JADZBS010000111.1, on the reverse strand, counting down.
ACAGGCCGCCGCGCAGCCGCAACAAGAACACGACGACCGGGCCTGCGACCTGACGCCCCATCAGGATGATTCGAATGTCACCAGAAGAAAAACTGCGCCATTACGTTCTAGAGACCTATCTGTTCACCAGCGACGGCAGCGTCCTGAAGAACGACGATTCCTTCCTGGACAAGGGCATCATCGACTCCACGGGTGTGCTCGAGCTGGTGATGTTCATCGAGGAACAGTTCGGCGTGAAGGTCGACGACACCGAACTGCTGCCGGAAAACCTCGATTCGATCGAGCGGCTGGTGAAGTTCATCGCGCGCAAGCAGGCCGCCACGCAGGCCTGACGGTCGGCGTACTCATGGCGGCGGTCCACGGCAGCTATCGCGCACTGCTCCACGACGGGCTTGCCGCGGCGGCAGCGCGGTTTCCGGTGCGCACCGCCGTACGCTGCGGCCAGGATACCTGCACCTATCGCAGCCTGGACGAAACCGCGACGAAGCTCGCCGCGGCCCTGCAGGCGCGTGGCCTGCAGCGCGGCGATCGTGTCGCGATCTACATGGACAACACCCTGGCCTGCGTAGCGGCGATATTCGCCGTGCTGCGCGCGGGCGGGGTATTCCTCGTCGTCAATCCGCAGACCAAGCATGACAAGCTCTGCTTCATCGCCAACGACTGCACGATCCGCCACCTGCTGACCGACATGCATCTCGCCGAGGTTGCCAGCGCGCTGGTCGGCAGCGTTCCCAGCCTCACGCATGTGATCGCCTCCGGCGAGGGCGGGGACATCACGCGGCTCGCCGGCCAGGGTGTGCGCGCCGAGCGGCTGGGCGAGGTGCTGGCCGAGAGCCGTGATGAGGTGAGCCCCCCCGGCACCATCCCGACCGATCTCGCCGCGCTGATCTATACCTCCGGCAGCACCGGCAACCCCAAGGGCGTGATGCACACGCACCAGTCGATGGTGTTCGCGGTGGGCAGCCTGACCGAGTACCAGGCGATCGACAGCGACGACGTGCTTCTCAACGTGCTGCCGATGGCCTTCGACTACGGCCTCTACCAGCTGCTGATGTCGGTGTGGGCGGGTGCCACCCTGGTGCTCGAACGCTCGTTCACCTTCCCCGCGGAGGTGTTCGCGCGCATGATCGAGCACGGCGTCACCTCGTTTCCGGGTGTACCGACCATCTATGCCATGATGATCTCGACCCACCGGCGCAACCCGCTGGCATTCCCGCAGGTCCGGCGCGTCACCAACACCGCCGCGGCGCTGCCGCCGGCGCACATCGCCGTGCTGCGGGAGATCTTCCCGAACGCGCGCATCTTCGCCATGTACGGCCTCACCGAGTGCAAGCGCGTGAGCTACCTGCCCCCGGAACTGCTCGATGCCAAGCCGGGGTCCGTCGGCATCGCCATCCCGGGCACCGAGGTGTACCTGCGCGCACCGGACGGCAGCCCCGTGGCGCCGGGCGAACCGGGCATCCTGCACGTGCGCGGGCCGCACCTCATGCGCGGCTACTGGAACAACCCGCAGCGCACCGGCGAGATGCTGTTCCCGGGGCCGATTCCGGGCGAGCGCGTGCTACGCACCGGAGACTGGTTCCGGATGGACGAGGATGGCTGCCTCTATTTCATGAGCCGCACGGACGACATCATCAAGACGCGCGGCGAGAAGGTCAGCCCGGCCGAGGTGGAAGCCGCGCTATGTTCCATACCGGGTGTGCGGGAGGCTGCCGTCATCGGCGTCACGGACGAGGTGCTCGGGCAGGCCATCCGCGCCTTCGTCGTGCCGATCGACGGGGAAACGCTCACGGAACGGCGCCTGCGTCACGAGCTCATGTCGCGGCTGGAGAACTTCATGGTGCCCCGCGACATCGTGTTGCGCGATGCGCTGCCGCGCAGTCCCAACGGCAAGGTCGACCGCAAGGCGCTCGCGTGAACTCCTCGCCCGTCACTGCCAGCTTCGACAACCTCCTGCAGCAACTGCGGGAGCACCTGGTGGTTGGCGAAGACAAGCCGGACGAGAACCCGGACGTCACGCTGCGCTGCCTGTGGGCGCTGGCCGCAGGCCAGTCGCTGGCCGTGAGCCAGGCCGCCGCTTTCGTCCCGGGTCGGCTCGATCCTGCGGCGCAGACGCGGCTTCTCGGTCTCGTCGAACAGCGTCTGCAGGGCGCGCCGCTGGCACACCTGACCGGCCGGCAGGATTTCATGGGGCGGGTGCTGCTCGCCTCGCCGGCCGCCCTCGTGCCCCGGCGCGAGACCGAGCAGCTCGGCTACGCCGCGGTCGAGCGCCTGCGAACCCTCGGCGTCGCCCGGCCACTGGTGGTGGACATCTGCACCGGCGCCGGCAACGTGGCGCTCGGCATCGCCTGCCACGTCCCCGACGCGCGGGTCTTCGCTGCAGACCTCAGCCCGGAGGCCGTCGAGCTGGCCGGCCGCAATGCCACTTTCGTCGGCCGCCCGGACGTCGGGTTTCGCTGCGGCGACCTGCTGGCGCCGTTCGACGAACCCGCCTTTCACGGCACGGTGGATGTCCTCACCTGCAACCCGCCCTACATCTCCAGCGCCCGCGTGGAGGGCATGCCCCTGGAGATCAGCGGGCACGAACCGCGCCTCGCCTTCGACGGCGGCCCGTTCGGCGTGAAGATCATCCGCCGCGTGACCGCCGAAGCGCCACGGTTCCTGCGCCCTGGCGGCTGGCTGCTCATGGAGATCGGCGCAGGCCAGGGCGACGGCGTGGCGCGCAGTCTCGCACGCGACCCCCACTACGACACCGTCGAAACCCATCAGAACACGGCCGGCCAGATCCGCGTGATCGAGGCTCGCCGCAGCTCAGACACCGGCAGCGAACATGCAACCGATCAGCAGTAAGGTCCTCGACATCGACGCACCGGCCG
>JADZBS010000110.1 GCA_020851975.1 Gammaproteobacteria bacterium | reverse complement strand
TGCGATGAAATTCTCGTAAAGCTCGGCGCCCTGGCTGCTGTCGTCCCAGGTCACGCCGTAGGACTGCGACCAGTCTTTGTTCTGCGTCGGGTGGTTGGTGCCGTCATAGTCGACGAGATACGGTGGATCGGTCGCGAACAGGATGGCACGCTCGCCATTCATCAGCCGGCGCACATCGTCATGGTTCGTGCTGTCGCCGCACAGCAGCCGATGATCGCCGAGCAACCACAGATCGCCGGTGCGCGAGGCCGGGTTGCGCGGAGGCTCGGGAATGGTGATCGGCGCCGACGAACCGCCATCCTCACCGTCGGCATCCGGCACATGCGCCAGCAGCCGGTCGAGGTCGGCATCCGAGAAGCCTATCACCGGCAGATCGAAGCCCGCTTCGTCGAGGAACTTCAACTCGACATTGAGCAGCGCATCGTCCCATTCGGAGGTTTCGGCCAGCGCGTTGTCGGCCAGCGTATAGGCGCGCCGCTGCGCTTCCGACCAGCCCGCACAGTCGATCACCGGCACCATGCCGTCCGGCAGAACCCTGCCATCGGGCAGCCGGATCGTCTCGCCACCCGCCCGCAGATGCAGCACCGCCAGCCGCCTGCCGTGGCCGGCGACGATGACGCCACCGGCGTCCCTGTCGACCAGCAGCGGGTTGGCAAAGCCGAATTCGCGGATCGAGGCGGCGATCTGTGCGACCTGTTCTTCCGGGTGCGTCCTGGCGTTGGCCGGGTTGGGCACAAGGTCATCAACGGCGGCAAGGCGGACCTGCGGAACAGGTGCGTCATTCTGGAAATCGCCAGAGGCGACTTTGCCGACTCCAGTATTTGATTTCATTGGCTTATTCGCCATTTTGTCCCAACCCAAATGGAAAAATCGGAAGCGGAGAAACGCTCAAATCCGGCAGTGGCGCGCCCCCGCACCCTCTGGTTGTGCCAGAAGGGGTCCCGTGGCGGGGGGTGCGGGGCGCTGCGGGGTTGAGCGTAGTTCAGCGGAGGCGGTCATCGACAAGGGATTGCAACCGTGGGTCGTTGAGGTGTGGGGCTGCTGCGCAATACTGCGGGTCAGTCCGGACCGAGGAACGGCGCTCTCTCGGCTACGGTACGAGCTTCGTCAGCGCCGCCTCGACGCGTGCTTTGAGCAACGGCGCTGCGGTCTGCTCGAACGCGGCGGCGGTGGCGCCGCTCGTCATCTCCACGGGGATGAACATGCCGGAGCGGGCGAAGGTCAGCTTGCGGCCGGCGCTGTCGAGCCTGCGCATGACATGACCATCGCGGACAAGGCCGTGGCGGTTGGGAAATTGCCCGCCAAGGATGAACGTGCCGGCGAACAGCTGCCGTTTGTTCCACGGGATCGCGGTTGCGCCAGCCCTCGTCTCCCTCGGCTTCAGGTATTTGAGCCGGATGTTGCCGCCAGCGGTCTGCACCTCGTAGGCGAGCCTGCCGGGTCGGGCGGTGGCAGGCTTGCCGATCGCTGTGACGATGGTCTTCCTCGGCAGGCCGGTCTGTCTGGTCAAGGCCCGGATGACCTGGGTCTTCGCCCGGTTGCCGACCTGATTGACGATGCGCGGCAGCACCTTCGGGAAGCGGCGGCCGAGTTCGGTGATCTTGTCGGCGAAGGTCGCGACATGATCGTCGGCCCAGCGTGCGGTGAGCTGTGACATGGACTGTTCCGATGTTGCGATGAGGGTGGCAGCGCCGGCTGTGCTGCAACGAAAATGGGGAGAGCGAGCCCTTCGGCGCACTCTCCCCATGCTGGCCCGTTCATAGCACCGATCCGTTGCAGGTGTCGCGGACAAAAGTGTTGCAACACTTCGCTGCCCGGTTGACGGCCGTGCCATCTTATGCAGCCGCTGCGTTGAGCCGCGCCGCGATCTTGGTCAGCGCCAGCTGCCAGCGGCGCCAGGCGGTGGTGCGGTCGCAGCCAAGCTCGTGGCTGATCTGCTTCCACGGCACGCGCGCCGCCCGTGACCAGATCAGCCTGCGCTCGGCCTCCTCGACGAAGGTGATCCAGGCAAGTGTTTCCTCCAGCCGGGTGATGGCGGCAGCGGAAGGGCGGATGCGCATCGGCTCCGGTTCCATGAAGGCGATCTCGCGGGCCGAATGCAGCACGGCAGGCCAGGTGTTGAAATATCCCTGCACCGTCACCGGCGGCAGTTTGCGCAGCGTGCGGAACGCCTCCTCGAACTGGTCGGCGACATCGTCGACGGTGTGGACACGATCAGTCATGACGCGCCTCCCTTGTCTCGGGCTGGTCCTTCCTCCGGCCATAGAGCCGCGCGCCGAGTTGCCGGACCAACGCGCGCTCGGGCCAGCTGAGGCGAGCATCGTCGATGGCAACGGCAAGCAGACCCTGTTCCTGCCAGCCCTCGCGTTTGACCCGATCGGGATCGCGGCGGTCACCGCCATAGCCGCGCGGGGTGAACTTCATGGTCTTCATGGCCGCACCTCCGGCAACAGGGCGGCATAGCCGATGACGTCGACGAGGCTGTCACGGTGGGTTGGATCGTGCGCCAGCCGGGTGAGCTTCAGGTCGATCATGCACAGCACCACCTCGGCCGGTGTGATGGTGCGACCAAGGGTGAGCGACCAGCGGGCGGCGATGGCACGCAGGGCCGTGTCGGCAGGACCGTAGGTCTCGGCACGTGCCTCCAGCACCTGCGCGGCGCGATCGAGGATGGCGGAACGGGTCATGCCAGGCCTCCCTTCGTCTCGATCGCCCACAGCAGGATGGCGATGGCGTCGGCCTCGTTGTCGTCGGCGGGCGAGAAACCGCGCGCACGGACCGCGGCAAGCACGGCCTCCTTGCCGGCATTGCCCTTGGCCGTCACGTGACGCTTGATGGTGCCGACTGGCACGCCCTGATAGGGCACGCCATGCTGCTCGGCCCATGCGGTGAGCGTCGCCATCAGCCCGCCATAGACATGGGCGGCGTCGGTGCCGGCATGGCGGCGCACCTCCTCGAACCAGATCGCGGCCATCGGCCCGGCGAGCCGGTCGATCTCGGCCAGCCAGTTGGCAAAGCGCAGATAGCGCATGCCGCCGCCATCGTAGCGGCCAGGACGCAGCGACAGGGTTCCGCTGGTGATCAGGCCGTCTGCATCGCGCAGCGCCCAGCCGGTGGTGGTACCGAGGTCGAGCGCGAGGATGGGGCGTTCGCTGGGCGCCAGAACCGGCAGCGGCGGGATTGCGTTGCGGGCGACAATGCGCAGAGTCGGTTCAGCCATGTTCAGTCTCCTGTCGGGTTGGCTGTTGTGGTGGAAGACGACGGCGGTCTGGTGCGTGGCTGTGCGGGACCGCCGTCGTCGGATGATCATGGTCGGCTGATGTGCCGGGCGGATGGACGCCGCTGGCGTCGGTGAGATCAGAACGGCAGTTCATCGCCATTCTCCCACCAGTAGCTGTCGGCGGTGATGGTACGGGTCGGAACGACCTTCGCGCCCGGCCATTGCGCCTTGATCGCCATCACCGTCGGCATGGCCTCGATCAGGCGCGCGACTTCCGACAGCAGGTAGACCCGCATGGCGCGGTTCTGCGAGTCGACGGCGACAGCGCTG
>JADZBS010000109.1 GCA_020851975.1 Gammaproteobacteria bacterium | reverse complement strand
GGGCGGTGACATGGCCGCGATGGCAGCCATCGAATCCGGCGAGCGAGGCGAGACGCGAGGGCACGCCGGCCGCTTCGAGCAGCGGGTCGCAGGCGTCGATGCGATGGTCGATGCCATGCAGGGGCGAGGCGGCGCGGGCAGGCCGGAACGGAAAGGGAATCTCGGAACCGAAGCAGGCGAGCGGCTTCCAGCCGGCACCAGCGCCTGCCAGGCGCGTGGCGAGGAAGCGCAATGGCGGCATGCCGACGCCGCCGCCGATCAGCACGGTGCGCGGGCGCTTCGGGTCCGGGGAGAAACCCCGCCCGATCGGCCCGAGCACGCTCAGGCTGCTGCCGGGCTCGCTGCGGGCGAGGGCGCGCAGCCCCTCGCCCACGACCTTGAACAGGACCTCGATGGTGCCGCCGGCCGGGTCGGCGCTCATGATGGACAGCGGACGGCGCATGGGCACGTCGGCGGCGCACTGAAGGTGCACGAAGCTGCCCGGCGTGGCGCGTCCGGCGCACCGGGGCGCCTCCAGCCGGAGCACGTACTGGTGACCGGGAAAGGCCTGCAATGCCACCACACGGGCATCTTCGAGGAACAGCGTGCCGCGATGTGGACGGTCCATGGCAGGCATCATTGTTTCATGCCGGCCGCGCCGCTGTCGCGCCTGGCTCAGGACCGGGCCCAGGTCTCCGCCATGAGCCGCGCAGCCATCAGGTCGATGTCGGCGGGGCGCACGCGGCGCGTGCGCGCGCCGCTGCGTCGCTGGTCACGGAGCACGGCCTCGGCTTCCGTCGAGGTGTAGCGCTCGTCGATTTCCTCGGTGGGCAGGCCGGCATGCTCGCCGAGCCAGACCTGGAAGGCGCGGCTGCGTGCCGTCATGGCCGAGTCCGAGCCATCGGCATTGCGGGGCAGGCCGACGACCAGCACCTCGGGTTGCCAGGTGCGGATCAGTGCCGCCACCTCACGCCAGTCAGGCACCCCGTCGCGCGCCGCCAGCGTGGCGACGGCGGTGGCGGTGCCGGCCGTGCGGTTGGCGGCAGCCACGCCGATCTTGCGCGTGCCGAAGTCGAAGACGAGGGCGCGGCTCGGCACGGTCAGGCGTGGCCGGCCTCGGAGCTGATCATCGCGAGGTTGATGCCGAGCAACCCCGCAGCGGCGGCCCAGCGGGCCTCGAAAGGCGTGTCGAAGACGATGGCCGACGTGGCCGGCACGCTCAACCACGCGTTCGCTGCAATCTCCACCTCGAGCTGGCCGGCGCCCCAGCCGGCGTAGCCGAGCGCCATGAGCGCGCGCTTCGGCCCGCTGCCATCGGCGAGGGCGGCGAGAATGTCCTGGGAGGTCGTGAGGTGCACGGATTCGCTCACCTCGACCGTGGCATCCCACTGCCGCGACGGTTCGTGCAGGACGAAACCACGTTCCGTCTGGACCGGGCCGCCGCGCATCACCGGCTGGTGCACGAGCATGCTGTCGTGACCCGCCAGGGCGAGCTGCTGGAAGACCTCGCCGAGTTCCATCTGCAGCGGGCGGTTGATGACGATGCCGAGCGCACCCTGGTCGGTGTGCTCGCAGATGTAGGTGACGGTGCGGACGAAGTTCGGGTCGGCCATGCCCGGCATGGCGATCAGCAGGTGTCCGGTCAGGTAGGTCACGTCACCCATGGGCGTGGCGCAGGGCGCCGATTGCGGTTCCATGTTCTTCCGGCAATGTACCACGCCGCCCCGGAGGCGGCATGGCGCAGCCTCCTGTCGCCTCGCGGCGGGCCTCAGGAGCCGTGCAGGGTTCTGACCCGGCCGATGCCGCTGCCCGAGCCGAAGTGCCACTCGTAGGCGAAGCGCAGCACGTCGTAGTCCTCCCGCAGCACCTGCGGGAACGGTTCGAAGGGAGCGGCGATGCGCAGGATCTCCATCGCGGCCTGATCGAGGTTGCGGTAGCCGGAGGAATTGCGCACCACGATTTCCTTGAGGCTGCCGTCGGCGGTGATCGCCACTTCGAGGACCGGCGGGGTGTCGATGGTGGCCAGTTGCTCGGCGCCGGGGAAGTTGAGCGTGCCGATGCGCTCGACCTTCATCTTCCAGCTGTTGAGGTAACCGGCGATGCGCGCCTCGCGCGTGCTGGCGCTCACCAGCAGTTCGCGCGGCCTGGCATCGGGAATGACCGTGGCAGTGTCGGGATCGGCGAGGATGTCGGTGACGTCGGCCGGTGCGGCCTGGAGCTGGCGCCGGGCGGCCGGTTGCGCCAGGGCGCCGTTCCTGCCGGTGCGCACGGCCGGGTGCTCGCGCGCCGCGGCGGTGAGCCGTTGCTGCGCCGGCAGCGGCGTGCCCGCGTTGCCGGGCGGATGCAACACGCCGGCCTGGTCGGGACCGGGCGCCGCCAGGTCGAGGTCCGCGGGCACGGCGGTGCGCAGGCGCGCATCGAGCGCGGCATTGCCCCGGCCGACGAGATTCTGCGCGGCGAGGAGGGCAGCGGAGTTCAGCGGCACCGCGGCCCGGGCGTAGTCGCGGGTGACGATGACCACGTCGAGCGAGGTCGCAGCCGGGTCGCGGCTGGGCGGCTGCGCGGTGAAGGTGACGCCGAGAATCAGGATGCCGTGCACCAGCGCGGCGAGGAACAGGGTCGACGAGAGACGATCGCGTGCCGCAGCGGCGGACCAGGTCCCGCCGGACTGCGCTTCAGCGCAGGTATGCGAAGCCGCCAGGGCAAGACTGCTGCTCACCGTTCGGGATGCCTCGTCGCCAACTGCCCAACCTACGCCGTGATTATACGTCGCAGGGGCGCCGAAGGCGGCAGCACGTCACACATTCACCGTCATGGCGGCGACGTCACCAGCCGCCGGGTCATGCAGTCATCGAGCCAGCGGCTGCCATCGGCGCCGATCATCAGCACGCAGTCGACGCCGAGTGTGGCAGCGAGCTCCGGAGCTTCGCCCATGCCGGCGACGAGAAGCGCGATGGCCGCCGCGTTGGCGAGTTCCGGGTCGCGGCCGACCACCGTCACGGCCACCGTGCCTTCGGCCGGCCGGCCGGTGCGCGGATCGAGCAGGTGGTGGTAGCGGCGCCCGCCGGATTCGAACCCCCGCTCGTAGGTCCCGGAGGTCACCGCCGCCTCACCGTCGGCGAGGTCGATGGTGCCGATGATGCCGGCGCCGAACGGGTCGCGTACGCCGATGCGCCAGGGGCGGGCACCCCGGCGCCCGATCGCCAGCACGTCGCCACCGATCGTGACCAGGGCCTGGTCGATGGCCCGGGCCCGCAGGAGCGCGGCGCCGGCGGCAAGGGCGCTGCCCTTGGCGATGCCGGCGAGTTCGAGACGCACCGGCCGGTCGCTCGACAGCCGCCCGTTCTCCAGGCGCAGGCTGGCGAGCCGGGCCTGTTCACGGGCGGCAGCGAGCGCCTCGGCTCCGGGCGCTGCCTGCGGCGTGCGCCGCGCGAGGTCCTCGAACCCCCACAGCCGGACCAGCGTGCCGACCCGCGGGTCGAAGAGGCCCCCGGAGCGGTCGCGAATCTCGAGACTGCGGGCGACCAGGCGGTGCAGCTCCGGCGAGAGCAGCACCGGTTCGCCGGCGGCCAGCCGCTCGTTGGCGCGCCCGAGTTCGCCGTCGCCGAAGGAGCGCCAGTCGCTCTCGAGCCGCGCGTAGAGCGCGTCGATGGCGGCAGCGCCGGCCTGCGCCTGCCCGGCGTCGGTGCCGGCGATATCCAGCTGCACGATGGTGCCGAACCGGACGAGGCTGCTCTGCCGTACCCGGGGCTCGCCCTGGCAGCCCGCGAGGAGGAGGGCTGCCGCCAATGCGACCAGTGCCTGGCCGACACTGCCATCCGGTGGGCGGCCGCCCGCACGGGCGCTGGCGCCGGGCCTGCCGATCATGCCGCCTATCGCTGGCGCGCGCGCAGCCGCGCTTCGATCACGTCCAGAAAGCGCGCTGCGAGATCGGTGCCGCCGTACTTCTTCAGTTCGCGGATGCCCGTCGGGCTGGTCACGTTGATCTCGGTGAGGTAGTCGCCGATCACGTCGATGCCTGCGAACAGCACGCCGCGTTCGCGCAGCACCGGGCCCACCTGACCGGCGATCCAGCGGTCGCGCGCCGACAGCGGGCGCACCTCGGGTGCCGCGCCCATCACCAGGTTGCCGCGGTTGTCGTCCTCGGCCGGCACGCGGGCGAGCACGTGGTCAGGCGGCTCCCCGTCGACCAGCAGGATGAGCTTGTCGACCTGGCGGATCTCCGGGATGTAGCGCTGGGCCACCGCGTGGCGGGTGTCGTATTCGGTCAGGGTCTCGAAGATCACGTTGGCGTTGCGATCCCCCTGGCGCACCACGAAGATCGAGCGCCCGCCCATGCCGTGCAGCGGCTTGACCACGATGTGCCCGTGTTCGGCCAGGAAGGCGCGCATGTCGGCCATGGAGCGCGTGATGAGCGTGTCCGGGCAGCACTGCGGGAACCAGGCCGTGAAGGCCTTTTCGTTGATGTCGCGCAGGCTCGCCGGGCGGTTCAGCACCAGGGATCCTTCCTGCGCGGCGCGCTCCAGGATGTAGGTCGTGTAGACGTACTCGGTGTCGAACGGCGGATCCTTGCGCATCAGGATCACGTCGAGGCTGGCGAGGCGCAGGTCTGCGCGGGCCCCGAGTTCGAACCAGCGCTCGCGGCTGTCGGTCACGCGCACCCGCCGACTGCTGCCGAGCGCCTCGCCGTTACGCCTGCGCAGGTCATTCTGTTCAAAGTAGTGCAGGTCCATGCCGCGGGCCTGGGCCTCGAGCAGCATGGCGAGCGAGCTGTCCTTGGCCGGGTTGATGGCGCCGATGGGGTCCATGACGACCCCGAGCCGGATGGTGTCTGCCACGCGCATTCGCTCCCCGCCCCGATTTGTGACGCAGGCGGCAAAAATATAATTCTCTCCTACGGTTGCTGAAATATCACCAGCGCAGCGTTATGATCGCTGCGGTTGTGCGCGTGGGGTTTTTCGGCCTGCGGAATGGGCCGTCGTGTGGCAGTGCCGGCGCGCTCGTCGCGGCATGTCACTTCCCGTATCAGGCAGTCGATGGCCTGTGGCCCCGGTGTCCGGCATGGATGGGCCTGAACCGTTATGTTAAAAGGGCAACGACAGATTTCCCGCGTGGAGGCCTCGGTGAATGCGGAAGGTGCTGGCGACCTGCATGGGCTGAAAATCCTCGTCATCGACGACAGCAAGACCATCCGGCGCACCGCCGAGACGCTGCTCTCCAAGGAGGGCTGTCAGGTCTTCACCGCCGTCGACGGCTTCGACGCCCTGGCGAAGATCGCCGACCATCGCCCCGACATCATCTTCGTGGACATCATGATGCCGCGGCTCGATGGCTATCAGACCTGCGCGCTCATCAAGCACAACCGCACCTTTCGCGAGACGCCGGTCATCATGCTGTCGAGCAAGGACGGGCTGTTCGACCGGGCGCGGGGCCGCATCGTCGGCTCCGAGCATTACCTGACCAAACCCTTCACGAAGGACGAACTGCTGGGAGCCATCAGGGGGCATGTGTCGCGCTGAGGCGCGGCGCCGGAGGATGCGGCCATGGCACTGGTACTGATCGTGGACGACTCGCCGACCGACCAGCACGTGCTCTCCCAGGCGCTGCAGCGCCACGGCTTCGAGACGCTGGTGGCGAGCGAGGGCACGGAGGCGATCTCGCTCGCCGAGCGCGAGCATCCCGACGTGATCCTGATGGACATCGTCATGCCGGGGATGAACGGGTTCCAGGCCACGCGCCAGCTCACCCGCAACCCGGCCACGGCGTCGATCCCGGTCGTCATCGTCACGTCCAAGCATCAGGAGACCGACCGCATCTGGGGACTGCGCCAGGGCGCCGTCAGCTACATCACCAAGCCGGTGGCCGACGACGACCTTGTTGCCGCGGTACGGGCGAACATCAGGCAATGACGATGGCCGGGCAGTGACGACGGCGGCCGGAAGCGAACTGCGTGCCCTGAGGGAGCATCCCTTCGAACTGCTGCGCGAGCTGGAACGCCGCTCGCGCCTGGCGCTCACCGGCAACCCGGGCGAGGATGCCGGCACCGAGGAGTGGGTCGGGATCGGGCTGCGGCTCGGCAGCGAGCGTTTCGTGGTGGCACGCGAGGAGGTGCGCGAAGTGCTCATGCTGCCCTCGACGCTGACGCGCGTGCCGGGAGCCCGCGCCTGGATGCGCGGGCTCGCCAATGTGCGCGGCCACCTGCTGCCGATCGCCGACCTGCGCGCGTTCCTCGGCGGCGGCGAGACCGGTACGGGGCGCGCGGCGCGGGTGCTGGTGGCCAACAGCCCGGAGTTCCCGGTCGGGCTGATCGTCGACGAGGTGTATGGCTTCCGGCGCTTCCTGCAGCGCGAGCGCGTCGGCGAGTGCGCGCCCGGCGTGATCCGGGCGGACCGCTATATCGAGGGGGCGTTGCGCCGCGGCCTGGAGGTGTGGCCGGTGTTCAGCGTGGCACGGCTGCTGCAGAGCCGGGAGTTCCAGCGGGCAGCAGAAGACTAGAGCGGCGCGACGACGCCGGTGCGGAGGATCCGAGGACCATGTCCAACAGCAACAACCGATCGCGCAACCTCGCCATGCTGGCGCTGTGCCTGTTCCTGGCGCTGGTCGGCGCCATGGCCCTGGTGTTCCGCAGTCCCGGCGGGACCACCGGCGCCGTCCCGGCGGGCAGCCCGTTGCCGGCGGCCGTCGTGCAGGCGCGCGAAGCGCTGCGCGGCTCGCCACAGGCCTTCACGGCGCTGGCCGAGACGGCCGCAACCCTGCAGCCGGCAGCGGGTGCCGACGCCCAGCTGGCCGGCCAGGTGCGCGCCAGCGCCAGCACGATACTCAAGAGCCAGCAGGTCATCGTGGCCGCATGGGCGGCGGTGGCCGACATGGGGCCACTCGCCGAGACCCTGCAACGCGCCGCCGACGAGCTGCAGCTCGCCGCCGGCACCCAGCCGGGCGTGACGGCGCAGCTGCAGCGTCTCGGTGCGCAGGCGCACTCTCTCGTGCCGGCCGTGCGCTCGCTCATCGCCGGTCCGGGCAAGCCGACCGATGTCGCCAATGCGCTCGGCGAGGCCGAGATCGACGTGGCGCAGGCCATCAACGCCCTGCAGGACGGCGATGCCGCGCTCGGCATCAAGCCGGTCGCCGGATCGCGTGCCGCCGAGGCGCTCGGCCGGCTCACGGCCGCCCGCGACCGGGCGTTCGCGCGGGTACGCGATGCGCGGGCGCTCGCCGACCGGCTGGATCTCGTCAGCCAGGCCATGCAGCAGCTCGATGCCATCGCCCTGCGTGCCAGCACCGCCACGGCCCCGGCGGCGGCGGGGACCGTCGCCGGTCTGCCGCGGGCCCTGCTGGTGATGGCGCTCCTGGTACTGGCCGCCGTGATCCTGGTGGCCATGACCTGGATCCACTTCCAGGGCAGTGCCGCCACCGCCGCCGCACCGGGCGGGGGCGAGGCCGATCGCAACCAGCAGGCGATCCTGCGACTGCTCGACGAGCTGTCGAGCCTCGCCGACGGCGACCTCACCGTGCAGGCGACGGTCACCGAGGACATCACGGGTGCGATTGCCGACTCCATCAACTATGCGGTGGAAGCGCTGCGTGAGCTGGTGACCACCATCAACCAGAGCGCGATCCTCCTCGACGGCGCCGCCAGGTCGGCCGAGTCCACGGCCGTCCAGCTCGCGCAGGCGAGCGAGGCGCAGTCGAGGCAGGTCGACTCGGCCTCGCAGGCGATCGGCCGCATGGTGAACTCGATCGAGGAGGTCTCGGGCGACGCCGAGCGCTCCTCCGACGTGGCACGGCACTCGGTCGACGTCGCCCACAAGGGCGGCGAGGCGGTCCGGCGCACCATCGCCGGCATGAATGCCATCCGCGAGACCATCCAGGACACCTCCAAGCGCATCAAGCGCCTCGGCGAGAGCTCGCAGGAGATCGGCAACATCGTCGAACTCATCAACGACATCGCCGACCAGACCAACATCCTGGCGCTCAATGCCTCGATCCAGGCCTCGATGGCCGGCGAGGCCGGCCGCGGCTTCGCCGTGGTGGCCGACGAGGTCCAGCGGCTGGCCGAGCGCTCGGCCAACGCCACCAAGCAGATCGAGGTGCTGGTGCGCACCATCCAGGCGGATACCAACGAGGCGATCGTCTCCATGGAGCGCAGCACCGCCGACGTGGTCGGTGGTGCGCTGCTCGCCGAGAACGCCGGTGCCGCGCTCGAGGAGATCGAGCAGGTGTCGAGCCAGATCGCGAGCCTGGTGCAGAACATCTCGGGTTCGGCACGCGAGCAGGCCGGGGCCGCAGCCGCGGTGATCCGCATCGTCGAGCTGCTGCAGCAGATCAACGCCCAGAACGCCGCCGGCACGGGCGCCACGAAGGATTCCATCACCAAGCTCGCCGCGCTGGCGGCGCAGCTGCGCCGGTCGGTGGCGGGCTTTCGCCTGCCGCCCGGCACGGCCGACGCCCGCGCGCCACGCCCGGGCAAGACGCGCTCCACCGGTGCCGAGGCCCCACCCGCCGAGGAACGCACGCTGCGCATCGTCGACAAGAAGACCGCCTGAGGCCACGCGGTTCCGCGCCCCGGCCGCCACGGCATGAACACCGCCATTCCCCAGGCTTCGCTGCAGATCGTGAGCGACGAGCTCGCGGTCACGCTGAACGACACCCGCGTCGTGCTCGAGCAGTATGCCGAGGGTGAGGGTGGCCCGCAGGCGCTGGAACGCGCCGCCGCGCTGCTGCACACCGCGCGCGGCGTGCTGCGCATGACGGAGACGCATGGCGCCAGTCTCCTCGCCGAGGAGATGGAGCTCACCTGCGCCCACCTCGCCAAGCTCAAGCGCCGTGATGGTGGCACCGAGGAGCCGCTCGAGGCGCTGATGCGCGCCGCAGCCCAGCTCCCGGCGTACGTGGAGCGCGTCCTCAACGGCGGCCGTGACATCCCGCTGGTGCTGCTGCCGCTGCTGAACGACCTGCGGGCGGCGCGTGGCCGCCCGTTGCTCTCGGAGAGCACGCTGCTGCTCCTCAATGTCGGTACGGATCCGCGGGCACGCGGCGGCGCGGTGCGGCCCCCCGCCAGCGGCGAGGACCTCGCCGCGCTCTGCCAGGACCTGCGGCCACGCTTCCAGCTGGCGCTCCTCGGCTGGATCCGCGGCGAGGATGCCGAGGGCAACCTGCGCCGGATGCACGGCGTGGCGGAACGCCTCGAGCAGGCGGCCAGTGCCGAGGAGGTGCACCAGCTGTGGTGGGTCGTGGCCGGGATCCTCGAGTCGTTGCTGGACCAGGGACTGGAGACCAGCGTTTCGCTCAAGCGGCTGATGGGCCAGGTGGACCGCGAGATCAAGCGGTTGCGTACCCTCGGGGAGACGCAGTTCGCCAAGGTGCCGCCCACGGAGCTCGTCAACAACTTCCTCTATTACGTGGCCCGGGCCCGCACGGGCGGGCCGCGGGTGACCGCCATCCGCGCCGCGTTCAACCTGTCGGACCTCGTGCCCGGCGACGCCCAGGTCGAGCAGGCGCGCCAGAACCTGTCGGCGCCGAGCGTCAAGCTCATGCAGACCGTGGCCCAGGCCATCCGCGACGACCTGGGCCGGGTCAAGGACGTGCTGGACATCTTCGTGCGCACCGGCATGGAGCGGGTGGAGGAACTCGCCCCGCAGCTCGAGCTGCTGAAGAAGATCGGCGACACGCTGGGTGTGCTCGGCCTCGGCGACCTGCGCGAAGTGGTGCAGGCCCGGCGCGAGGAACTGCAGGAACTCATCGCCCACGGCCGGCGTCCGGACGAGGCTGCGCTGGTCGCGATCGCGGCCGCGCTGCTCGGTGTGGAGGACCGGCTCGAGTCCGACCTGATCGGCATGATTGCGCCGCGGGCCGAGGAGCCGACGGTGGTGGCAGTCGATGCCGAGGCCGAGCGCCCCGCCGGGCTGAGCCAGGTCCTGCCCGCGGTGATGCGCGAGTGCCTGGTCAACCTCGCGCGCGTCAAGGATGCGGTCACGCAGGTCATCGCGCGCGATGGCGATGCCGCCGCGCTCGACGCCGTGGGCGAGCAGCTGCAGGGTATCGGCGCCGGCCTGATGATGCTCGGCAAGGAGCGGGCGGTCGCCGTGGTCGATGGGCTGCAGCGGGCGATTCGTGGCCTGGTCGGTGGCAGGTTGGTGGCCGGACGCGAACGCCTCGACCGGCTTGCCGATGCCACGGTGAGCCTGGAGTACTACCTCGAGACGCTGCAGGCCGGGCGCAGCGATCCGAACTACATGCTCGACAATGCCGAGCGCTGTCTCGCCGGACTGGAGCCGGAGCCGGGCACAGAGCCGGCGAGCGCCGACCCTGGCGCAGCGAACGTGCTCGACCACGCCGAGACCATCGCTGCCACGGTCGCGATCCGGCCGGTGGTGCCGCCGGACTACGACGCCACGCAGGTGATCGGTCCCGCCGCGCCGGTTCCCGAGAGCCCGCCGGAGCCGCCGCCGGTGTTCAGCGGCGGGCCGGAACGGCTCGACCCGGAGCTGCTCGAACTCTTCATCGAGGAGGCGCGCGAGGAGATCGCCGGCATCGGGCGCTCGTTCCCGGCCTGGGAGCGCGACGATGCCGACGGCAACGCGCTGGTCAGCCTGCGTCGTTCGTTCCACACCCTCAAGGGCAGCGGCCGGATGGTCGGTGCCGAGGCGATCGGCGAATTCTGCTGGGCGGTCGAGCGGTTGCTCAACCAGGTGATCGACGGCACGGTACGGCGCAGCCCGGCACTGGTCGCAACCCTGGGGCGGTGCATCGCCGTGCTGCCGGGGCTGCTCGAACAGCTCGAGACCGGCTCCGCACCGCGGGACGACGTGCCAGCGCTGCTCGCGGCCCTCGAGGAGGCGGCGATTACACCCGCGCAGCCCGCAGAAGCCGAGCCTGCCGCCGTCGCGCCCGAACCCGAACCCGAACCGGCGATCGAACCCGGGCCGACCCCGCGCGAGGCAACCGGCACCGCGCCAGCCACCGCGCAGGAACAACAGCCCGCGGCAGCGCCGCCGGAGCCGGTCGCCGCGCCGGGCGCACCGGCCGGCATCGACCCGGTGCTGCTCGACATCCTGACGCGGGAGGTGACCGGTCATCTCGGCGTGCTGCGCCGCTACGTCGCGCGCTGCGACCAGAGCGCACCGCCGCATGCGGTTCCCGAGGACCTGTACCGGTCCTGCCACACGCTGAACGGCAGCCTCGCCATGGCCCGGGTGGAGATCGGCCTGCCGCTGACCGACGCCCTGAACGCGCTGGTCAGCCTGGCCTACAACCGGCCGGCGCGCCTGCCGCCGGGGGCGATCGACACGTTGCGCGACTGTGCGGCGCGCATCGAGGCGCTGCTGGCGTACCTCGCCGAACCCTGGCGGCCGGTACCCGAGACGGCTGACCTCGAGCAGCGCCTGCGCGATCACCAGCAGGCCATCGAGCATCCCGAACCCGAGGCCGTGGAGACCACGGGCGAACTCGCGCAGCTCGACGTCGCGCTGATCGCACCCGAGTCCCAGGCCGATGCGTCCTCGATCATCGTCGAGGAACTCGCGATGCCCGACGAGGTGATCGAGATCGAGCTCACGAGCGAGCTGCCGCTGACCGCGGATCTCGACGCGGTGCCGGAGCCCGGGCCGGAGTTCGAGCTGGAGCCCGGGGTGCTGTCCGAGCTGGTGCCAGAGCTGGTGGTGCCGGAGACAGTTTCCGGGCCCGGGACAGAACCAGAACTCGAACCAGAGCAGCAGCCAGAACCAGAACCGGAACCGGGGCCGACGCTGGTCAGCGCGCCGACGCAGGTGCCGCCACCATCGGCGTTGCCCTTCGACGCGGAGATCGCCGCGATCTTCGCCGAGGAAGCCGCCGAGCTGCTCGAGACGGCCGACCGTGCACTCGCCGGGATCGCCGACCGCAGTCCGACGGGCGCTCAGGCCATGGCCGACCTGCAGCGCTGCCTGCACACCCTCAAGGGTGGCGCGCGCATGGCGGGTCTCGGTGTCATGGGCGACTTCAGCCACGACCTCGAGACCCTGCTGATCCGCGTGAACGAGGGCCTCCTGCCGCACACCGCCGATGTGGACGCGCTGCTGCAGGCGAGCCTCGACGAACTGCACCGCCTGCGCGAGGACGTGCTGACGGGTGACCAGCGTCCGGTCGCCGCTGCGCTCACGGCCCGCGTGGCGGCGGCCATGCAGGGCCAGGTCCCGGCCGCCACGCCGGTCGTGACGACTCCGGAACCCGTCGCTGCGCCGGCTGCCGTGCCGGTCGTCGCCGCTCCAGGGCTGGTTCCCGTGCCGCCGCTGTTGCCCGAGCCCGTCGTGGCGGCGCCGGAACCGCTACCCGAACCGGTGCCGGTCGTGGCGCCCGCGGATACGCTGCCCGTGACGCCGCCGCCGGCGGTACCGGAGATCGAGCTGCCGGCGCTCGACCGCCTGGGCGAACTGGCCCGCGAGCTGGAGCAGCCCGTGCCGGCGGGCGCCGCGGCAGCGGCATCGGCGCCGGAGCCGGCCACCGCGCGAACCCCGCTGCCGGAACGGCGCGAGACGGCGCGGGTCGACTCGGTGCTGCTCGACCACCTGCTCAACAACGCGGGCGAGATCAGCATCTTCCAGTCGCGCCTGGGCCAGCAGGTGAACCTGATCCAGTTCAACCTCGAGGAACTGGGCGCGACGGTGGTGCGGCTGCGCGAGCAGCTGCGCAAGCTGGAACTCGAGACCGAGGCGCAGATCCTGTTCCGTCACCAGGACGATTCGGTGCGGCGCACGGACTTCGACCCACTGGAACTCGACCGCTATTCCACCATCCAGCAGTTGTCGCGCGGCCTGGCCGAGTCGACCACCGACGTGAACAGCCTGAAGGACCTGCTGCAGAACCTGGCGCGCGATACCGAGGCGCTGCTGGTGCAGCAGGGGCGCACGGCCACGGAGCTGCAGGACGGGCTGATGCGCACCCGCATGGTGCCGTTCCAGCAGCATGCCCCGCGCCTCGCGCGCCTCGTGCGCCAGACCGCGATGGAGACGGGCAAGCGGGCCGAACTGCAGTTGCAGGGCGGCGGCGAACTCGACCGGCAGGTGCTCGAGCGCATGCTGGGGCCCTTCGAACACATGCTGCGCAACGCGGTCATCCACGGCATCGAGACGCCCGCCGAGCGCGAGGCGGCGCGCAAGCCCGCCAGCGGCAGCATCTTCATCAACCTGCGGCGCGATGGCTCGGAAGCCGTGGTCGAGATCGCCGACGACGGCCGCGGCCTCGATGTGGCCGCCATCCGCCGCAAGGCGATCGCCCTCGGCTTCCTCGCGCCCGATGCCGGGATCGGCGACGACGAAGCCATGCAGTTCATCCTGCGTCCCGGCTTCAGCACGGCCGACCGGCTCACCCAGGCGGCCGGCCGCGGGATCGGCATGGACGTGGTCACCAGCGAAGTGGCCCGGCTCGGCGGCTCCCTGCGCATCGGTTCCGTGCCGGGCCGCGGCACGACCTTCACCATCCGCCTGCCGTTCACGCTGGCCGTCACGCAGGCGCTCATCGTGCGCGTCGCCGGTGAGCTCTACGCCCTGCCGCTGCCCACCGTCGAGGGCGTCATCCGCATCTCGCGCGGCGAGCTGCTGGCACGGCTCGGTGCCCAGCAGCCGACCATCGAGTACGGTGGCCAGGCCTATCACTTCCGCCACCTCGGCGAGTACCTCGGGCTCGGCCCCTCGCGCATCGCCGAGGAGCAGGGCCGGGTGTCGGTGATCCTGGTACGCGCCGGGGAACACTCCACGGCACTGGTCACCGACGACATGCAGGACAGCCGCGAGATCGTCGTCAAGCCGGTCGGTCCGCAGCTCGCCACCATCCGTGGCATCGCCGGGGCCACGATCCTCGGCGACGGGCGCATCGCGGTGATCCTGGACATGGGCATCCTGGTGCGCACCGTGCGCCCCGGCGGCGGGACGCGGGCGCCGCTGCCGGAGAGCGTACCGAAAGGCCCGCTCGCCCTGGTGGTCGACGATTCGATCACCATGCGGCGCGTCACCCAGCGCCTGCTCGAGCGCAACGGTTTTCGCGTCGTCACCGCCAAGGACGGCATGGAAGCCATCGGCGTGCTGCAGGACCACAGGCCGGACATCATCCTGCTCGACGTCGAGATGCCGCGCATGGATGGCTACGAGTTCGCCAAGCACGTGCGCAACAACGCGGATACGGCGGCCGTGCCGATCGTCATGATCACCTCGCGCGTCAGCGACAAGCATCGGGCGCGCGCCATCGAGGTGGGCGTCAACGACTATCTCGGCAAGCCGTACCAGGAACGAGCGCTGCTGGAGGCCGTGCGCCACCAGCTGAAGCAGGAATAGACCCGCCATGCCGAGCCTCGCCCGCGCCCCGATCGAGGAGATCTACTGCCAGCTGATCCCGCTGCGCCAGCTGCGGCTGATCGTGCCGCGCACCTGCGTGGCGGAGGTGGTGCGCTACACGGCACCCGAGAAGGTGGCCGGATCTCCCGCCTGGTTGCGCGGCTTCGTGGCCTGGAATGCGCTGCGCGTGCCGGTCCTGTCCTTCGAGCAGCTCTGCGGGCGTGATCCCGGCGAGCCGGGCGGTCGCACACGGGTCGCCATCTTCAGCGCCCTGACCGGCCGGCTCGACAGCGGCTATTGGGGGATGCTGACCGAGGGCTTCCCGCAGCTCGTGCGGGTCAACCGCGAGGTCATGCGTCTCGACGAGCGCCAGGCATGGCCCGCCGACGGTCCGGTGGTCTGCCAGATCCGCATGATCAACGAGTACCCGCTGATTCCGGACCTCGAGCGTATCGAGGAACTCCTGAACGCCTGCCTCGACTCGTCTGGCCAGCGGCTGGCCTGACCGCCGGCCCATCAGGGGGTCGCCGCCCGACTTCTGGTACGCTCTGCGCCGGTTCCCGGTCGCGGCGAGTCACGCCCATGCAGCTCTTTTCCCGCCTGATGCCCCACGAGGGGCGTTTCTTCGACCTGTTCGGCCAGCACGCCGCGCTCGTCGCCCGTGGCGGGGGGGCCCTGGCCGACCTGCTGCAGTCCTATGAGGACGAGGCCAGCCGGACCCGGCGCATCGAGGAGATCGGCGAACTCGAGCACGCGGCCGACCGTGTCACCCGCGAGACCGTGGCGTTGCTGCACAAGACATTCGTGACACCCTTCGATCGCGACGACATCCATCGGCTGATCTCGCGGATGGACGACATCCTCGACCTCATCCAGGACGCCGCCGAGTCGCTGATGCTCTACGACATCCGCCGCCTGCCGGCCGAGGCCGCGCATCTCGCCGACCTGGTGCGGATCTGCTGCGAGCGGGTGCAGAAGGCCGTGAGCCTGATGTCATCCATGAAGAACGCGCCGGCGATCCTCATGGTCTGCCAGGAGATCGACGGCCTGGAGTCGGATGCGGACCGCGTGATGCGCGGGGCCATCTCGCGGTTGTTCCGCGAGGAGGACGACACCCGCCAGGTCATCAAGCTGCAGGCGGTCTACGAGCTGCTCGAAGCGGCGACGGACAGGTGCCAGGACGTCGCCGACGTCATCGAGGGTGTCGTGCTGGAGAACGGCTGAACGTGGAACTGCAGATCACCTTCGGCACGCTGACGCTGCTCGTGATGCTGGCGCTCGCCTTCGACTTCCTCAACGGCTTCCACGACGCGGCCAACTCCATTGCCACCGTGGTGTCGACCGGGGTCCTGAAACCCTACCAGGCCGTGGCCTGGGCAGCGATCTTCAATTTCCTCGCCATCGCGGTGTTCGAGTTCAAGGTCGCCGCCACGGTCGGCAAGGGCATCGTCGACCCGGCCTTCGTCGACAACCGGGTGATCTTCGGCGCGCTGACCGGCGCCATCGCCTGGAACGTGATCACCTGGTATTTCGGAATCCCGTCGAGTTCCTCCCATGCCCTCATCGGCGGGATGATCGGCGCCATGCTCGCCAAGGCGGGCGCCGGGCCACTGCTCGCGCCGGGCATCGTGCGCACCGCCGTCTTCATCGTTGCCTCGCCGCTCATCGGCATGATGCTTGCCGGGCTGATCATCGTGGCCGTGTCCTGGCTCTGGTTCCGCGCGCCCGCGAGCCGTGTCGACCGCACCTGTCGGCGCCTGCAGCTCGTTTCTTCCGCGCTCTACAGCCTCGGTCACGGCAGCAACGATGCGCAGAAGACGATGGGCATCATCTGGCTGCTCCTCATCAGCTCGGGCAAGGCCACCGCCGACCACCTGCCGTTCTGGGTGGTCGTGAGCTGCTACGTGGCCATGGCCTGCGGCACCCTGTTCGGCGGCTGGCGCATCGTCAAGACCATGGGCCAGCGCATCACCAAGTTGCGCCCGGTAGGCGGCTTCGCCGCGGAGACCGGCGGTGCGATGGCGCTGTTCCTCGCTTCCGGCTTCGGCATCCCGGTGTCCACGACGCACACCATCACCGGAGCCATCATCGGCGTAGGGTCTGCGCAGCGCGGCTTCTCGGCCGTGCGCTGGGGCGTCGCAAGAAACATCGTCGTGGCCTGGATCCTGACCATCCCGGCTGCGGCCCTGATCGCGGCTGTCGGCTGGTGGCTGGGGGCCTTCACCCTCCTCTGAAGACCGTTACAGGTCGCCGGCGAGGAATTGCAGCAGGGCCAGCGCCGCCAGCGGCGCGGTCTCGGTGCGCAGGATGCGCGGGCCGAGCCGGACCGGCCTGAAACCGCAGTCCCCGGCGAGCCGGACTTCCTCGGGCGCGAGCCCGCCTTCGGGGCCGACGAGCAGGGCGAGTGCACCCGGCGCGATGGCCATGTCACGCAGGGCTGCGCCCATCGGATCGAGGAGCAGGCGCGTCGGGCACGACGTCACGGCGGCGAGGGCAGCCTCGAGCGGGGCGGCTTCGGCGACGGCCGGCACGCGGCTGCGCCCGCTCTGCTCGGCCGCCGCCACCGCGACGCGTTGCCAGTGGGACTGGCGACGCTCGCCGCGGGCTTCGTCGAGCCGCACGACGCTGCGGCTGGTGAGGACCGGCCGGATCTCCGCCACGCCGAGTTCGGTCGCCTTCTGCACCACGGTGTCCATGCGCGTGCCCCGGCACACGCCCTGCAACAGCGTGATGGCGAGCGGAGACTCGCTCACAACCTCGCGACCGACACCGACGGCGACCGTGACCGCATCGCGCGCGAGTGCCGTGATCTCGCCCTCGAAGTCGCTGCCCGAGCCGTCGAACAGCACCACGGCATCGCCGCGGCGCAGGCGCAGGACGCGCTGGACGTGGCCGGCAGCGTCCCCGTGCAGCGTCACGGTCGCGCTGCCCTGCAGGGGCTCGTCGGAGAAGATGCGGCGCAGGGGCATGGATGACGGTCCGGGCGGGGGAGGCCGCGCCAGCGTAGCAGCATCGGCTGCGTCTGGCGCCAGGCGGCACCGGCAGGTTCGACGTCCGCCGCGGCGAGCCACTAGAATCCGCCCATGCCGTCAGACGGGCCAGGGCCTTGAGCATCACACCGATCAGCGTCGATCCGGTGACGGGTCTCGTGGCCGGTGCCCGGCAGGTGCCGTCGCCGAACAGCGACGAGCGTCCCGCCGGCGTGCTGCCGGACCTCATCGTGGTGCACGGCATTTCGCTGCCGGCCGGCGAGTTCGGCGGGCCGTGGATCGACGCGCTCTTCACCAACGCACTCGATGCCGGCGCGCACCCGTCGTTTGCCGGGATCGCGCCGCTGCGGGTCTCGGCTCACCTGCTGGTGCGCCGGGACGGGACGCTCGTCCAGTACGTGCCCCTCACGCGCCGTGCCTGGCATGCGGGCGTCTCCAGCCACTGCGGCCGCGACGCCTGCAACGATTTCTCCATCGGCATCGAACTCGAGGGCGCCGACGACGTGCCCTACGAGCCGGTGCAGTATCGCGTGCTGGCCGGGCTCGTGGCCGCGCTGCGCCGGGCCTGTCCCTCGCTGGTCCATGCGCCGGTCGTCGGCCACAGCGACATCGCGCCGGGACGCAAGTCAGACCCCGGCCCGTCCTTCGACTGGGGTCGTCTGGCGCAGCACATCGAGCGGATTGGCCGCGGATGAACGCCCGGGTTCAGGAGCCCGGGCACGGCGACGGCGCGTGCTGATGCGCGCCGTCGTGGCCGCCCTCGTGCTGCTGGCTGCCCTTGCCGGCTGCGCGCGCGAACCGGCGCCACCGCCCGGCACGGCGGCACCCGCGCAGCGCATCATCGCGCTCGCTCCGCACCTCGCCGAACTCGTCTTTGCCGCCGGTGCCGGCGACCGGCTGGTCGGTGTCGTCGCCTTCAGCGACTTTCCGCCGGCGGTGACGGCGCTGCCGCAGGTGGGCGATGCGTTCCGTGTCGACTACGAGGCCGTCACGCAGCTGCGGCCGGACCTGGTCCTGGCCTGGACCTCGGGCAATCCCCCGGAGACGGTGGCGCGCCTGCGCGCGCTCGGCCTGCGCGTGGTGGCCCTCGAGCCCGAGCGGATCGACGACGTGGCCGTGCATGTCGAGCGCATCGGCGATCTCGCCGGCACGGCGACGATGGCCACGGCCGCGGCCGACGGGTTCCGCGCCCGGCTCGCCGCCCTGACCGAGGCGGCGCGCACGGCCCGTGCGCTCCGGGTCTTCGTGCAGATCACCGAGCGGCCGTACTACACGGTCACCGATCGGCATTTCCTCGGTCAGGCGCTGCGCCTGTGCGGCGGCGAGAACGTCTTCGGCACCTTGCCCGGGCTCACCGCCACGGTCGGACTGGAGTCGATCCTCGAGGCGCAGCCGGTGGTGATCATCGCCAGCGACATGGGCGGTGCGGGTCCCTCACCACTCGCCGCATGGGCAGCGTGGCCGGACGTGCCTGCCGTCGCCAGCGGCAACCTCTATGCGCTCGATGCCGATCTGCTGAGCCGCCCCGGACCGCGCATCCTCGACGGCGTGGCGGCACTCTGCGCCGTGCTGGAGGAGGTGCGGCGCAAGGCGCCGCACTGAATCGGGAAGCTGAATGTCACGGCGTGCGCGGCTTCCAGATCACTTCGGTGCCGCCGTCCTGGCGCGCGAG
Source organism: Gammaproteobacteria bacterium (assembly GCA_020851975.1). Classification (GTDB taxonomy): domain Bacteria; phylum Pseudomonadota; class Gammaproteobacteria; order Steroidobacterales; genus QUBU01. The sequence goes on along the minus strand of JADZBS010000109.1, from coordinate 25,948 downwards.
CACGCGGGCGATCACGAACAGCAGGTCGGAAAGCCGGTTCAGGTAACGCAGCGAGGCCGGGTTCACGGCTTCGACGCGCGCCAGCGACCAGGCGCGACGCTCCGCCCGCCGGCACACGGCGCGGGCGACGTGACAGGCGGCAGCCGGCATGTTGCCGCCGGGCAGGACGAAGTCGCGCAGCGGCGGCAGCGGGTCGTTGCAGCGGTCGAGCAGCGCCTCGAGGCCGGCCACGTCACCGTCGTCGAGCACCCGCCGGTCCGGCACCGCCAGCTCGCCGCCCAGGTCGAAGAGCCGGTGCTGGACGGCCGCCAGGCTGTCGCCGAGCGCCGCCGGCACGCCCGCCGCGATCAGGACGCCGAGGGCACAGTTCAGCTCGTCGACCGTACCGCAGGCTTCCACCCGCGGGCTCTCCTTCGGCACGCGTTCGCCGCTGCCGAGCCCGGTGCTGCCGTCGTCACCGGTGCGGGTGTAGATCTTCGTCAGGCGGTTGCCCATGTGGCCTCCTGCTGCCGAGCGTAGCCGCCCCCCGGCCGGCTGCCTAGGGGGCGTGGACGGCGGCTAGCGGCGCAGGCTCAGGCGCACGCCGGCGAAAGCCCCGAAGCCCGGCGTGTTGAAGCCGTAGACGTCCTCGTAGTCCTCGTCGAGGACATTCTCGATGCGACCGTAGATTTCCAGTCCGGGTGTGAGCTGGTAACTCGCCGCCAGCCGCACCAGCAGGTAGCTGTCCAGCGTCACGCGCTCGGCCGGGAAGAAGAAGGGCGGCGGGTAGAAGTCGTCCTCGCGGCTGCCCGTGTAGGCAGCGCTGGCGTTGATGCCGAGGCGGTTGTCGAGCCAGCGACCGGTGAGGTCGATCGAGCCACCGTGCAGGGGGCGGCGCACTTCGCGTACTCGCGTCACCTCCGGCGTGTTCGGGTCGTCGGCCTCCGAATCCGTGTACGTGTAGGTGAGGCTCGCGGTGTAGCGGTCGGCGAAGCCCGCGCGGGCGACCGCCTCGACGCCGCGCCGGTGGCTCTCGTCGTCCTTGTTGATCGCGGTGCAGGCGAAGCTCGGCGGCGGACAGTAGAAGCCGTCGATCTCGTCGTCGAGATCGGCACGGAAGTAGGTGAGGTCGGTGGTCAGGCGGCCGTCGAGCCAGCGCCGCTCGATGCCGGCATCCCAGCCCTGGGAAGTCTCCGGCTCCAGGTCCGGGTTGCCGACGAACTGGTTCGGCGCGAAGCCGTAGCGTTCGACGAAGGTCGGTGCCTTCTGGCCGGTGCCGAAGCTGCCGTGCAGGCGCGTCACGGCATCGGGCAGGGTCCAGGAAGCCGTGGTGCGCCAGGTGGTGGCGCCATCGAAGTCGCTGTAGTGGTCGCGGCGCAGGCTCGCGGCGAGCGACAGCCGGGGGCCGAAGTGCGCCAGGTACTCGGCGGCGATGCCGGTGGCGTACTGCGACTGGTCCTGGTTGGGGTCGTAGATCGTGCCGTAGAAGTCGACGATCTCGCCGCGCTGGTGGAATTCCTCGCGTTCGTGATCGGCGGCAAGCGTCAGCAGGTGGCCAGGCGTGACATCGTCGCCGCGCGTCACGCGCAGGCTCGTCTGGTAGTGGAGGCCGTAGCGGTCACCGGCGGTGGAGCGCGCCTGGTAGTCGCGCGCCGGTGTGGCGAGGTTCTCCTCGGTGCTGTCGGTGTCGGTTGCCGTGAGCGTGTAGCGCAGCTGCTGCGACCAGCGCCCGTCGAGGAGGTCCAGCCGGGCTCCGGCGCCGAGGTAGGTCTGGCGGGCGTCGGTCTCGTTGTCGGCGTCGGTGGGCAGGCCGGTGGTGGTGCTGTCGATGCCATCGTACTCGGTGGTGCTGTCGGTGTGCCGGGCGCCGAAGTCGAGCTTGAGGTCCGGCGTCAGCGCGAAGCTCGTGCGCAGATTGCCGGTGACGTTCTCGTAGCCATCGTCCTCGCTGCCCGTGCGGGCGATGTTGGTGCCGTCGGTGCTGAGCGCGGACGCGCTCGCCATCAGCATGGCGCGTCCGGAGCGCAGTCCGAGGCGGGCGCCGCCGCTGGCGAGATCGAAGGCGCCGCCTTCGAGGTAGGTGGCCGCTTCGAGCGGGGCGTCCGGCGTGCGCGTGACGACGTTGATCACGCCGGCCAGCGCATCGCTGCCCCAGAGCGCGCTCTGCGGGCCGCGGACCACCTCGATGCGCTCGATATCGAAGGTGGTGAGGTGATCGAAGGAGAACTCGTCGGCGGTGGCGAGGTCGTTCGCCTCCACCCCGTCGATCATCACGAGCACGTGATTGGCCTCGGCGCCCCGCATGCGCAACTGCGTCTGCGCGCCGGCCGGCCCGCTGCGGGCGAGGGTGAGGCCCGGCGTCAGGCGCAGCGCGTCGGCAGCGAAGAGATCCTGGCGGGCGGCCAGCTCGCGCTGGTCGATGATGTCGAGCGAACTGCCCGCGCGCGAGATCGCTTCGGGTGTGCGGTACGCGGTGACCGTCATGCTGTCGGTGAGGTCGACAGCCGCGGCGGGCAGGGTGAGCAGGCAGCCGATGACGGCCAGGGGATGACGAAGGCGCATGAACGATTCTCCTGGAGCTCACACCCGAGCCCCTCTGACGCGTGCGCCGGTCGTCGGCGAGCACAACCGCCGGGCGCAGCGTCGCTGCCACGCACGGCCGGGCGCTCGCGGGCAGCCACGGGCTGCCGCAACGGAATGTCAGGGGTGACGCAATGCCTGCAAGGCCGTCACGCCGTCTCCCGCCGAGACCAGACGCTGTTACAAAGCTGCAGGCCGGTATACGGGCTCGCGAGGGGCGCAAATCCGGGATCGCGCCAGGGGTGATCGCCTTCCCATGCGTTGCCGCACAGTGGCCAGCGTGATCACCCGTTCCTTCGCCTACCGTTGCGGGGGCAGCGACGGCGTTGCCAGCAGCGCTGGCGCACCGTCTTCCCGTTTAACCCCGCGGCGTGGAGACGTCGCGGAGCACCTGCAGGACCGGCGCACACGGTAGCGGCGCTGTCCGGCAGCGTCAAGCCGTGGCAGGAATGTGAACGCGCGGCGGGGTTTCCGGTGCCGGCACCATCACCGTGCCGCCGGCGCCGCGGTAGGGTTCGAAGGCGACGCCATAGAGGCCGGCGAGCGTGGCCGCATCGAGCAGGGTCGTCACCGGGCCCAGCCGCCAGCGGCCGTCGCCGTAGAGGAGCAGCGCGCTGTCGAAATGGCGCGCGGCGAGCGCCGGATCATGCAGCGTCGCGATCACGCCCTTGCCCTCGGCGGCGAGTCGGCGCAGCGTCGCGAGCACGGCGAACTGGTGGCCGGGGTCGAGGTGGTTCAGCGGCTCGTCGAGCAGCAGCACGTCGGGATCCTGCACCAGCAGCGTGGCGAGCCCCAGGCGGCGGCGCTCGCCCCCGGAGAGCGTGCCGGCGAGCTGCCCCTCGATGCCGGCGAGGTCCGTTGCTGCCAGGGCAGCCCGGGCGGCGGCGTGATCCTCGGTCGTCTCCCATTGCCACAGGCCGAGCCGCGCGTGACGTCCCATGAGCGCAGTCTCGAGCACGGTGGTGGGGAACGGGTCGTCCTGCTCCTGCAGCAGCAGCCCGACGGCCAGCGCACGCTCGCGCTGGCCGAGGTCATGGATGTCGGTGCCGCGCAGGCGCACCACGCCTGCCTGCGCAGACCGCAACCCCGCGAGGGCGTGCAGCGTGAGCGTCTTGCCGACCCCGTTCGGGCCGAGCACGGCGATCAGGCTGCCGGCGCGCACGCCGAGCGAGAGCCCGCGCACCAGCTCGCGCGCGCCGACCGCGATCGCGAGTTCCTCGACATCGAGCAGGGCGGCCATGGCGCCGCATTGTACGGCCGGGACGAATGCCTCGTTGACGGAGATCCGCCAGCGGACCACCTGATTGTGATCCGGGAGTTGGCAAACGGGCGGGGTAGGACTAGGATCAACCGCAGGACTCGGGGGGGTCAACGCATGACATCTGCAACGGTTTTCATCGCCCGTTCGCGGGCGCTCGTTCCTGCCGCCGCGCTCGCGGCCATCGGCGGGCTGGCATCGCCGGTACCGGTCTCGGCACAGGCAGTCGATCTCGACACGATTTACGTCACCACGAGAAAGCGCGAGGAGGTGCTCCAGGATGTGCCCGTTGCAGTCACGGCACTGACCGAGCAGACGCTCCTCGACCGCCAGATCCGCGACCTCAGCGACATTGCGAGATTCTCGCCGGGGCTCAACTTCGCCAAGGCCTTCGGACGCACGACGGAGCGGCCCGTCATCCGTGGTCTCGGCAACGTGCTGGCGGGTGTGCAATTCGGCGTCGAGTCCGGCGCCGCCTACTTCGTCGACGGGGTGTATTACCCGGGCGAACTGCAGTCGCTCAACATCAGGAATATCGAACGCATCGAGGTCATCCGCGGCCCGCAGAGTGCGCTGTATGGTCGGAATACCTATGCCGGCGCCATCAACTTCGTGACGAAGGGGCCGAGCGACGCTGCAGAAGTCGAAGCCGGTCTGCGCTTCGGCGAGGACGGGGAGACCGAGGCCAGCGCCGGTTTCAGCGGACAGTTGATCGACGGTGTGCTGGGCGCAGACGTGGACGCGCGCTTCTACAGTTTCGACGGTGAATACACCAACACCGTCACCGACGAGACCGTCGGCGACGAGGAGACACGATCGATCAGCGGCGTGCTCGACTGGACACCGACGGACTCGTTGCGCGTCCGCACCCGTCTTTCGTTCCAGAGGGATTAACGATGGCACGCGCGCGTTTTTCCTGCAGCCATCGGAAATGAACAATTGCTTTCCCGGCACGCGTTCCAACGCCGCCTGGGCCATCACCGGAAGCACCAACAACAATCAGTATTTCTGCGGTGAAATCGAACGGCCGTCCGATACGGTGGCTTTGAACGATGGTCCCGCCGTTGCAGGTCAACCGGCGCCCACCCTGGGGATTCCCGACGTACCCTTCCCGGGCAACGTCGTTTTCGGCACGCCCGGCGGCGATCCCTACAACCCGCAACAGGGTGTCGTGTTCTCCGGCGTGGAACGCGACCTGTTCTACGGCAGCGTTCTGGTGGAATACGACCTCGGTGACTCCGGTTACACGCTGGTCGGCGCTGGCGCCTATCGCGACGACGATCGCAAGACGGGTTCGGACAGCGACCATTCGTCGGTGAATTTCCTGGCGGGTAACCCACCGCCGTCTACCTCAGAGTGCACGTTCTGCGCTTCCGAACGCGACGACGCGACCGACTATTCCTTCGAGTTACGCCTGCAGTCACCATCGACCGAGCGGCTGCGTTGGCTGCTCGGTAGTTTCATCTACCACCAGGAGATCGATGGCAGCGACGTCACCTGGGCACAACCCGATGGCGGTTCAGTCAACGAGGAAGAGGAAACGGACAACTGGGCCGCCTTCGCATCCGTCGAGTACGACATCACGGACGCCGTGACCGCGACGATCGAAGGACGCTACTTCGACGAGGAGAAGAACCTCAACCAGACAGCCCCCCCGGTGTTCGACGACTCGATCGACTTCCAGGAGTTCGCGCCAAGGGCCACCGTCGACTGGAAGATCACGGATGACATGCTGCTCTATGCCATTTACGCCAAGGGCTACAAGCCCGGCGGACTGAACGGCCGGGCCGGACTTGCAGCGGCCAACCCGGCACCGACCTACGAGCAGGAGGAATCCGACAACTACGAACTCGGCGTCAAGTCGGACTGGATCGACGGTCGTCTCACGGCCAACCTCGCCGTGTTCTTCATCGATGTCGACGACATTCAGCTGACCACGCCGCTGCCGACCGGTGGCGGCCAGCTGACGTCCATCGTGACGAACCAGGGTTCGGGTGAGGTCAAGGGTGCCGAACTCGAACTGCAATTCGCACTGACGGACGACATCAACGTCGGCGCGACCTACGCGCTGGCCGACACCGAGTTCACGGAGGGTTGCGACGAGTTCCAGTGGACGCTGACCTCCGGTGGCGGCCTGCTGACCGACTTTGCGAATTGCAGCGGCAACAACGTCAACGGCAACGGCAACGGCTCCATCGAAGGCAAGCAGTTTCCGTTGAGTGCCAAGAATCAGATGAGCGCGTTCGCGGATTTCAGGCGGGCCGTCAGCGACAGCACGGAAGTCTTCGCCAACGCCGACATTTCCTGGGAAGACAGCAAGCCGGTGCAGGTCCACAACCTGGCCTGGGTACCCGATGCGACCCTGGTCAATGCACAGCTCGGCGTGCGCTCGGGCAACATGACGCTGACGGTGTACGGCCGCAACCTCACGGACGAAGATGCCCCCACGATGGTCACGCGTTGGCTGCAGGATCCCCTGGTGATCACAGCTGCCGGGTTCCCGAGCACGGCCGCCGCCGGGGCGCCACCGGGCTCCTGTCCGCCCAATACCTGCTCCACGAGTTTCCCGCGCGCCTTCTTCGGCGACATGCGCCGCGGGCGCAACTTCGGCGTGGAGGTCAATTACCGGTTCGGCGGGTCCGACTGAATCCACTCCCACCGGGGTGGCGCCGGGCAGGAAGTCGGCGGGAAATCAGTCCCGCCCCCAATAGCGTTGCATTTCGAGGAAGGTGAAAGAGGCCGACCAGGTGATGAGCACGAAACCGGTCAGTGCCTCCGTGCCGCTCAGGAAACGAACGAGCCCGAGCGGCACGAAGTCACCGAAACCGACCGTCGTGAACGTGATGGCTGAAAAATACACCAGGTCGAGGAAGCCCACCTCCAGGGACGGGACGAGCCCGGACTGACCCGCCGTGACTGCGCCGAGTATCGTCGCCGGCACGATGGTTCCGTATCCGAACACCCGGGTCAGGACGGCATAGCCGCTCGCGAACAACCAGATTTCCGCGATGTGCAGGCCCAGTTCCGCGAAGATCAGGACCACGATCTTGGCGCGATGGTGCAGGAAGCGCTTCTTGATGAGCCGGCCGGACCAGCTCAGGCCCTCGTAGTGCAACAACACGGCGCCGATCACGAGCAGCCCCGTCACGAGGATGGTGACCACGTGGGGCCAGCCGATGTCGCTGAAGTTCATGCCCCCTTCAATACACCAGGTCCGGCCCTATCCGCCAGCTGTTGACTGGTGACTGGTGCCGGGTCGAAGTTTCGAAGTTGTTGGTCGGTGCGTCGTTTGCAAAGGGGCTGGCGTCCATCACCGCCCACGACGGTTCGATGAGGCTCTTGACGACGATGCTGCGCGGGCGATGTCCTGCGACCTGCCGCCGCGGCGGGGCTGCGAGCACGAGGGCGTATGGTACATGGGGATGCTCCGCACGAATTCAACCATGAGAAGGAGAGAACGATGAAAACAGAGCTCAAATTAGCCGTTGTCACATCGCTTTTCGTTTCTGGTTGCGCCTCAGTCCCGATGCAGAGCGCAGAAACGTCTGAAATGGTGAAGACCTTCAGCCCTCCCTCAGACGGCAACGCTGGGCTCTATATTTACAGATCGGGCAGCTTTGGCGGGGCGCTAAAGAAGGATGTGTGGGTGGATGGAAGGTGCGTTGGCGAAACTGCGCCGAATGTTTTTTTCCATGAGGAGGTGGAGGCCGGTGTAGAGCACAGAATATCGACAGAGTCTGAGTTTTCACCGAACGACCTGGCAGTCACCACGGAGAGCGGCAAGAACTATTTTGTGCGGCAATACATCAAGGTCGGTTTATTGGTGGGCGGTGCCGGTCTTGAGGTTGTTGACGAGGAGAAAGGTAGGATGGAGGTCGCGAAACTCAAGTTGGCGAAGAAGGGAAGCTGTAGCAAGTAGGGTGCGCTACAAGTTATCGGATGATGGCTGACAGGGTGATGCAAGATGCCGGTCGCGACGCCGCAGCCGACCATGGTCGCGACCTGTTGGCCGGTTGCCCGGCCCCACCGCTGGCATCGCCGCTGACGAGCGGGCGTTCCCTGCAACAACTTCGAAACTTCGACCCGGCACTCCCGGCCGGTCGCGGTTGCGGCTCAACGCCGCCGTGCGAACCGCGTGACGACTGCCAGCGCCGGCGCCACCAGCCACATGGCAGCCGGAACAGGCACCTCGGATGCCGAGCCCGCGAGGTAGTAGTTCACCCCTTCGGCGTTCTGCGCGAACGTTGCCGCACTCACGATGCGCACCTTGCGCGTCGCCACGGGCAGGTTCCCGATCAGGGCCAGCCCGGTATGGCGATAGGTGCTGTCGTTATTGGCATCGTGGATCTGCGCGATGAGGAGATTGCCCGTGGCCGGATCGACGGAGAGGTTGTAGTCGGCATCGAAGTCGAAATTCGCCAGGTCGAGGTTGAAGTTGGTGACCTGCAGGCCGGCCAGCGACAGTGGCGTGTCCTGTGCGTCGAGCAACTCGAGCCGATATTGGTACCCGAAGTAAACGTCGCTGATGCCGAACAGCGTCTCGCCATCCACCGCGAAGTCGGTCAGGTCCATGGTCATCGCGACGGCACCGATGGCGAGCTGGCCCGACGCCGTCAACGTGTTGGTGCCCGGTGGATTGGCGCTGGTCGACTGGCCCGGCACGATGGGTGACGACGTCCATGACCCGCCGGGTGGAATCACGCCGGTACCGCTGTAGTTGGCGGTGACCCGGACGGAACGGCCGTCGAGAAAGGTGCCGGTCTGCGAGTTACCGACGGCAGGACCGAAAACCGCCCACTCGGTGGCAGCCGGTGCGGCGAAAGGCAGGAGCGCCAGCAGCGCCAGCAGGAAGAACGGAAGGTGTCTGGACGTCATGGCCGACCCCCCATGGGCCTGGTGGATCCAGGCTCGATTGGTATGGGCAGGAACGTTACCCCCCAGGTCGGGCAGCGCGCAAGAGCAGGGTCGGGTCGAGGGGAAGGGCTTGGGTCATGACGAGTCAGGCCGAGCCGATCACCAACGACCCCGCCCGCTCCCTGGCGCCGGCCGCGACGACGATTATGTCGTATCGGCAGCCGCTTTCGATTGCAAGTCGCATTGCACCGGCGTAGCGTCGAAGCGTCCGGAAAGCTCGTCCTGTCGGCCCAAAGCGGCAGGATCGGCTCAACAACCACAATTCGCGCCAATGCCGGACGGCGACAGGGAGTACCCGAGATGAGCCCATTCATTCGCACGGCAATGGCATTCATCGGCCTGGCCGTCGGCGCGCCCGCGTTGGCCGCCACCGTCTTCACGCTCGACCACGACTTCGAGAGCCCGGCCTTCACCATCGGCGACATCACGAATGACCCGAACGCCACCGGCCAGGGTGGCTGGGGCGGCTGGAACGGGACCCTCGACGAGAACAATGCCTGCTGCCTGCGCGCGCGCATCACCGACGAGCGTGCGCACACCGGCACCCAGTCCATGCGGACGACTTCCGACACGCGCACGATCAACAAGGCGCTCGATGCCGAGGGTACGGCGCCGTACAACACGGCCAGCGGCGGCGAGTACCCGTTCCACAGCGGTGGCTTCACGCTCCACCCGAGCTACGACTGGTGGGTGCAGGCCTTCGTGTGGATCAACCCGGGCGGCGCCGCGCGCATGACGCTCGTCAATGGCCTCGGCGGCTGCCCGCTGCTCGACATCGGCAACTTCGGCGGCGGCAACGACCCGGGCGAGCCCTACGCCAATACCTGCCTCTCGAACTCGGGCAACCAGCCGAACCTCGGCTCGCCGGCTTACGGCCAGTGGCTGCTGCTCGAGATGGTGCACACGGTCGCCATGGGCCAGACCATGGAGTTTCGCATCAGCGGGGCGGGCGTCGACTGGTCGGTTGCCCTGAGCCCGTATTCCGGACCCGGCTCGGGCAACCCGGCGTACCTTGGCCTTGCCGGTGACGCTTTCTGGGACGACGTGCGCGCCGGCTACGGCGAGGCCCCGGCGCCGGTACCCGTGCCGGCGGCCGCCTGGCTGATGATCTCGGCGCTCGGTACGCTCGCGGCGCGCTGGCACCGTCGCTGACGAGCGGGGTTGCCTGCAACAACTTCGAAACTTCGACCCGGCACTCATGGCTCTCATGGCTATAATCCGCGGCGATCAAACCATGAGGAGCCTGCCCGATGCGCCTGATTCGTCTGTTCCCGATCATGGCCGCGCTGCCGCTCAGCGCGTTGGCGATCACCCTCGGTGGTGGCGGTGACGCACGCCCGCTCGATCCGAGCCAGACCTTCGACTTTGCCGCGAATCCCGCCGCATCGGCGGGCACCTATGTCGCGACCCAGGCCGCGGGCAAGCTGAAGAACATCAAGCGCGTCGCCATCACGAACTTCTGCGTGCAGTTCATCTACGGCAAGGAGGCGCGGGGCGACTCCGCCGGCTACTGGGTCGAGTACAGCCAGACGGCTTCCGGTGGGATTCCCGGCGGTCTCGACCCCGGGAAGATCCAGGCACTGGCCGATGCGTTGCTCGATCGCATCGAAGCCGACTTCAAGGCAGCCGGCATCGACATCGTTCCCTACGAGGAACTCGTGGCGAACGATCTGTACAGGAAGTTCACCGCGAAGTACGACACCGGGATCCGCATTGGCCAACGCAGTCTCGAAGGGGGCAAGGGCGGATCAGCCGGCGAGGCCGTGGTGTACGTCAGCCCGCGCGGCCGGCCGTTCGCGCCCGACTGCGGCACCATCAGCCCGGCATCGACGTCGACGTTCGTGCGCATGAGCTACCCGCTGAACGCGGAGTTCCTCACCGGCAGCGCGGTGATCGACATGAGCCAGGCGAAAGCCGGCGGCAGGTTCTTCGAGCAGGCGAAGGCGGACGTGCAATTCCTCGAGTACCTGCGTGCCGGCGAGTCGCAGTACCAGTTCGTCGGCAAGACGGGCCCGGGTGCCCGGCTGTGGCTGAAGCAGTCGATCGTCCCGGTGCAGAATCCGTTCACCGTCGGCGAAGAACGGAAGGGCGATACCACCACGACCACGGAATCCGAGATGACGGGCAGGTCCACCACCACGCGCAGCAGCGAGACCACGCGCAGCGTCAGCTTCGACGAGGCGCTGTACTACGACAACGCCGGAAGGATGCTCGAGGCGATGCACCGCATGTTCATGCTCGAGGTGGTGCGGAAATAGGCAGGGCAGGCGGGGCGGCGCAGTCCGGGCCGGCCTTCGCTTCGGCAATCGAGACTCGGCTGCCAGGCAAGAGACCAAAAAAAACCCCGCTGGAAGGCGGGGTTCTACACGGGTTCTTGTTGTTGTCGCGAATTCGGTTTCTGTGTCAGCGGCGCCGTGGTGGTGCTTTTTCTTCTTGTTCTCGTTGCGCTGCTTCTACTTCTGCTCGTTGTTCTTCTTCTTGTGTGCGTCTTCTGGCTTCGATGTCTGGTTTCAGATGTCGAACACTGCTACCGCCGGGAGAAACCTTTCTTGTGCGCTGGGAATTCGAAGCAAGTCCTGTGCCATGGGTCGCCAACCGCAGCATAAACAGGCTGTTGCGGGATCTTCATGGCGCCTGATCGGTAGAACCAGCATGAACTTGTCAAGTTATCCGACGCCGACAGGCGGGTCCGGCCTTTGCGCCTCGGCCTGCCCGGTCGGCTAACACGCTGATCGACAAGGTCCCCCGCAGATCCTCGGGTGGGTGTCGGGGTAATCGGCTCCAGGCGCCACCACGGTATGACCAGGCCTATCGCGATCGAGCGCCCACTTTCCGGGACCCTGCCGGGACAGGTTTTGTAAAGTTTCCCAACATCGGATCGGGCGCCGGGAGCAGGTCGTCGAGAGAGCGCGGCATGCCATCGACCATGACGGCCTCGATCCTCAGCAGATGGGTGGGGTCGGCCAGCGGATCGCCGTCGATGACCAGCAGGTCGGCCATCCGGCCGGTGGCGAGGCTGCCAAGGTCCTCCTGCAGGCCGAGCGCACGGGCCGCTCCGCTGGTGGCCATGCGCAGCACCTCGGCGGGGGACAGGCCGATACCGGCGAGCAACCGGATCTCGGCCTGCAGGCCGAATCCGTAGGGCACCGCCGGCGCATTGCTGGCCGTGGCCAGGTGGCCGCCGCTGGCGAGCAACCGGCCGAGTGCGCGCTGGCGCAGCCGCAGGATGGTCCGGGCGCCCAGGGGGTTGGTGGTGGCCGGACGCCAGGCCTGCTCGTGCGCGAGACGTTCCTCCGGGCGAAACAGCGCCTGGTACTGGCGACTGGCGAGGAGGTCGGGCTGCTGGTGCACCAGGACCGGCAGGCCGCTCGTCACGAGCGATGGCACGAAGACGACCCCGGCGCGCGCCATCGCCTCCACCGCGTCCTGCTCGTAACTGCCGGTGCCGTGTCCGGCGGCGGCACGTGGGCCGCGGCCGTCCGGCGACGGCCCGACACCGTGCACCTGGCCCGAGAGGGTGGCCAGCCACGAAGGGGACCAGATCGCGGCGTCGGTCGCCTGCAGCGGGGCGACCAGTGCGGGCAGGCGATCCCCGGACGCCGGGCACAGGCGCACGGCACCGACCGGCACGCCGGCGATGTCCGGGCCGGGCGCGCTGCCCGCACCGCACCACGCCGGGCTGGCGAACAGGCGCGGCCCGGCTGCGCGCGCCTGCCAGCGCTCGGCCACTTCGCGCACCGCGGCATCGTCGCCACCGATCACCTGGGCAGTCGTGACACCGAAGGCGAGCAGCGCACGGCCGAGCCGTTCGCCGCCGCGGTCCGTGAGGGTGATGGCCAGATCGATCAGCCCCGGAACTACCGTCCGGCCCCGCGCATCGATGATGCGGGCCCCGTCGTCGGTCCCGGTCCAGGGTCGAACGGTGACGATGCGTGATCCTTCGACCACGATCTCGTGGTCGAGGAGATAATCATCGCCGAGGCCGTCGAACACGCGGCTGGCCCGGATGATCGTGCGGCCACCACGGCTTGCCGGCTGCCAGTCGACGGCGAGCGGCAGCCGGCCGATGCTGCCGTCCGGCGCCACGCGTGCCATGCCGTCGGCATCGGCGACGTACACAGCCCCGTCCGGCAGCCAGCGCGCCAGCCGGGCGGGCCCCGGGGCGATCTCGCGCCAGTCGGCGCCGACGAGGCCATTGCCGAGTACGGGCAGCGCGCGCACGCCGGCGGCCGAGGCGACCAGGAGCGCACGGCCGTCGGCGGCGAACTGCGCGCTGACGGGCCCGGGCCCGGCCGCAGCCACGGGGAGCGTCACCCGGCGGCCGCCGCCACCGCCATCGGCCGGCACGAGCAGGAGTTGTGGCTGGCCCGCCAGTCCCTGCACGACGGCGACCTGGGCGCCGTCCACCGACCAGGCCGGGCTGCCCGGGTCGACGAGACCCGCAGCCAGCGTGCGTGTTTCGCCCGAGGCGGGGTTCGCTGCGCGCAGGCTGGCGCTGCCGTTGCCGCCGGCGAGGAACGCCACGCGATCTCCCGCGGCGTTCCAGGCTGGGTGACCGGCTGCATCCGGTTCGGTGGTGAGCCGGCGCGTGTCGCGCGTCGCGAGGTCCATCAGCCAGATCTGCGCGGTACCGTCGCGATCGGAGGTGAAGGCGAGCGAGCGCCCGTCGGGACTGATGGCCGGATCGCGGTCGGCGTAGACGTCGAGCGTGAGCTGGCGGACGAGATTGCCGCTGGCATCGAACTGCCAGAGGTCACCGAGTGCAGACGCGACGAGCTGCCCGTCGGGCAGGACGGCAAAACCGGCGATGCCCCGCGCAGGCTGCACGCCGGCGGCGGCCGGCAGGCGTCGGGCCGGCGGACTGGCCGCGCGGTGTGTGACCAGCGTCGCCTCGAAGGGGATGACGGTTCCCGCGAAGGCACCGGTCTCGCGGGGGCGCAACAACCCATCGGCTGCGTAGAGCAGGCGATGATGGTCGAGCCAGGCGGGCCGTGCGGCGACGGCATTTTCCGTGCCCCCCGCCGGCTTGAGCACCGGCGGGTTGGAGAGGATGGCCAGGCGCAGGCGCGGCCCGTCGGCGTCGGTGGCGACGAGGGCGATCACCAGGCCATCGTCCCGCCAGGCCGGCGCACGCAGCGTCCGCTCGCCCGTCAGGACGGTGCGCGGGGAACCGGCGGACGGGCGCAGCACGAGACTGCTGCGCCCCTCGTGCACATGGATGTAGGCGAGTGCGGCACCATCCGGGCGCCAGGCGGGATCGATCTCGTCGCCGGCCTCGAAGCTGAGCTGACGCAGCGCGTTCGTGGCGAGGTCGAGTTCCCAGATGGCGAAATCGCCGCCCCGGTCGGAGGCGAAGGCGAGCCGCCGGCCATCCGGCGACCAGGCCGGGGCGAGGCTGTGTCCAGGTGCCGCCGTCACCGCACGGGGGTCGCCGCCGGCGGTGTCCATCACCATGATCTGGTGGCCCTCGTCGCGCAGCGTTTCGTAGGCCAGCGTGTGCCCGTCGGGACTCACGGCCGGCCGGCGCGCGTAGTCGCCGGCGGGCGTGAGCGGCGTGGCCGTGCCGCCCTCTGCCGGCAGGGTCCACAGGCGACCGGCGAGATCGAGCACGAGGCGTCCGTCGCCGAGCGCGACGGCGCTGATGTCGGTGCCCTGCTGGACACGCAGCAGGGATTCCTCGCCGTGCGCTGCGCCGGCCAGCCCCATGGCGAGCAGCCAGCCGGTCGCGGCTGCGGGCCGGCCCCGCCTGGCGCGTGTCGCTGTCATGCGCATCGTTCCTCGACCAGCCCGTGTGCGGCACGCCGGCGCGGCCGGCAGCGCGAGCGGGATTGTAGTGAGCGCACCGCCACCCTGCCAGCACGCGCTTGCGGGCGCCGGGCTCAGCCGGTAAAAGACCACGCCAGTGCACAGCCGAAGGCAGGCCATGACGCTCGACGAACTCAGGGACCGGCTCGCTGCCATCGACCGGCAGATCATCGACCTCGTGGCCGAGCGTCAGGCAGTCAGCCAGCAGATCGGCGCGGTCAAGCGCAGCGAAGGCCGCGCGACACGCGACTTCAGCCGTGAAAAGCAGGTCATCGACACGGCGCGCGCCCATGCGGCCGCCTGCGGCGTGTCACCGGGCGTGGCCGGCGAACTCATGCAGCTGCTGATCCGCTCCTCGCTCACTACCCAGGAGCGCGCCCGGGTGCAGGCGGAGGGCACGGGCCGGGGCCAGCACGTGCTCGTCGTCGGCGGCGCCGGCAAGATGGGGCGCTGGTTCGTCGAGTTCCTCGACTCGCAGGGTTATGCCGTCACCGTCGCCGATCCGGGTGGGAGCGTGCCCGGTTTCCGCCACGTCGACGACTGGCGCACGCTCGCCAACGCCTTCGACATCACCGTGGTGGCCACGCCGATCGGTGCCACCGACGCGATCCTGCACGAGATGGCGGCGCGCGACTGGCGCGGGCTGGTGTTCGACGTCGGTTCGATCAAGGCGCCGCTCAGCGGTGGGCTGCGGGCGCTGGCGGCGCGCGGCTGCCGCGTCACCTCGCTGCACCCGATGTTCGGTCCGGATACCGAACTGCTGTCCGGCCGGCACGTCCTGTTCATGGATGCCGGTTCGACGGCGGCGGTACGTGAAGCGCGCCAGTTGTTCGCCTCGACGATGGCCCGGCAGATCGAGATGCCGCTCGACGAGCACGACCGGCTCATCGCCTACGTGCTCGGCCTGTCGCACGCGCTGAACATCGCCTTCTTCACCGCGCTGGCCGAGAGCGGGGAGACTGCGCCACGGCTGGCCAACCTGTCGAGCACGACCTTCGATGCCCAGCTCGACGTGGCGGCCAGGGTGGCCCAGGAAAGTCCCCAGCTGTACTTCGAGATCCAGCGGCTCAACCCGCAGGGCCTGTATGCGCTCGAGGAACTGCTGCGCGCCGTCCAGCACCTGACCGACATCGTGCGCCGTGGCGACGAGGCCGCCTTCGTGCGTCTCATGGAGCAGGGCCGCGACTACCTCGCCCGTCGCGCCTAGGCTGCGCGGCGTCAGTCCGGGGTGCGCTGGCCGCGGGCGAGCAGCACCAGGAAGAGCGGCACGCCGACGAGGGCGGTGATGGCGCCCACCGGCAGTTGGCGCGGGGCGAGCACCGTGCGTGCCGCGAGATCGGCCAGCACGAGCAGCGTGCCGCCGGCGAGAGCGGCACCCGGCACCACCACCCGGTGATCGGCGCCGGCGACGAGGCGGACGAGATGCGGCACCACCAGGCCGACGAAGCCGACCGTGCCGGCGGTGGTCACCGCCGTGGAGGTGAGCGCCGCGCCCAGGAAATAGATGGCGATGCGCAGCGTGCGCACCGGCAGCCCGAGCAAGGCAGCCTGCCGGTCGCCGGTGGCGAGCACGTTGAGCGAGCGGCCGAGCACGAAGCAGGCGAGCGTGCCGGCCCCGGCTGCGAGCAGGCTGGCGGCCGGGCTCTCGGTGTAGGCGAAGTCGCCCATCAGCCAGAACAGCGCACCGCGCAGGTTGCGCTCCGGGCTGACTGCCAGCAGCAGGCTCACCAGCGCGCTCCAGCCGGCCGCCACCACGACACCGGTGAGCAGCAGCCGGCCGGCGGCCCACTGGCCGCCCCGGGCGATGACGAAGACAAGGATCGTGCTGCCGAGGGCCCCGGCGAAGGCGCTGGCGTCGACCAGCGCACCGCTCGCGCCGGCGAGCATCGAGGCCAGCGCGAAGGCCGCTGCACCACCGGAGGTGCCGAGGATGTAGGGATCGGCGAGCGGGTTGCGCAGCAGCACCTGCATGAGCGCTCCGGCGAGCGCCAGCGCTGCGCCGCTGCCGAATGCGGCCAGCGCGCGCGGCAGGCGCAGGTCGAGCACGACCTGGCGGGTGGCCGCGTCGGCATTGCCGGCGACGAGGTCGACGATGGCGCGCGGCCCGACCGCGCCACTGCCGAAGGCGACGGCGACGACGAGCGCGACGGCGGCCATCGACGCCAGGCAGGCGATGAAGATGAGTGCGCGTCGGTTCATGGCGGTGCGGGACGGCGGGGCGTGTCCGTCAACGGCGGTGGCCGGCCGGCGTGCAGTGTACCGAAACGCACACCGGCGCCGGGCATTTGCCCCGTGGTGGCTTTGTGGAACAATGCCCGCGCATTCGCCGGCAGGGTCGCAGGACATTGGACCGCATCGATTCGCAGGGATATCGGGCCAACGTCGGCATCGTGCTCAGCGACCCATCCGGGCAGGTCCTGCTCGGCGGGCGCGTCGGCCAGACAGGCTGGCAGTTTCCCCAGGGCGGCATCCGCGTGCGGGAGGCACCCCGCGCGGCCATGTACCGGGAGCTGCGCGAGGAGATCGGGCTCGACCCGGGCGACGTGGAGGTCCTCGCCACGACACGCGGCTGGCTGCGCTACCGCCTGCCGGAGCGCTACGTGCGCCGCGACGCGCGGCCGCTGTGCGTCGGCCAGAAGCAGCGCTGGTTCCTGTTGCGCCTGCGTGCCGAGAAGTCGCGCCTGCGGCCCGACACCACCGACACACCCGAGTTCGACCGCTGGCGCTGGGTCGACTACTGGCAACCCGTCGAGGAAGTGATCCACTTCAAGCGCCGCGTCTACGCGCAGGCCCTGGAGGAACTGGCTGGCTACCTGCAGCCAAGTCCGCCGCCGCCACCGCGCTGGCCTGGTGACTGGAACCTGGACGAGGACCACGCGCCGTGAATACGGCCTGGTGGCGGAGCCCCGGCCGCTGGCGGCAGCTCGCCCTCGGGGCCGGGGTCGTGCTGGCGCTCGCCGGCGCCTTCGAGCTCGGGCAACTGCGCGCCGGACACAACGCCCTGCGTGCGGGCATCGCCGAGCGGCGCCTCGGCCGCGAACTCGAACGGCTGCGTCAGGAAAACCGCCAGCGGGCCGCATCGCTGGCGAAGCTCGAGACCGATGCCGAGGTCAATCGCCAGGCCTACGCCCAGGTCGAGCGCCAGCTTGCCGAACTGCAGGACAAGCTCATCGAGCAGCAGGAGGAGATGGCGTTCTATCGCGGGATCGCTGGTGTGCGCGGTTCACTCGCCATCCAGGAGTTCTCGCTGCGGCCGGCGGCCGGCGGCAGCGTGCAGCTGCGCTTCGTGCTGGCCCAGCCGCAGCCGATCGGCCGCGAGGTTCGCGGCGAGGTCCAGGTGCGGGTGGAGGGCATGCGCGACGGGCGTGCGGCGAGCCTCGACCTGGAGGCGCTGGCGGCGGGCGCACCGCGCCGCTTCGCCTTCCGCTACTTCGAGGAACTCACCACCGAGCTGCGCCTGCCGGCCGGTTTCGAGCCGCAGCGCGTGGTGATCCGCGTCGTGCCGGCCACGGCGGGGCTGAAGGCCGGTGTGGAGTCGTTCCCCTGGGTCGTGTCCAGCTGAGGCAACGCGGATGAGCCGCAGCACCGGCCGGCATCGCCCCGACAGCCAGGTGCTCGGCGCTGTCGACCTCGGCTCGAACAGCTTCCACATGGTCATCGCGCGCTTCTCCCATGGCCAGCTGGTCGTGATGGACCGGCTGCGCGAGACCGTGCGCCTGGCCGCCGGCCTGGACCGGCACAGCCGGCTTGATGCCGCCAGCCAGCGCCGCGCCCTGGCATGCCTGGCCCGGTTCGGCGAGCGCCTGCGCAGCCTGCACGCGGGGCGCGTGCGCGTGGTGGGCACGAATACGCTGCGCAGGGCCCGCGGGCGTGACGCCGAGCGTTTCCGCGACCGGGCGCATCGCGCCCTCGGCCACCCGGTGGAGGTCATCGCCGGCATCGAGGAGGCGCGGCTCATCTATCTCGGGGTGAGCCACAGCCTGCCGAAACTGCGTGGCACGCAGACCGTGGTCGACATCGGCGGCGGCAGCACCGAGATCATCCAGGGCCGCGGTTCCCGGCCAGACGTGATGGAGAGCCTCTACATGGGCTGCGTCGGCCTGACTGCCCAGGCGTTTCCAGGCGGCCGGATCACGACTCGCGCATTCCGCACCGCCCGTCAGGTCGCACGCCTGGAGCTCGAGCCGGTGCGCGCGCGTTTCCTGCACCGTACGCCCGTACGGGTCGTGGGGGCTTCCGGCACCATTCGTGCGACCGCCGACGTGCTCACCGCGCTCGGCCGCGCCCGCAAGGGCATCACCGTGAAGGACCTGGAGTTCCTGATCCGGCGCCTGATCGCGGCCGGCCACGTGTCGCGGCTGCAACTGCCGGGGCTGGCGGCCGATCGGGCCGAGGTGCTGCCGGGCGGTGTCGCCATCCTCGTCGAGGTCATGGCCGCGCTCGGACTGCAACGGATGGTCGTTGCCGAGGGGGCGCTGCGCGAGGGCATCCTCTACGACATGGTCGGGCGGCTCACCGACGAGGACGTGCGTGTGCGCACCGTGCGGGCGATGCAGGCGCGCTTTCGCATCGATACGGGCCAGGCGCGGCGTGTCGGCGAGGCCGCACTCGGCCTGTTGCAGCAGGTGGCTCCCGGTTGGGGCCTGCAGCGCGATGCCGACCGCAACCTGCTGGCCTGGGCCGGGGCGCTGCACGAGATCGGCCTCGACATCGCTCACGCGCATCATCATCACCACGGCGCCTATCTGCTCGAGAACGCCGACATGCCGGGCTTCACCCGCGACGAGCAGCGGCTGCTCGCCGCCGTCGTGCGCTGCCATCGCCGCAAATTCGCCGGGGACCCGTTCGCGGCGCTACCTCGGGAATGGCGCTCGCGCGCGCTGCGACTCGTTGTCCTCCTGCGGCTGGCGGTGCTCTGCAACCGTGGACGCCACTCGCGGCCGGAGCCGCTGCTGCGGCTGCGCGCCGCCGGGGACGACGTCGAGGTGTCGCTGCCGGCGGCCTGGCTGGGCGCCAATCCGCTCACGCAGGCGGATCTCGAACAGGAGTGCCGTCACCTGAAGGCGGTCGGCGTGCGCATGCGCATCAGGCGCCGCCGGCGCTGATGCCATCGGCCATCTGGCGCAGGAACAGCAGTTGCGCGGCCTGCGCAACCTCGTTGGCTGCGGGAACCACCAGTTCGTAGCGTCCGTCGGCACGCAGTTCCCAGGCCTGGCAGTTGTCGTCGAGGCAGGTGTCGAGGTCGGCCAGCAGGCGCTCCTTGAGGGCATCACCGGTGATCGTGACGCCCACCTCGACCCGGCGGAAGAAGTTGCGCTCCATCCAGTCGGCGCTGGCGAGCATCACCGTCTCCTCGCCATTGGCATGGAAGTAGTACACGCGCGAGTGCTCGAGGAAGCGGCCGACGATGGACCGCACGCGGATGTTGTCCGAGACGCCGGGGATCCCGGGGCGCAGGCAGCAGGTGCCGCGCACGACGAGATCCACGATCACGCCCGCCCCCGATGCCCGGTACAGCGCGCGGATGACTTCCGGTTCCACCAGCGCGTTCAGTTTGGCGATGATGTGGCCGTTGCCGCCGGCGGCCACATTGGCGATCTCGGCCTCGATCAGGTCGAGGATTTCCCGGTGTAGCGTGAAGGGTGCCTGGTGCAGCCGCTGCAGCGGCGGGGTGCGCATCAGGCTGGTGAGCTGCAGGAAGACCTGGTGGACGTCCTCGGTGAGCACCGGGTCCGTGCTGAGCAGGCCATAGTCGGT
The DNA here is from genome assembly GCA_020851975.1 of Gammaproteobacteria bacterium. GTDB lineage: Bacteria > Pseudomonadota > Gammaproteobacteria > Steroidobacterales > QUBU01. The sequence continues at coordinate 5,655 of JADZBS010000109.1, read as the reverse complement.
GTAGATTCGCGCGGTGCCGGGATGGTAGTTGCCGGTGCCGAGGTGGACGTAGCGCTGCAGCCGCGCACCCTCGCGGCGCACCACCAGCGCCATCTTGCAGTGGGTCTTGTAGCCGACCACGCCGTAGACCACGTGCGCGCCCGCTTCCTGCAGGCGGTTGGCCAGATTGATGTTCTCCGCTTCGTCGAAACGCGCGCGCAACTCGACGATCACGCTGACGTCCGTGCCGGCCTGGGCAGCGGCGACCCGATGGTCGACGATCGGTGACCGGTGGCCCGTGCGGTCCAGCGTCAGCTTGATCGACAGCACATCGGGGTCCTGCGCGGCCTGGCCGATGAAGTCGAGCACCGGCGCGAACGACTGGTACGGGTGGTGCAGGAGGATCTCCTGGCTGCGCATTGCCTCCAGGATGTTGTCGGCGTCGGCGATCGTGCGCGGCACGCCCGGTGTGAACGGCGGGTAGGTGAGGTCCGGCCGTCGCGCCAGGTCGTACACGGCGAGCAGGCGGTTGAGGTTCACCGGTCCGTCGACGCGGTAGAGGTCTTCGGCGTCGAGGCTGAACATCTCGAGCAGGAAGTCCGTCAGCGGCGCCGGGCAGTCGTGGGCGATCTCCAGGCGCACGGCCGCCCCGTAGCGGCTGGCGATCAGCTCGCCTTCGAGGGCGTGCATCAGGTCGTCGACTTCCTCCGCATCGACGTACAGGTCGCTGTTGCGCGTGACGCGGAACTGCCAGCAGCCCTTGATTTCCATGCCGACGAACAGGTCCTCGACGAAGGCATGGATGACCGAGGACAGGAACACGAAATCTGCGGGCCCCGTGCCCGGGAGGTCGGCCGGCAGCCGGATGAGGCGCGGCAGGGAACGCGGCGCCTGGACGATGGCGCGCTGCACGGGGCGCCCGAAGGCGTGCGTGCCTTCGAGGCCGACGATGAAATTGAGGCTCTTGTTGAGGATGCGTGGAAACGGGCGCGCCGGGTCGAGCGACATCGGGCTCAGCACGGGCTCGATCTCGCGCGTGAAGTAGTCGCGCAGCCACTCGCGCTGGCTTGCATTCCAGGTGCTGCGCCGTGCGAAGCGGATGCCCTCGGCGCGCAGGGCCGGTATGACTTCGTCGTTGAGCACCCGGTACTGCGCGGCCACGAGTTCATGGGCACGCAGGCCGATCTCCCGCAGCAACTCGCATGGCGTCATCAGGTCGGGCCCGGTCGGTCCGCCGGCCACCTCGGCACGCTGCATCACGCCGCTGACGCGGATCTCGAAGAACTCGTCGAGGTGCGTCGATACGATGCAGAGGAACTTGAGGCGTTCGAGCAGCGGAATGGACGCGTCGCTTGCCTGGTGCAGGACCCGGCGCGTGAATTCGAGCGCACTCAGCTCGCGGTTGATGTAGTGATCCGGGTTCTTGAGGTTGATCGTATCCACGGGGACGTCTCCGGCAGCGGTCCTGGCCGGTGCCGTCGCATTCGGGAGGCGGGCGTCAGCGCCACAGGCGGTTCACTATAGCAGCGGCCTGCGGTGGCCCTGTGCGGCCGATCACAGTTGTCATAATGACCGCGCATCGCTCTGCGCAGGGTTCGGCCCGAAGCGCGCCCGGGGTCCGGGCGCAGGGTGGTTCAGCCGGAGCGACCCGGGCGGGAACGCGGGCCGCCGGCTGCCAGCCGGTCGCCGCCGGTGTCGAGGCGCTGCAGGAGCGGGGCGGCGGCACGGACGAACTCGGTGCGTTCGCCGGCGTCGAGCGGCGTGGAGGCATTCGGCAGCTTCACGGTACGCGGGTTCATGTGGCGGCCGTTGACCCGGTATTCGTAGTGCAGGTGCGGGGCCGTGGCGAGGCCGGTTGCGCCCACGTAGCCGATGACCTCGCCCTGGCTCACGCGATGACCGAGACGGGCTGCCTTGGTGAATCCCGACAGGTGGCCGTAGAGCGTGGTGATGCCGCCGGCGTGTTGCAGGATCACGGCGTTGCCGTAACCACCCTTGCGACCACGGAAGCTCACGCGGCCGTCGGCCGGTGCGCGCACCGCGGTTCCGGTCGGGGCGGCGTAGTCGACGCCCGTGTGGGCGCGGATGGTGTTGAGGATGGGGTGTCGGCGGCGCGGGTTGAAGTCGGAGCTGACGCGGGTGAAGGCGAGCGGCGCCCGGAGGAATGCCTTGCGCAGGCTGCGGCCCTCCGGCGTGTAGTAGCCGGTCTGGCCCGCGCGGTTCTGGAAGCGCACGGCGCGGTAGGTGCGGCCCTGGTTGACGAACTCGGCGGCGAGGATCTCGCCTTCGGCGAGCTTGTCGCCACGGTTCCACATCTCTTCGTAGACGATCGTGAAGCGGTCGCCTTCGCGCAGGTCGAGCACGAAGTCGATGTCCGAGGCGAAGATGGCGGCGAGATTCATGATCGTGCCATCGGAGACGCCGGACTGAGCGGCCGCCTCGAACAGCGAGCTGCGGATCTCGCCGCTGGTCCGTGCGGAGCGGGTCTCGTAGTCGAGCGCGACGACGCCGGCGTCGAAGCCCGCGGCCGCCCGCGTCACGTTCAGGGTGTTGAACGGGTCGATGCGGCGGTTGATCTCGAGAATGCTGCCGCCGTCGTGGCCGACGCTGATCTGGTCGCCCGGACGCAGGATGCGCAGGTACTTGCGAGCCGTGTCGATCTGCATGATCCGTTGCAGGTCGGCGAGGTCGAGCCCTTCGCGGCGGAAGAGCGCATCGAGGGTGTCGCCCCGGCGCACGGTGAGGTCGACCGATTCGTGGCCGGCGGTGCCGGCAACCGGGTTGCCGAAGGAGCCGGCGAGGAGGTCTGCCGAGTTCAGCAGCAACGGCAGCGTGAACACCGGGCGGATCTCGGACAGCGCGCGGTCGAGGCGCAGCGCCTCCTTGTAGGTGGCATCGGGGAGCAGCAGGCCAACGGCGAGCAGCGGCAGGGACAGGCCCGCGACGAACCACTGCAACGGAGCCGTGCGGCTGACCGCCGGGGTCGCGATACCGTCCGTCCGCAGGCGCCTGAGCGCTGAGCTGATCACCCGTCCTCCCGTTGCCATTCCCGTCGCCGGCGCCCGGCCCGGCGGGCAGCGCGTGCAGGTCGGCCCGGATTATCGACGCCGCCGGACAGCCGGGTCAACAAAGCTTTTCACTTTGTGACCGGTCGCACGATCCAGGCGCCCCTCCGCCGCCTCACGGTGTGCGCCGGGTGTCGTGGTGACCGCCTGCGGCGAATTGGCTATGCTCTGCGCCCTCGAATCCAGCCCCCGCCGGGCCCGGTCCATCCGCCATGCTCCATGCCGAGACCCAGCTCACCGAACTGCGCCGTGGGGTGGAGGACATTCTCGTCGAGGCGGACCTGCTCGCTAAGTTGCGGGAGGCGCGTCCGCTGCGCATCAAGGCCGGCTTCGATCCGACAGCGCCCGACCTGCACCTCGGTCACACGGTGCTCATCAACAAGATGCGCCAGTTCCAGGAGTTCGGCCACGAGGTCATCTTCCTGATCGGCGACTTCACCGGCATGATCGGCGACCCCTCGGGCCGCAGCGCGACCCGGCCGCCCCTGACGCCCGAGGACGTGCGCCGCAACGCCGAGACCTATGCCAGCCAGATCTTCAGGATCCTCGACCGCGACCGCACCCGCGTGGAGTTCAATTCGCGCTGGATGGGCCCGATGAGTGCCGCCGACCTGGTGTCGCTGGCGGCCCGGCACACGGTGGCCCGGATGCTCGAGCGCGACGATTTCCACAAGCGTTACCAGTCGGGCAAGCCGATCGCCATCCACGAGTTTCTCTATCCCCTGGTGCAGGGCTACGACTCCGTGGCGCTGCGCGCCGACGTGGAACTCGGCGGGACCGACCAGAAGTTCAACCTCCTGGTGGGCCGCCAGTTGCAGCAGGCTTATGGGCAGCCGCCCCAGGTGGTCATGACCATGCCGCTCCTCGAGGGGCTGGACGGCGTCAACAAGATGTCGAAGTCTCTCGGCAACTACATTGGCATTACCGAGCCGCCGGCCGAGATGTTCGGCAAGGTCATGTCGGTATCCGACGAGCTGATGTGGCGTTACTACGACGTGTTGAGCTTCGAGCCGACGTCGGTCATTGCCGGGCTGAGACAGGCTGTGGCCGGGGGTGCGAATCCGCGGGATATCAAGGTCCGGCTCGGCATGGAGCTGGTGGCGCGATTCCACGGCGCCGACGCCGCGCAGCAGGCACGCGACGCGTTCCAGCGGCGTTTTGCCGGCGGCGAGCTGCCCGAGGACATCACCGAGATCACGGTTCAGGCCAGGGGCGCGGGCCTGGGCGTGGCCTACCTGCTGCGGGAGGCGCAGCTGGTGACGAGCACCGCCGAGGCGCTGCGGATGCTCCAGCAGGGCGCCGTGAAGATCGACGGGGAGCGGATCACCGACGGGCGTCGCGAGATTCCAGCCGGTGCGAGCCACGTTTTCCAGGTCGGAAAGCGGCGCGTGGCCCGCGTCACGGTGCGCGGATGAGTCGGCCAGCAAAAAAAGTCCGCAGCAGATGTTGACCTGTCACGAGACCTCGCTATAATTCCGCTTCTGCCCGCGGTCCTCGCGGGTATTTGTTCTTTAACAATCGGGAAACAGGTAATTTGTGCGGGCGCTCGCGTCGCAGCTCCTTCGAGGAGTCCGATGCGAGTGACCAAACCGCGCACATCTCCGGATGTGTTCGGTGAGGGATCTCTCTTTAATCTCGATACCTTAAATTGAAGAGTTTGATCCTGGCTCAGATTGAACGCTGGCGGCATGCTTAACACCTGCAAGTCGAACGGTAACGCGGGGGCAACCCTGGCGACGAGTGGCGGACGGGTGAGTAATGCTTGGGAATCTACCCAGTAGCGGGGGATAACCTAGGGAAACTTAGGCTAATACCGCATACGACCTACGGGTGAAAGCAGGGGATCGCAAGACCTTGCACTATTGGATGAGCCCAAGTCGGATTAGCTAGTTGGTGGGGTAACGGCCTACCAAGGCGACGATCCGTAGCTGGTCTGAGAGGACGATCAGCCACACTGGGACTGAGACACGGCCCAGACTCCTACGGGAGGCAGCAGTGGGGAATATTGGACAATGGGGGCAACCCTGATCCAGCAATGCCGCGTGTGTGAAGAAGGCCTGCGGGTTGTAAAGCACTTTCAGTAGGGAAGAAAAGCCTGGGGCTAATACCTCCGGGTCTTGACGTTACCTAAAGAAGAAGCACCGGCTAACTCCGTGCCAGCAGCCGCGGTAATACGGAGGGTGCGAGCGTTAATCGGAATTACTGGGCGTAAAGCGCACGTAGGCGGTCTGGTAAGTCGGATGTGAAAGCCCCGGGCTTAACCTGGGAATTGCATTCGATACTGCCTGACTGGAGTATGGGAGAGGGAAGCGGAATTTCCGGTGTAGCGGTGAAATGCGTAGATATCGGAAGGAACATCAATGGCGAAGGCAGCTTCCTGGCCCAATACTGACGCTCAGGTGCGAAAGCGTGGGGATCAAACAGGATTAGATACCCTGGTAGTCCACGCTGTAAACGATGAGAACTAGATGTTGGGAGGGTTTTGCCTCTCAGTGTCGCAGCTAACGCGCTAAGTTCTCCGCCTGGGGAGTACGGCCGCAAGGTTGAAACTCAAAGGAATTGACGGGGACCCGCACAAGCGGTGGAGCATGTGGTTTAATTCGATGCAACG
>JADZBS010000108.1 GCA_020851975.1 Gammaproteobacteria bacterium | reverse complement strand
TGGCGCAACATCACGTTGCCGAGGAGCGCCGTGGACGTGCTGTCGCAGCGTGCCCAGCGGTTGTCCGCGGCGGTGACGGCACGCAGGCCGGCGGTGGCGAGGTCCACCGGCGCGGCCGGACTCGCCATGCCGAACCCCGTCGGCACGAGCCCTGCCGGCATGGCGTGGTCGCGTCCGGCATCGGCGCCGCGACTCACCTGCAGGTACACACCCATGTCGTGCACGGCGGCGGCCTGGCGATTGCGGGCCACCAGCCCGGCGACGATGGCGCGCCAGGCGGGGTCGTCGTGAGGGTTGGGGATGCGCAGCTCGCGCAGGCTGCGCGCGAGCCGTGCCAGGTGCTCATCGAGCAGCAGTGGTCGGCCGCCGTACACGGCGATCACCTCGTACACGGCGTCGGCGAAGAGGAAACCGCGGTCGAGCGGCGAGATCCGTGCCTCGGCGAGAGGCAGGTAGGTGCCGTTCAGGTAAGCGACTGGCAGTGCACTCGCCATGGTCGTGCTGTGCCCCGGGGACTCACTCGAACCAGAGCAGCACGGTATCGACGGCCTGGCGCCACAGCGAGCCTTCGGCGACAGCGGCGAGAGGCACGAGCGGGGATTCGGCGAGCGGTTCCCCGCCCAGCGTGACCGTCAGCCGGCCCACGCTGGTTGCCGTCGTGAGCGGGGCCTCCAGGTCGCGCGGGGCTTCGGTGCGGGTCTGCACCTGGTCGGCCTGCGCACGCGGCAGCGTAACCCAGAGATCGGCGGGCACGCCGAGCGCGACGCGCTCGGCGGCACCTTTCCACACGCGCGCCTCGGCCAGCGGCTTGCCGGCTTCGGCGAGCCGCCGGGTTTCGTAGAAGCGGAACCCGTAGTTCAGCAGCTCCTGCGAGGCCTTGGCTCGGGCCTCCTCGTTGGCCATGGCCATCACCACCGAGATCATGCGCGTGTCGCCGCGTTTCGCCGATGCGGCCAGGCAGTAGCCGGCGCTCTGGGTATGGCCGGTCTTGATGCCGTCCACCGTCGGGTCGCGGTAGAGCAGCAGGTTGCGGTTGCCCTGGCGGATGCCATTGAAGACGTAGTCCTTCTCGGCATACCAGCGGTAGTGCTCCGGAAATTCGGCGATGATGGCGCGCGAAATCCGGGCGATGTCGGCGGCGGAGGTGTAATGATCGGGGTGCGGCAGGCCGGTGGCGTTGACGAAGTGGCTGTCGGCCATGCCGAGTTCCTGCGCATGCCGGTTCATCAGGTCGGAGAACGCTTCTTCCGAGCCGCTGACGTGCTCGGCGAGCGCGATGCTCGCATCGTTGCCGGACTGGATGATCATGCCCTTGAGCATCACCTCCATCGGCGCCGAACTGCCGATCGGCAGCATGGTGGTCGAACCGCCGGAGCCGGCCCCGCCGGTGCGCCAGGCGTGCTCGCTGACCTGCACTGCGTCGGTCATCTTCACGGCGCCCTCGGCGAGCGCCTTGTAGACCGTGTAGGCCGTCATCAGCTTGGTGAGGCTCGCCGGTTCGACGCGCTCATGCTCGTTCTGCGCGGCCAGCACCTTGCCGGTGTGGAAATCGACGAGCACATGGCTCTTTGCCGCGATGGCCGGTGCCGGCGGCACGGCGGCGTGCGCCGCGCACAGGGTGGCGGCGAGGCACAGGGCGAGGAGAAGCCGCGGGGCTTCCGGCGTTTTTCTCATGGGTGCTGGCTCCAGGTTGTCGCTTGCTTGCGCCGGGCCCGGCCTTGCGGCCGGCCCTGGCCGCCGGACAGTGCCTCTCACTGCGTCGTGGCCGGCTCCACCACCAGGCGCGGCGTGCTCACGTCGAGCCGGGCGACCCGGTCGACGACGTCATCGTACTCGGTGGCGTCACGCACCGGGCCAACGCGCACGCGATACAACGCCGGCTGGGTGCGCGCATCATAACGGATGACCACGTTGTCGAGGCCATGGGTCTCGAGCTGGCGCTTGAGGTCATCGGCGTTCTGCTGTCGTGCGAAAGCGCCGACCTGCACGTACATGAGCTGGGGCGGTCTCGCCACCGGGGCCGCTGCGACGGCGCCAGCCGGCTCGTCGAGTGTCTCGACCTCGACCATGGCCGTGCCGGCGTTGAGAAAGCCGAGTTCGCGCGCCGCCGCATAGGAGAGGTCGATCAGCCGGCCTTTCTTGAACGGGCCGCGATCGTTGATGCGCACCACGATGCTCCTGCCGGTGGCGAGATTGGTGACGCGTGCGCGCGTCGGCAGCGGCAGCGTCTTGTGCGCGGCGGTCATCGCGTACATGTCGTAGATCTCGCCGTTCGAGGTGCGCCGGCCGTGGAACTCGCGACCGTACCAGGAGGCCACGCCCTGCTCCGAGTAGCCCTGGCTGTCGGGCAGCACGTGGTAGCGTTCACCCATGACTTCGTAGAACGGCGGGTTGCCCGGGGTGGTGGCGGGCGGCATCACCTTGGGCGGCGTACCCGGGTCGATGCGGGCCTTTTCGTGGCGGGGATCGGGCAGCGTCGGCATGGGCCGCTCGTGTGGCGGTGTCAGGGCACAACCGGCCAACGCGAGCAACGCCATGCACGGGACGCATTGGCGAATTCGCGTGGGCAGGGCCATGGAACTGCGCGTCACGACCCGTCGGCGACGTGCAGGGACCCGCCCGGGACGCTGCGCCTCGCCTCGCCGATCGCCTGGCCGAGCTGATAGACCGCCAGCGCGTACATCGTGCTGCGGTTGTAGCGGGTGACGACGTAGAAGTTGTGGAAGGCGACCCAGTACTCCGGGCCTTCCTCGCCCTGCAGCACCACCAGGCCAGCCGGGGCATCGGCACCGAGATCGGTCGTGAAACGGACGCCGAGTTTACGCAGGCCCGCAACGGTGCTGTCCGGCGCCAGGCCATTGTCGCCCGGCTGGCGATCGGTCGGCCGCGCCAGCGTGGCACGCGTGACCACCGGTTCGCCCGGGCGCCATTTGTGCATCACGAAGTAGTTGGCGATGCTCGCCAGCACGTCGTCCCAGCTGTTGAACAGGTCGCGCTTGCCGTCGCCGTCGCCATCCACGGCGAAGTTGCGATAGCTGCTCGGGATGAACTGCGGCGCACCCATGGCCCCCGCGTAGGAACCCACGGCCTGGCTGACGTCGAGGCCCTCGTCCCGCGCCAGCAGGAAGAGCTGCGTCAGCTCGCCACGAAAGAATCCCGAGCGGGGCGGATAGTCGAAGGCGAGCGTGGCCAGGCTGTCGAGCAGCCGGTAGCGTCCGGCACGGGTGCCGAACCAGGTCTCCACGCCGAGGATGCCGGTCAGCATCTCCGGCGGAACGCCCGTGCGGGTGGCCACCTGTGTCAGGCGTGCATCCTGTTCCTTCCAGAAGGCGCTGCCGGCCTCGATGCGTTCTGGCGTGAGGAAGATACCCCGGTAGTCCTTCCAGGGCCTGGTCTTCTCCGCAGGTCTCGCCATGGCGTCGAGGATGGACTGCTGGGTCTCGGCGCCTTCGAGCATGGCGAGCAGGTAGTCGGCGTCGAGGCCGTGCTCCTTTACCAGGTCGTTCACGTAGGCCTGCACCTCGGGCCGGTCGACATCGAGGCCGAGCGCGGCGGGTGCCGTCAGGATCGTGGCGGCAATGATGGCGAAAAGGAGCTGGGGCTTCATGGGTCGGCTATTTTGCCCGATCAGCGGCGTACCGCGTCACCGAGGCGGCGGTGGGTCTGGATCGACATCAGGATGCCGAAGCCGGCGAGCAGCGTCACCATCGAGGTGCCGCCGGCGCTCACCAGCGGCAGCGGCACGCCGACCACCGGCAGGAGGCCCGTCACCATTGCCGAGTTGACGAATGCATAGAAGAAGAAGGTGATCGACAGGCTGCCGGCGAGCAGGCGCGTGAATGTGTCCGGCGCCGTCAGCGCGACGTACAGACCGCGGCCGACGACGAACAGGTACAGGCCGATCAGGGTGACCACTCCCATGAGGCCCCACTCCTCGCCGATCACGGCGAAGATGAAGTCCGTGGAACGCTCGGGCAGGAACTCGAGCTGGCCCTGGCTGCCGTTGAGCCAGCCCTTGCCGAAGAATCCACCCGAGCCGATGGCGATCTTCGACTGGATGATGTGGTAGCCCGCTCCGAGCGGGTCGCTGTCCGGGTCGAGCAGCGTGAGCACGCGTTTGCGCTGGTAATCGTGCATCACCATCCACAGCGCCGGCATGGCGGCCATTGCCAGGGCAGCGGCGCCGATGATGTAACGCCAGCGCAGCCCGGCCAGGAAGATCGCGGTCGCGCCGGTGAGCACGATCAGCACGGCCGTGCCGAGATCCGGCTGCACCGCGATCAGCCCGGTCGGCACCATCACGATCGTGAGGCAGCCGATCACCAGCGGCAGGGACGGCGGGAGCGGGCGGTCGTGCAGCAGGCTGGCGAGGGTCATCGGCACGGCGAGCTTCATGATCTCCGAGGGCTGGAAGCGGATGCCGAAGTCGAGCCAGCGCTGGCCGCCCTTGGCGACGTCCCCTGTCAGGAGTACCAGCCCGAGCAGCGCCAGGCCGGCGACATAGAGCCAGGGCGCGCCACGCCGCATCCAGACCGGATCGACGCGTGCCGCCACCAGCATCGCGCCGAGCGCCACCACCACCTTGCCCGCATGCGCCCGCATCGCGCCGAGGTTTTCGCCCGTGGCGCTGTAGAGCACGAGCGTGGCGAACACGAGGATCGCCAGGATGCCGGCCAGCAGGGGCGGGTCGAGGTGCGCCCAGCGCAGGAAGCGCGAGAGCATGCTGCCGCGTTCCCGGCGACTGGTCTCGCTCATGCGCCCCCCGTGGCTGTGCGCAGGTAGGCTTCCATGACCTTGCGGGCGATGGGAGCGGCCACCCGGCTGCCGCTCTCGCCGTTTTCCACCACGACGGCCACGGCGATGCGCGGTTGCTCGAGCGGTGCGAAGGCGACGAACAGCGCGTGGTCGCGCAACCGCTCGGCCACATCGGCAGCCCGGTACTTCTGGTTCTGGGCGACCGTGAAGACCTGGGCCGTTCCGCTCTTGCCGGCCATCTGGAAGGGTGCCCCGGCACCGACGGCCCGGGCGGTGCCGCGGGCGCCCTGCATCACCGCGTGCATGCCGCCGATGATGGTGTCCCACTGGCTCGCATCGGTCACGCCGACCGGCGGCATCGGTTCGGGTTCGACCGGGTGCAGTGCGCCGGTGATCGGGTCGCGCGTGGCATGCAGCATGGTTGGCTGGAAGCGCTGGCCGCGACTGGCGATGGCTGCGGCAGCGTGGGCGAGTTGCAGCGGGGTCACCAGCAGGTACCCCTGGCCGATGCCGGTGATCAGTGTCTCGCCGGGAAACCACACCTGGTTGGCGGGGTTCCTGATCGCCGTGCGTTTCCAGGCGGGCGAGGGCACGAGGCCACCCTTCTCGCCGGGCATGTCGAGGCCCGTGACCGTACCGAGGCCGAAGCTCTTCAGGGCATCGGACATGTGCTGGATGCCGAGCTCACGCGCGACGCTGTAGAAATACACGTCGCAGGACTGCTCGATGCCGCCCTGCATGTCGACCGAGCCGTGGCCCTCCGGCTTCCAGTCGCGGTACCGGTGAGAACTGCCGGGTAGCGAATAGGCGCCGCCACACCAGACGCGCTGCTGCGGTGTCATGGTGCCGGCCTTCAGGGCCGCCAGTGCGACGATCGGCTTGATGGTGGAGCCCGGCGGGTACACGCCGCGCAACGCCCGGTTGAACAGCGGCTTGTCGATGTCTTCCTGCAGGGCGTTGAAGGCCTTGCGGCTCAGGCCGCCGCTGATGACGTTGGGGTCGTAGGCCGGCGTGCTCACGAAGACCAGCACCTCGCCCGTCGCCGGGTCGATGGCCACGGCTGCGCCGCGCAGTCCGGCCAGCGCTTCCCAGGCGGCGAGCTGGGCATCGAGGTCGAGGGCCAGCATGACGTCCTCGCCGGGACGCGCACCGGCGCGCTCGAGTGTCTGCAGGCTGCGGCCGCGGGCATTGACGACCACCTGCTCGCGACCGGCCTGCCCGTGCAGCGCGTGCTCGAAGGCACGCTCCACCGAAACCTTGCCGATGGTCTGCGTGCCGGCGTAGGCGACGGCATCGATTTCCTGCAGGTCGGCCGCGCTGATGCCGCCGACGTAGCCGAGCGCGTGCGCCAGTGCGGGCCCGTACGGGTAGCGGCGCGACAGCCGCGGACGGATCTCGACACCCTCGAAGTACGGGCGGTTGACGGCAAACAGCGCGACTTCCTCGTCGCTGAGGCGGGTGCGGATGGCGACGGCATCGAACCGGCGGTGCCGGCCGATGTCGGCGCGCACCTCGGCGAGATGCTCGGCGCCGAGCAGGCCGAGTGTGGCCAGCCGGCTGAGCGTGTCGTCGAGATCGGGCACCTGTTCGGGGGTGAGCTCGAGATCGAAGCTCGCCTGGTTCTCGGCAAGCACCCTACCGTTGCGGTCGAGGATCAGGCCGCGCGTCGGCGGCACCGGCTGCAGCCGGATGCGATTGCCCTGCGACTGGGCCGAGTAGTAGTCGTACTGCACGAGCTGCAGCTGCACCAGGCGCGTCAGGACGACCGCCGTCAGGACCGCGATGAAGATGGCGGCGGCGACCGTGCGCGCCAGGAACAGTCGCTGCTCGGCCCAGTGATCCTTGATGCGGACAGCTCGTGCCATGCCCTCGCCCGTCAGGTGAAGCGGCTGCCGCGGTTTTCGCTGCGCATCCGCAGGTGGTCGAGCAGCGCCATGGTGGGGGCCCAGGCCACGCCGCCGGCAATTACCTGCGTCCAGCGGCCCGAGCCGCCGGTCGGAAGCCCGGCAATGCCATCGGCCCAGAATACGAAGAAGGCGTCGATGGCCATGAGCGTGAACGCCGTCATGGTGAGCTGCCACAGCGGGAAGATGCGGATGCGCAGGTGAAAGCGCAGCGTGAGGTAGGCGACGATGCTGAGCGACAGGGCATGCTGGCCCAGCAGGTTGCCGCCGAGCAGGTCGAGCGCCAGCCCCATGACGAAGGCCGTGAGGATGCCGCACAGGCGCGGCCACATCATGCACCAGTAGATCAGCGCCATCGTGACCCACGGCGGCCAGAAACTGTCGACGATGGCCGGCAGCGGCAGCACGGTGACCATCAGCGCGCCAAGGAGCGACAGCCACAGGGTGAGCGGGCTGGCGCGATGGCGGCTCATTGCGCCGTCCCTGTCGCCGGCGGTGCGACGCTGGCCGGCGTGCCCGGTGCGGGCGCGGCGGGTGGCGCAGGCGCCTGATCGTCCGGCGCGACAGCCTGCGGAGGCTCCCGGGGTGTCGCCTGCGGCGTGACCAGCAACACCTCCCGGACGCGATCGAGTGCGGCGGCCGGCCGGGCGGTCACGGCCAGGAAGGCCTCGCCCGAATCTCCGCGGACCTCGCTCACGGTGGCCACCGGATAGCCGGCCGGAAACTTGCCGCCGAGACCTGAACTCACCAGCAGGTCGCCCGTCCTGACATCGGCATTGCGGGCCATGAACGGCAGCGAGAGCCGGTCGAGGTCCCCGGTTCCGACCGCGATCGTGCGCAGCCCGGTACGCACGACCTCCACCGGCACCGCGTGGTCGGGATCGGTGATCAGCAGGGCCTCGGCACTCGCGCCGCGGTCGCGGATCACCTGGCCGACGACTCCCTGGGCGTCGATCAGTGCCTGGCCGATGAAGGCACCCGACTCTCCACCGCGGTTGAGGACCACCCGGTGGCGCTGGCGGTCCATGTCGACGGCGACGATCTCGGCGATCAGCACGTCGTCGCCGACTTTGGCCGTGGAATCGAGCAGGGCGCGCATGCGTGCGTTCTCGGCCTCGAGCGCGGCCATGCGTTGCAGGCGGCCGGCCTGATCGAGGATCTGGCGGCGGAAGCCGGCGTTCTCGCGGATGAGCGTTTCGCGGCTGGCGAGGTTCTCGCCGGCCCAGCGGGCGGCGGTGACTGGCGCATCGACCGCCTGCTGCAGCGGGTAGAGCAGGGCGGCCATGGAGCTGCGGATCCGGACGAGGTGCTCGTTGCGGTGGTCGAGCACCATCAGCACGACGGCGAGTGTCACCAGCAGGAGCAGCCGCAGGCCCGGGCCGGGGCCGTGGAACAGGCGTGGTTCACTGTCGGGGGTGGAAAGCGCCATGCGGCTCCGGGGACAGTTACCTCAACTCCACGCGGGAAAAGTAACTGTCCCCCTCAGTCGAGGCTGAAGACGCTGGGGCCCTGTTCGTCCATCAGTTCGAGCACCCGGCCGCCGCCGCGCGCCACGCAGGTGAGCGGGTCCTCGGCGACGACCACCGGCAGGCCGGTTTCCTCCATGAGCAGCTTGTCGAGGTTGCGCAGCAGGGCCCCGCCGCCGGTGAGGACGATGCCGCGCTCGGCCACGTCGGCGCCGAGTTCCGGCGGTGTCTGCTCGAGCGCGCCCTTGACGACGCCAACGATGCCCTGCAACGGTTCCTGCAGCGCCTCGAGGATCTCGTTGCTGTTCAGGCTGAAGCTGCGGGGCACGCCCTCGGAGAGGTTGCGGCCCTTGACCGAGATCTCGCGCACCTCGTCACCTGGGTATGCCGAGCCGATGTCCTTCTTGATGCGCTCGGCCGTGGCCTCGCCGATGAGGATGCCGTAGTTTCTGCGCACATAGTTGATGATGGCGTCGTCGAAGCGGTCGCCGCCGATGCGTACCGAGGCGGCGTAGACGATGCCGTTCAGCGAGATCACCGCGACTTCCGACGTGCCGCCGCCGATGTCGAGCACCATGGAGCCACGCGCCTCGTGCACCGGCATGCCGGCGCCGATCGCGGCGGCCATCGGTTCCTCGATGAGAAACACCTTGCGGGCACCGGCGCCCTCGGCCGACTCGCGGATCGCGCGCCGTTCCACCTGCGTGGAGCCGTAGGGGACGCAGATCAGCACGCGGGGGCTCGGGCGGAAGTAGCGGCCGGGATGGGCCTTGCGGATGAAGTGCTGGAGCATCTTCTCGGTGATGGTGAAGTCGGCGATGACGCCGTCCTTCAGCGGGCGGATGGCGGTGATGTTGCCCGGCGTGCGTCCGAGCATGCTCTTCGCTTCGGCGCCCACCGCCTCCACCACCTTGCCGCCACGGCCGGGTTCGTCGCGGATTGCCACCACCGAGGGCTCGTCGAGCACGATGCCCTGGCTGCGAACGTAGATCAGCGTATTCGCCGTGCCGAGGTCGATGGACAGATCGTTGGAGAAGTAGCCGAGGAGCTTCTTCAGCATGCGCACAACCCAGGAATGGAGGCCCAACAACAGCCGCGAACGCCCGGCGACCCGTCTGCCGAACGTGCGCGGTACTCTAGCAACGAGGGGATTTTTTAACAACTGCGGGTGTATCATGCGCCCCTTCGTAAACGGCTGATCGGGAAGGCGCTTTCGCGTGACACTCAGCAGGAAGGACGTGGATCACATCGCCCACCTGGCACGCCTGGCGCTGAGTGACGCCGAGGCCGCGGACTGCGTGGCCAAGCTGTCGCGCATCCTCGGGCTGGTCGACCAGCTGCAGGGCGTGGACACCACCGGCGTCGAGCCGATGGCGCACCCGCTGGCGATGACCCAGCGACTGCGCTCCGACGAGATCACCGAAAGCGACCAGCGCGAGGACTACCAGCGCAACGCGCCCCGCGCTGACCAGGGCCTGTACCTGGTGCCACGGGTCATCGAGTAGGGGCCTGGCCGGTCATGGAACCCGACAGCATCGCCGGTCTGTCGCGGGCGCTGCGGGCCCGCAAGGTGAGCAGCCGTGAGCTGACCGAGGCGGCACTCGCGCGGATCGGGCGGCTCGATCCGCTCCTCAATGCCTTCATCACGGTCACGCCGGAGCAGGCCCTCGCCGCGGCGACTGCCGCCGATGCCCGCCTGGCGCGTGGCGAAGGGACGGCGTTGACCGGAGTCCCGATCGCCCACAAGGACATCTTCTGCACCCGCGGCATCCTGACCAGCTGCGGCTCGAAGATGCTGGCCAACTTCACCGCGCCCTACGACGCCGCTGTGGTCGAGCGCCTCGCCGCGGCCGGCGTGGTCAGCGTCGGCAAGACGAACATGGACGAGTTCGCCATGGGCTCGTCGAACGAGACGAGTTACTACGGCCCGGTGCGCAACCCCTGGGATCCCGAGCGTTCACCGGGTGGCTCCTCGGGTGGCTCGGCCGCGGCCGTGGCGGCCGGCGTGGTGCCGGCGGCCACGGGCACCGACACCGGCGGCTCGATCCGCCAGCCGGCCGCGCTCGTCGGCATCACCGGATTCAAGCCGAGCTACGGGCGCTGCTCCCGCTACGGCATGATCGCGTTCGCCTCGAGTCTCGACCAGGCCGGCGTGCTCACGCGCAGCGCCGAGGACGCCGCGCTGCTCATGGAGGCGATGGCGGGCTTCGATCCGCGCGACTCCACCAGCGCCAACCGGCCGGTGCCGGCCTACGCCGCCGCCCTCGACCAGCCGCTGCGTGGCCGGCGCATCGGCGTGCCGCCGGAGTTTTTCGATGCCGGACTCGATGCCCGGTGCGAAGCGCGCCTGCGCGAGGCGCTGCAGGTGTTCGCGGCGCTCGGTGCCGAGATCGTCGACGTGGCGCTGCCGCATCTCGCCCTGTCGGTGCCCACCTACTACATCGTCGCTCCGGCCGAGGCTTCCTCGAACCTGGCCCGCTTCGACGGCGTGCGGTTCGGGCACCGCTGCGAGGCGCCCGGGTCGATCGAGGACCTGTACAAGCGCTCGCGCCAGGAGGGCTTCGGTGCCGAGGTCAAGCGGCGCATCATGACCGGCACCTACGTGCTCTCGGCCGGTTACTACGACGCCTATTACCTGCAGGCGCAGAAGGCCCGGGCGCTGATTGCCGCCGACCTGCGCCGGGCGTTCGAGTCGGTGGACGTCATCGCCGGGCCGACGACGCCGACTCCGGCGTTCCGCCTCGGCGAGAAGACGGCCGATCCGGTGCAGATGTACCTCAACGACATCTACACCATCGCCGTGAACCTCGCCGGCGTGCCGGGCATCTCGGTGCCCTGCGGTTTCGCCGGTGACCTGCCGGTCGGCCTGCAGCTGATCGGCCCGGCGTTCGGCGAGGGCGTCGTCCTCAATTTCGCCCACCAGTACCAGCTCGCCACCGACTGGCACCGGCGCCGGCCGCCGGAGCCGGCGGCCAATCCCGCGCAGGGAGGCCGGCGCTGATGCAGTGGGAAACGGTCATCGGCCTGGAGATCCACGCCCAGCTCGCCACGCGTTCGAAGATCTTTTCCGGTGCGGCCACGGCTTATGGCGCCGAGCCCAACCGCCAGGCCTGCCTGGTCGACCTCGGCTACCCGGGCGTGCTGCCGGTGCTCAACGCCGAGGCCGTGCGCCTGGCGGTGCGCTTCGGGCTTGCCATCGGCGCGACGATCGCGCCCCGCTCGGTGTTTGCGCGCAAGAACTACTTCTACCCCGACCTGCCGAAGGGCTACCAGATCAGCCAGTACGAGCTGCCGGTGGTGCGGGGCGGCAGCATCGCCATCACGCTCGATGACGGCACGCAGAAGACCGTGCGGCTGACGCGCGCGCATCTCGAGGAGGACGCCGGCAAGTCGTTGCACGAAAGTTTCCAGGGACTCTCGGGCATCGATCTCAACCGGGCGGGCACGCCGCTGCTCGAGATCGTCTCGGAGCCTGACCTGCGCTCGGCGAAGGAAGCCGCCGCCTACATGCGCCGGATCCACCAGCTCGTGCGCTGGATCGGCATCTGCGACGGCAACATGCAGGAGGGTTCCTTCCGCTGCGACGCCAACGTCTCAGTGCGTCCGGCCGGCAGCACGAAGCTCGGCACGCGCGCCGAGATCAAGAACCTCAACAGCTTCCGCTTTCTCGAGCGCGCCATCCAGTTCGAGATCGGCCGGCAGATCGAGCTGCTGGAGGACGGCGGCACCGTCGTGCAGGAGACCCGCCTCTACGACCCCGACCGCGATGAGACGCGCTCGATGCGGACCAAGGAAGAAGCCAACGATTACCGCTACTTCCCGGACCCGGACCTGCTGCCGCTCGAGATCGCACCGGCGTTCGTCGACGAGGTCCGCTCCAGCCTGCCCGAGCTGCCCGACGCCAAGGCGGCACGGTTCGTCGCCATCCACGGCTTGCCGGTGGCCGATGCGGTGAACCTGACGGCTTCACGCGAGACGTCGGCGTACTTCGAAGCCGTGGTGGCTGGCCTCGGCGGGCGCGACGCGCGCCTCGCCGCCAACTGGGTGAACGGCGAGCTCGCCGCGGCGCTCAATCGCGACGGCATCGAGATCGCCGCCAGCCGCGTCGATGCCGCAGCGCTGGCTGGCCTGCTCACGCGCGTCGCCGACCAGACCATCTCGGGCAAGATCGCCAAGGACGTCTTCGAGGCGATGTGGGCCGGCGAGGGCGGCGCCGATGACATCATCGCCGCGCGGGGGCTGCGCCAGATCACCGATGCGGGCGAACTCGAGCGCGTCATCGATCAGGTCATCTCGGCCCATCCTGCCCAGCTCGCCGACTACCGGGCGGGCAAGGACAAGCTGTTCGGGTTCTTCGTCGGGCAGGTGATGAAGGCCACGGCGGGCAAGGGCAACCCGGGTCAGGTGAACGAGCTGCTGCGGCGAAAGCTCACGGGGTAACGCGAATCAGGTCGCGACTGGCGTCGCTCCTACGGGTGCTGATCGGGCGGGGGCGCGGGATTCGTCGCGACTGGCGTCGCTCCTACGGGTGCTGATCGGGCGTGGGCGCGGGATTCGTCGCGCCTGGCGTCGCTCCTACGGGTGCTGATCGGGCGTGGGCGCGGGCTTCGTCGCGCCAGGC
>JADZBS010000107.1 GCA_020851975.1 Gammaproteobacteria bacterium | reverse complement strand
GATTTCAACGAGGGCCGCCAGTATCGCGGCCCGTGGACCACCCGCCACTTCGCCTGGGCCGTGCATGCGGGCGACATGCTGGTGCCGGTGCCGGCCGCCGCCTGGTTGTTCGCGAGCGCGCTCGGCATCGGGCAGTGGCTCCGTCGCAGGGCGCTGGCTACCGCCGGCTGATCGCGTTCCGCGCCAAGGCCGGGTTGTATCCCGGCCTGCGCACTCCCCGGCCGACATCGCACCCTGACCGCGTCGCGAGGGTTGCCTCGGGCACGGCCGCACCTTGGGTTATCATCCTGCCTGGTTGTCGCGAGGCCCCCCGGACTGGGCGGGTCTGGCAGGGATGCGCGCCCGCCCGCCGGGCGCGGCAGCGGGCGAAGGGCGAATGGCCGGCCATAGCAAGTGGGCGAACATCCAGCACCGCAAGGGTGCCCAGGACCGCAGGCGCGCGCGCGTCTTCGGCAAGCTGATCCGCGAGTTGACGGTGGCTGCACGCCTCGGTGGCGCCGATGTGGCTGCCAACCCCAGGCTGCGCCTGGCGATCGACCGGGCGCGGGCGCAGAACATGCCGCGTGACACGCTCGAGCGCGCCGTCCAGCGCGGCACCGGGATGACCGATGGGGCCGGGTTCGCCGAGGTGACGTACGAGGGCTACGGGCCGGGCGGAGCGGCGGTGCTGGTCGGCTGCCTCACCGACAACCGCAACCGCACCGTCGCCGACATCCGCCAGACTTTCGCCCGGCACGGCGGCAACCTCGGCGCCGAGGGCTCGGTCGCCTACCTGTTCAATGCGGTCGGCTGGCTCGGCTACGCGCCGGGCGTGAACACCGGGGCGCTGCTCGCCGCGGCGATCGAGGCCGGCGCGGAAGATGTCGTCGAACAGGCCGACGGCTCGGTGGAAGTCCTCACCGATCCGGCCGAGTTCGCGGAGGTGCGCCAGCGGCTGGAGGCTGCAGGTTTCGAGCCCGCCAATGCCGAGGTGACACGGCGCGCGGCGGTGGTCGCCGCACTCGACGAGAAGGCCGGTGAGCACATGGTGGCACTGCTCGAGGCGCTCGAAGAGATGGACGACGTGCAGAATGTGTATTCCAATGCCGCCATTCCGGCTGCGGTCGTCGAGCGGCTGGCGGCGGCGGGGGCCGATGGCTGACATGGGGCAGTGGACGCGCATTCTCGGCATCGACCCGGGTTCGCGGGTGACCGGCTTCGGGCTCATCGACATCGCGGGCAACGCCACGCGCTACGTCGCCAGCGGCTGCATCCGTACCGGGGCGGAGGCGATGCCCGATCGGCTGCGCGCCATCTTCGATGGCGTGCATGCCCTGATGCTCGAGCACGCCCCGCACGAAGTCGCCATCGAGAAGGTATTCATGCATCGCAATGCCGACAGCGCACTCAAGCTCGGCCAGGCCCGCGCCGCGGCGATCTGCGCCACGTTCGTGCAGGCCGCCGCGGTCCACGAGTACGCCGCCCGCGCCGTCAAGCAGGCGCTGGTCGGCCAGGGCGGGGCCGAGAAGGCTCAGGTCGAGCATATGGTACGCGCGCTGCTGAAGCTGCCCGATGCGCTCGCTCCCGACGAGGCCGATGCACTGGCGGTGGCGATCTGCCACGCCCACAGCCGGCCGCTCGCCGGGCGCCTGGCGCGGCTCGGTGCGTTGCGGGTGGTGCGCCGGTGATCGGCTTCCTGCGCGGCGTGCTGGTGCACAAGGATCCGCCACAGCTCGTGGTGGAGGTATCCGGTGTCGGCTACGAGGTCGAGGCGCCGATGTCCACCTGGGCCCTGCTGCCGGCACTCGGCGGCGAGGTGCAACTGCGCACGCACCTGGTGATCCGCGAGGACCAGCACCTGCTGTTCGGCTTCGCCACGGAGGCCGAGCGGCGACTGTTCCGCGACCTGCTGAAAGTCAGCGGCGTCGGTGCGCGCATCGCGCTGGCCATCCTCTCCGGCACCACGGTGGAAGGTTTCGTGCGCTGCGTGCACGAGGGCGACACGGCCTCCCTCACGCGCGTGCCGGGCGTGGGGCGCAAGACCGCCGAGCGGCTGGTGGTGGAGATGCGCGACCGTCTCGAGTCCTTCGCATTGCCGGCGGCGGCGAGCACGCCGGCGGGCACGAGCGGCGCCCGTGTCGAGCAGGAGGTGCTCGATGCGCTGCTGGCGCTCGGCTACAAGCCGGCCGAAGCCCGGCGCATGATCGAGCAGGCAGGGCCTGCCCAGGCCGGCACCGCCGACCTGCTGCGTGCCGCGCTGCGCTCGGCCGCGCCGCAGGGCCGCGGCTGAACCCCGGGAGTGATCGCGTCATGAGCGAGCCTGAAAGGCTGGTGTCAACGGCCGCGCGCAGCGAGGAGGAGGGCTACGAGCGGGCCATCCGTCCGCGCCGCCTCGACGACTATATCGGGCAGGCCGCGGTCAAGCGCCAGCTCCAGATCTTCGTGGAGGCGGCGCGCCTGCGCAGCGAGGCGCTCGACCACGTGCTCATCTTCGGGCCGCCGGGCCTCGGCAAGACCACGCTCGCGCACATCATCGCCAACGAACTCGGCGTCAACCTGCGGCACACCTCCGGCCCGGTGCTGGAGCGGCCGGGCGACCTCGCGGCGTTGCTCACCAACCTCGAGGCGCGCGACGTGCTGTTCGTCGACGAAATCCATCGCCTGAGTCCCGTGGTGGAGGAGGTGCTCTACCCGGCGATGGAGGATTTCCAGCTCGACATCATGATC
>JADZBS010000106.1 GCA_020851975.1 Gammaproteobacteria bacterium | reverse complement strand
GTCCCCACGGGGATTCGAACCCCGGTTACCGCCGTGAAAGGGCGATGTCCTAGGCCTCTAGACGATGGGGACTCGTGGTCAGGGATGGGCGCGGGAGCCTGGTGGAGCTAGGCGGGATCGAACCGCCGACCTCTTGCATGCCATGCAAGCGCTCTCCCAGCTGAGCTATAGCCCCACGCGGTTGCGGACTGTAAGGGAGGGTCCTGGCAGTGTCAAGAAAACGCCGTGGCTCGGGCACTTACGCGCCGTAGGCGGCGATGTGCGCGAGCGCCTGCGCGAGCCGCGCGGCGGTGCGCTCGCGGCCGACGAGTTCCAGGGTGACGTCGATGGGCGGCGAGACGGTGCCGCCGGTGATGGCGACGCGCAGCGGCTGGCCGAGCTTGCCGAAGCCGAGGCCGCAGTCGGCGGCCACGGTGGCGACGGCTTCGTGCAGGTCCTGGCGCTGCCAGCCGCCGAGCGCGGCGAAGCGCTCGCGCAGGCGCTCGAGCGCCGGGGCGATGGCGGGCTTCAGGTGCTGGCGGGCGGCTTTCTCGTCGAGCGGCACGGGCTCGACGAAGAGGTAGCGGCTGGCTTGCGCCAGGTCGTCGAGCGTCACCGCGCGTTCGCGGTAGGCATCGACGACGGCGGCGAGTGGCGGGCCGCCCTGCACCGCGATGGCACGCCGCGCGAGGTGCGCGGCGAACTGCCCGGCGAGTTGCTCGCGATCGCCACGCTGGATGTACTGCTGGTTGAGCCAGGCGAGCTTCTCGGGGTTGAAGCGCGCGGCGGCGGCGTTGACGTCGGCGATGTCGAACAGCCGGATCATCTCCTCGCGCGTGAACAGTTCCTGGTCGCCGTGCGCCCAGCCGAGCCGCACGAGGTAGTTGAGCAGGGCCTCGGGCAGGTAGCCCTGCTCGCGGTACTCGAGCACGTTGACGGCGCCGTGACGCTTGGAGAGCCGCGCCCCGTCGGGGCCGAGGATCATCGGCAGGTGCGCATAGACCGGTACCGGCATGCCGAGCGCCTGCAGGATGTGGATCTGGCGCGGCGTGTTGGTGAGATGGTCGTCGCCACGGATGACGTGCGTGATGCCCATGTCGGCGTCATCGACGACCACGCCGAAATGAAAGGTCGGCACGCCGTCGGAGCGCACGAGGATCAGGTCGTCGAGGCCCGCATTGTCGAAGGGCACGTCGCCGTGCACGAGGTCGCGGACCACGACCGAGCCGGTGCCGGGGCTGCGCAGGCGCAGGACGGGGCTGACGCCCGGCACGGGCGCACGCCGCTCGCGGCAGCGTCCGTCGTAGCGGGGGTTCTCGCCGCGCGCGACCTGCGCGGCGCGCATCGCGTCGAGTTCCTCGCGCGAGCAGTAGCAGCGGTAGGCCGTGCCCGCACGCAGCATCGACTCGGCCACCTCGGCATAACGCGCGAACCGTTCGGTCTGGCGCACCGGCCCCTCGTCCCAGTCGAGCCCCACCCAGGCCATGCCGGTCAGGATCGCCTCGATCGACTCCTCCGTGGAACGTTCCCGGTCCGTGTCCTCGATGCGCAGCACGAAGCGCCCGCCGTGGTGGCGTGCATAAAGCCATGAGAACAGCGCGGTGCGCACCCCGCCGATGTGCAGGTAGCCGGTGGGGCTCGGGGCAAAGCGCGTCTTGACGGTCATGGCCGGATCGGTCGCAGCGAAAAGGATGGCGATTCTACTGGGGACGAGGCGAGAATGCCCGCTGGTGGCTGCGCCCGCGGTTTGCGACAACACGCCCCATGCATGGCCCGGACCCTACCCTGTCCGACGACACGGTCCTCGACGCTCTCTGTCCGGCACCTGCCGTGAGTGTCCTCTCCACCCATGCCCGGACGGGCGTGATCCTGCCAGGCGAGGAAGAGGTCGCTGCCCGCATCTTCGTCCCGGCGCGCCGGGCGGAGTTTGCGCACGGACGCGACTGCGCCCGCCGCTCCCTGCGGCGGCTCGGCGTGGCGCCGGTCGCGATCCCGGTCGGCCAGAGCCGCGAACCGGTCTGGCCGCCGGGCATCGTCGGCAGCATCTCGCATGCGGGCGCCGTGGCCGCGGCAGTCGTCGCCCGGTGTGAGGCGTTCGCGAGCCTCGGTCTCGACCTCGAGCCGGACGAACCGCTCGACGCAGCGCTCGTGGCGCAGGTCTGCCGGCCCGGGGAGGTCGTGCGACTCGCGGCGCTGGATGCGGACCCGGGCCGGGCGGCGCGCCGGATATTCAGCATGAAGGAAGCGGCCTACAAGGCGCTCTGGCCGCTGCAGCGCGCGTTCATGGAGTTCCACGAACTCGAGGTGCAGCCGGTGCCGGCGTGCGGGACATTTACCGTAGTGGTGCGTGCCGGCGCTTGTCCGCCGGCACTGGCGGCACGGCTCACCGGGCGTTTCATGCGCCTCGGTTCGCTGCTGGCGAGTGGCGCGGTGATCACCCGCGACCCGACGCTCTAGCGGGGCGGGACCGTCTCCGGTGCGCCGCGAGCCACCGGCAGGGCCTCGCCGGCCGGCGTCCGGACACGGCAACGCGCGGCATCCTCGCTCCGTCGAGGAAGGCCGCTGCGCCGGTCCAGGCCGGAGCGGCGCTCGGGGCCGGTGTAGGCGTGGTCGCCGCCACCCTGGCGGCGCTCGCCGCGCACGCGACGGTCGGTCACCTGGCTGCGCCGGCGACAGATCGAGCGGCGAAAGAACCGCATCACGCGCCAGGCATGCATGATCATCCAGAAGTAGCCCAGCCCGACGCCGAGAAAAGCGAGCGCCACCCACAGATCCGGCCAGTCCCACCAGGCGCTGGCGAGGCCGACAGCCACACCGCAGCCGGCCAGCAGTGCCATCGTCGCCACGGTCTCGTTCACCGTGAATCCGGCGAGGAGGAAGATGTGGTGCAGGTGTTCGCGATCGGCCGAGAACGGCGAGCGGCCACGCACGATCCGCCGGAGCATCATCGCCACGGCATCGATGATCGGCACCATGATGAACCAGAGCGCCGCCGCCGGCTTGATGACCCGCTCGGGCCCCTGTGACAGCGAGATCGCGAACCAGGTGAGCACGAAGCCGAGGAACATGCTGCCGGCGTCGCCGAGAAAGATGCTGGCACGCGCACGCCCGGGCAGTCGCATGTTGAACAGCAGGAAGCCGAGAATGCCGCCGCCGAGCACCATCAGCAGGTTGCCGTCGGACCCGTCACCCCACAGCGCCAGCGCCACCGCGAAACCGACGAGCGAGACCAGGGTCAGGCTGCCGCTCAGGCCGTCGAGGCCATCGCACATGTTGAGGGCGTTGATGACACCGACCGTGGTGAACAGGCTGAACGGCACGGCCAGCAGGCCGAGTGCCAGGACTTCGCCTGACCAGCTCATCGCCCCGAGGTCATCGAGCACCACACCGCCACCGAAGATCATGGCAAGCCCGGCGGTTATCTGGGCAATGAAACGCGCCAGGGGCGACAGCTCGACCAGGTCGTCCACGACACCGACACCGACGAGCACGACGCCCGCGGCGAGGAAGCTCGGCATGCCGGGCTCGAACGCCGACAATCCCGTCAGGGACACGAATGAGCAGGACGCCAGAACCGTCGCGAAGATCGCCAGGCCACCGACCAGCGGAATCGGCCCCTGATGGGTCTTGCGCGTGTCGGGCACGTCGACCAGCCCGATCCCGACCGCCAGCGGCCGCAGGATCGCGATGAGCCCCGCCGTGACGAGGCACGCCACCATCGCGGCCACCAGGCCTGTCATCGGAAGATCGACCTTCCCCGACTTGATCTTGTTGTGCGGATCAGGTCGTATATGGCTGTATGGAGTTGCATTCTCTGGTAAACATCCGGCGTTTTCTGGGAATTGGCGCACGGCTCGCGCCGGCCTTGCACGCCAGAATATGTCGCACCCGCGCGACGCGAACCCCCTCGCGGCGCCGGTATCCCCGGTTGCCGATCGATGATTCGGTGGCCGGCTTAAACGAAGCTTAAGAAGGCGGCTCACCGGGTCGCCACCCGCAGAGTACAGTCCGTCACCCTGGAGTCCAGCGTATGGCCCGCACACCGATGTTCTCAGCATTTCGACACCTGGCCGTGCTCCTGGCCACGCTGCTCGCCGGCACCACCGCCAGCGCCGCCGATACGGCCACGATGAGGGATCCCTACCGCATCAATCCGGGCGACGTGTTGCAGATCTCGGTCTGGAAGGAGGAGGACCTGACCCGCGAACTGCTGGTCAATCCCGACGGGCACTTCGCCTTCCCGCTGGCCGGTGACCTGGTGGCCGAGGGAAAGACGGTGGAGCAGCTGCGCCAGGAACTGGCCGAGAAGCTCGCCCGCTTCATCCCGGACGTGGTGGTTACCGTGGCAGCCCTGCAGCTCAACGGGAACAAGGTCTACGTGCTTGGCCAGGTCACGCGGCCGGGCGAGTTCGTCATGACCCGCAACGTCGACGTGATGCAGGCGATCAGCACCGCCGGCGGCACGACGCCGTTCGCCAAGCTCGACGAGGTCCGCATCCTGCGCCGCGGAGACCAGGGCACACAGATTGCGATCCCTTTCAAGTACAGCGACGTGCAGGAAGGCCGCAAGCTCGAGCAGAACATCCTGCTGCGTGCCGGCGACACGATCGTCGTGCCGTGAGCGCCGGCGGCCAGCCCCTGTCGTACCGGCATCGAGGATCTTACTCCGCATGAACGGCGGCAATCAGACCTGCGCGCTCACGCCGGGTGCCTGGCGCGATGTGGCCGCCACCTGCCTGCTGGCGCTGGTGCCAGGTCTGGCTGCTGCCCCGGCCGGCGCCGTTTCCTGGGAATATGCGCCCTACCTCGCCGTCGGCGGACTGTGGGAGTCCAACCCCCGCAGCGTGTCCGTGAGCAGCTGGGAGGACGATGCCTACGCCGCCATCCTCGACACGCGACTCAACATCGCCGGCAAGACCCGCATCGATACGCTGACCTTCAACCCGCGACTGGTTGCAGCCAGCTACGGCGGTGCAACCGACGCGAGCGACCTCGACTACGTCGACTATCACTTGCCGGTGGGCATCTCCCGTCTGGGCGAGGTCACCCGCAGCCAGCTCGACGCCGGCTTCAGCCGCACCTCGACGCGCAGCTTCCCCGGCGTCGATCCCAACCAGCCGCCCGACCCCAACACCTCGCGACCCAAGGTCGACGAGTTCCAGGAGCGCTGGTGGGTGAGCCCCTCGCTGCTCTGGCAGCTGGCGCCGCGCGACATCCTCTCCGCCGACCTGAGCTACGACCACGTCGAATTCACCAAGGCCGAACTGACCCGCCGCACGGACTACGAGGCCGCGAACATCGACGTTGCCTGGCGCCACACGCTGACGCCGCAACACGAGGTCAGCCTGAACCTGAACGTCAGCGCCTTCGAGTCGGAGCTGCCCGGCACCACGATCGAGAACGATTCCGTGAGCTATGGCGGCTACCTGGGCTACGAGTATGCGTGGAGCGAGTCGACCACACTCGGCGGTACCGCCGGCTCCTCGCGCAGCGACGTCACCGTCAAGGGCCTGCCGTTTCTGAACACGCCGATCGGTCCACTGCCCTGCTTCGACCCGGAGCAGAACCGGTTCGTCCTCTGCGAAGTCAAGACCGAGGACCGCAATTTCGTCGGCGAGATCTACCTGCGCCAGAATGCCGCCGAGACCATCACCACGGAATTCAGGCTCAGCCGGTCCATCCAGCCGAATTCCGACGGTGCCCAGGTCACCGTGGATTCCGCCCGCGCGTACGTGTCCAAGGACTTCTCGAGGCTCGTCCGGGGGTCGCTGGGTGTCACCTATTCGCAGCAGGAGGCGGTCGGTGCCGACAACATCGAGGGCAATTTCGGACGGCGGTTCAAACGCAACTACTGGAGCACGGTGGCCAGCCTCAACTGGCGCATGACCCGCACCTGGACCGTGCGCACGGAGTACGGCTTCTACCGTGACGAGCGCGACGAAGGCATTGCCGCGTACGACATTCCGCGCCACCGGGTGAACCTGTGGCTGCAGTACTCGGGGCTGCCGCGGCGCTGATCCGCTGCACGGCAACGTGCAGAGTCGGGAGCAGTGGTGGGCGATGAAGGGATCGAACCTTCGACCTCTCCCGTGTGAAGGGAGCGCTCTCCCGCTGAGCTAATCGCCCGGTGCCCCGCAAGGGGTGCACATAATATGCGAACTCGGTGTGCACCGGAAGTCACGCGATGTAATACCATGGTCGGCGGACCGCCAGACCAACACCCGGGCCCGCCTGTACCGCCATGTACGAACAGCATTTCGCACTGACCTGCCGGCCCTTCGACCTGGCCCCGGACCCGCGTTTCATCTTCATGACGGAGCAGCACGCCCGTGCCGTCGCGAACGTGAAGTTCGCCCTCATGAACCGCGACAGCTTCGTCATCATCACGGGCGAAATCGGCATCGGCAAGACCACCATCCTCAACACCGTCCTCGAGGAGCTGGGCCCGGATTTCGTGACAGCCAAGCTGACCCATACCACGCTGTCGCACATCGAGCTGCTGCAGGCCCTGCTCTCCGAGTTCGGCATGCCGATCTACAAGAAGAAGAAGGTACTGCTGCTCGACACCCTGCGAGCCTTCTTCCTCAAGAAGCACGAGGAGGGCAAGCACGTCGTCATCATCGTCGACGAAGCGCAGAACCTGACCGGCCCGGCACTCGAGGAGCTGCGCCTGCTCTCCTGCATCGACACCGCCGACCGCAAGATCATCAGCATCGTGCTGACCGGCCAGCCCAACCTGGATGATCTCCTCGACTCTCCCGGCCTCACGCAGCTGCGCCAGCGGGCGCGGCTGCGCCAGCGTCTGGAAGCGCTCAACGAGGAGGAAACGGTTGAGTACCTGCGCCACCGGCTCGCCATCGCCGGCGGCGACATCGATGCCATCTTCGACCCGGAGGCGGTGCGCGACGTGCACCGTCTCACCCAGGGCATCCCGCGCCTGATCAACACGCTGTGTGACACGGCACTCACGGCCTGCATGGTCGACAACCTGCCCAGGGTGACACTCGAGGTCATCGACGAGGTGGTCAACGAGCTGCGCTGGCAGTGGTTCGAGGAGCGCGGGGAACACGGCAAGACTGCCGACGACGAACCAGCCTCCAAGGGACGCTCGCCGCGCGTCATGCTGATGGTCTACAAGTCGGGCCAGTTCGTCGAGCAGGTGCAGGCCGCACAGTTCCCCTTCGTCATCGGGCGCAGCAATGCCAACGACCTGATCGTGATCGACAAGGAAGTCAGTCGTCGCCATGCGCTGATCGACTGCATCGGCGGCATCTACGTGATCGAGGACCTGAACAGCAAGAATGGCATCCTCGTGAACCGCAAGCGCCGCCCGCGCGCCCTGCTGCGCTCGGGCGACGTGATCAGCTTCGGCCAGGTCGACGTGGTCTTCTACAGCGACCGGGCTGGCAGCCGCGCGGCACCGGACAAACCAGGCGCGGCGGGCGCCGTCGAACCGACGGCCGACGAAACACCGGCCGGGACCACGTCGGACGAAACCGAGCAGACGGCGCGCCGGCGGCGCAGCGAGATCTTCCAGCTCTCCTGACGAGCGGCCCCGTGCGGAGGCGGCCCGTCACTCGCTTTCCAGCAACGCCAGGATCGCTGCCGTCTGTCGTGCCAGCAGCGCCGGATCAGCCCGTGTCTCCACGTTGAGGCGGATCACCGGCTCGGTATTCGACGAGCGCAGGTTGAAACGCCAGTCGGCGAACTCCAGGCCGAGACCGTCGGTGCCGTCGACCGCCAGCGCTCCAGCCTCGAAGCGGCGTCGCACCCGTGCCATCGCCGCGACGGGATCGGCCAGCCGGCGGTTGATTTCGCCGCTCACCGGGAAACGGCGGATGCGCTCGGCCACCAGGGCCGACAGCGGCCGCCCGCCGGCGCTCAGCAGGGCGGCGACCAGCAGCCAGGGAATCATGCCGCTGTCGCAATAGGCGAAGTCACGAAAGTAGTGATGGGCACTCATCTCGCCGCCGTACACCGCATCCTCGCGCCGCATGCGTTCCTTGATGAAGGCATGGCCCGTCTTGCTCTGGACCGGGACGCCGCCGCCACCCAGGACGATCTCGCGGGTATTCCAGACCAGGCGCGGATCGTGGACGATCCGCGCCCCGGGGTTGCGCGCCAGCAGCGCCTCGGCGAGCAGGCCGACGACGTAGTAGCCCTCGATGAACTCGCCGCGCTCGTCGAAGAGAAAGCAGCGGTCGAAGTCCCCGTCCCAGGCCACGCCGAAATCCGCCCCGGCGGCCCGTACCGCGGCGGCGGTGGCCGCACGATTCTCCGGCAACAGCGGATTCGGCACGCCATGCGGGAAGCGCCCGTCGGGCTCGGCGTGGATGCGCGTGAGGCGGAACGGCAGCAGTGGCTCGATCGCGTCGAGGACGGGCCCGGCGCTGCCGTTGCCCGGATTGACGACGACGGCGAGCGGCGCCAGCCGCGACCGGTCGACGTAGCCGAGCAGGTGCGCAACGTAGTCCCGACGCGGGTCGGCGCGACGCACCGCGCCGCGCCTGCCCGGCATGGCCTGGCGTGCCACGAGCGCTTCGGCACGACAGCGTATCTCGTCGAGGCCGCTGTCGCCGCTCACGGGCTGCGCCCCGGCGCGCACGAGCTTCATGCCGTTGTAGTCGGCGGGGTTGTGGCTGGCGGTGATCATGATCCCGCCACCGGCGCCGAGGTGCCAGGTTGCGAAATAGACCTCCTCGGTCCCGCAGAGGCCGATGTCGACGACATCGGCGCCCGCACTCGTCAGGCCTTCGGTCAGCGCCGCCGCCAGCGCCGGACCGGAAAGCCGGATGTCGTGACCGACCACCACCTCGCGGGGGCGCAGCAGTTCGGCGTAGGCGCGACCGATGCGCCAGGCCACGTCTTCGTTGATCTCGTCGGGCAGCCGGCCGCGGATGTCGTAGGCCTTGAAGCAGGTGAGCGTCTGGGTCATGGCGGCTCCGGCGCCCTCCTCGTCCGGTCCGGGCGACAATGCCCGGCGATCAATCGGTCCGCCCCTGGCGTCCGTACCGGTCTTCGATGCGCACGATGTCGTCCTCGCCGAGGTAGTCGCCGACCTGGACCTCGATGATCTCGAGCAGTTCCGGACCTGGATTCTCGATGCGGTGACGGGCGCCGAGCGGAATGAAGGTATGCTCGTTGCGGCGAAGCTCGAAGACTTCATCCTCGCGGGTGATGCGCGCCACGCCTGCCACCACCACCCAGTGCTCGGCACGGCGGTGGTGCAATTGCAGGGACAGGACGCCGCCGGGCAGGACGGCGAGGCGCTTGACCTGGAACCCGGGCCGTGACTCCAGGCTGTCGTAACTGCCCCAGGGCCTGAACACCTCGCGCCCGTGGCGCGCTTCGGCGCGGCCGCGCGCTGCGAGTTCATCGACGATCGCCTTGACCTCCTGGGCGCGCTCCAGTGGTGCCACCAGCACGGCATCGCTGGTCTCGACGACGACACAGCGCTCGAGCCCCACCACGCCCAGCAGCCGGCTCTCGGCGCGCAGGTAGGAGTTGCGACTGTCGATCGCCACCACGTCGCCGACCGTCACGTTGCCGGCTGCATCCGCCGGGGACACGTCGTGCAGCGCAGCCCAGGAACCGACGTCGTTCCAGCCGGCAGCGAGCGGCATCACCGCCGCATCCCCGGTCTTCTCCATGACGGCGTAGTCGATGGAGATCGCCTGGCAGCCGAGGAAGGCCGTGCGCTCCGGCACGACCGCGTGCTCTTCCCAGGTGCCGGCCGTCAGCGCGCGCTCGCAGGCCTCGAGCACGCCGGCGGCGTGCAGGCCGAGCGCCCGCAGGTAGCTCGCGGCCGTGAACAGGAACCTGCCGCTGTTCCACAGGTACCGGCCCGAGGCCAGGTAGCCGCGGGCCGTGGCGGGATCGGGCTTCTCGACGAAGCGCTCCACCGGGCGGACTCCCTCCCCGGCCCCGGCGAGGATGTAGCCGTAGCCGGTCTCCGCACGGTCCGGCACTACACCGAACGTGACCAGCCGGCCGGCGTGTGCCGCCGGCGCGGCGAGCTCGACCGCGCGATGCAGGGCCGCCACATCGCCGATCACGTGATCGGATGGCAGCACGAGCAGCAGTGCCTCGCCCCCCCGCCGCGCCGTCGCGACGAGCGCGGCGAGTGCCACCGCGGGCGCCGTGTTGCGACCCACCGGTTCGGTCACCAGCAACGGGGTGGCCCCGGCCCGACGCAGCTGGCGCTCGACGAGGAAACGCTGGGCCTCGTTGCAGACCACCAGCGGCGAACCCGCCGCCCGGCCAAGGTGGCGCACCCGCTGGAACGTCTCCTCCAGCAGCGAGCAATTGCCCGTCAGCGGCAACAGTTGCTTGGGGGACAGCGTGCGCGACAGCGGCCACAGCCGGGTGCCGGAGCCGCCGCAGAGAATGACGGGAACGAGGTCCATCACCGCTTCACGCTGCTCGTGGCACCGGCTGGCCCGTCCGTCAGGCCAGACGCGCCTCAGCGCGTCACCACGCTCCGGTCGCGGCCGATGCCGAAGTACTGCAGGCCCATGTTCTGCACCATGGCCGGGTCGTAGATGTTGCGGCCGTCGAAGATGGCACGGCGCGCCAGCTTCTCGCGCAGGAGATCGAAATCCGGGCTGCGGAACTCCTGCCACTCGGTGACGATCGCCAGCACGTCGGCTCCCTCGATCGCCTCGTAGGCGCTGCTGCACAGGACCAGATCCGGGCGCTCGCCGTGGATGCGTCTTGCCTCGTCCCGCGCCTTCGGGTCGTAGGCCCGCACGCGTGCACCGGCCGCCCAGGCCTGCTCCATCAGCACGCTGCTCGAGGCCTCGCGCATGTCGTCCGTGTTGGGCTTGAACGCCAGGCCCCACAGGGCGATCGTGCGCCCGCGGAGGTTGCCATCGAAGAACCGCTGGATCTTGGCGAAGAGAACGCGTTTCTGCCGGTCGTTGACGCTCTCCACCGCACCAACCAGCTCCATCCGGAAGTCGCGCTCCTCGGCCGATCGGACCAGCGCACTGACGTCCTTCGGGAAGCAGGAACCGCCGTAGCCGCAGCCGGGATAGATGAACTCGAAGCCGATGCGGGGATCCGAGCCGATGCCGATGCGCACGCTCTCGATGTCCGCGCCGCAGATCTCGGCGAGGTTGGCCAGCTCGTTCATGAAGCTGATCTTGGTCGCCAGCATGGCATTGGCGGCGTACTTGGTGAGCTCCGCCGAGCGCACGTCCATGACGATGACCTGGTCGTGGTTGCGACTGAAGGGCTCGTAGAGCCCGCGCAGCATCTGCGTGGCGCGTGCGCTGGCGGAACCGACGATGATGCGGTCTGGCTTCATGAAGTCGCCGACCGCGGCGCCCTCCTTCAGGAATTCCGGATTGGAAACCACATCGAACGCGGGCTTCGTGTCACGCCGCGCCAGCACCTCGGCCACCGCCGCCTGCACGCGGTCCGCGGTACCGACCGGAACGGTGGACTTCGTGACGATCACCTTGTAGTCGTCCATCGCCTGCGCCACGGCGCGGGCAACGGCGAGCACGTGCGTGAGGTCGGCCGAACCGTCCTCGTCCTTGGGCGTGCCGACGGCGATGAACTGGAACGGACCGTGGCGCACGCCGGCGGCCACGTCCGTCGTGAACTGCAGGCGCCCGGCCTCGGCATTGCGGCGCACGATGTCCTCGAGGCCCGGCTCGTAGATCGGGACCTGGCCGCGACGCAGGCTCGCGACCTTGTTCTCGTCGATGTCCACGCAGGTCACGTGGTTGCCGACTTCGGCCAGGCAGGCACCGGTCACGAGGCCGACGTAGCCGGTTCCATGGACTGTGACACGCATATC
The DNA here is from genome assembly GCA_020851975.1 of Gammaproteobacteria bacterium. Lineage (GTDB taxonomy): Bacteria > Pseudomonadota > Gammaproteobacteria > Steroidobacterales > QUBU01. The sequence continues at coordinate 11,115 of JADZBS010000106.1, read as the reverse complement.
GTTCGATCCGTCATGCGGGCGCAGGGCCCTCAAGGGCCGAAAGCGTAGTCGCTCGGCCGGACAAAGGGAATGACGGCCGTCTCGCCTTCAGCGACTGCCGCCTGCGACATCACCCGCGACCAGACGCGCAGCAATCCCCGGCAGACCCGGCCCACCAGCCCCGTCGTCGAGGCCGGCAGCCATGCGCCGCGCCAGATCCTTGCCGAGTTCCACACCCCACTGGTCGAACGGATTGATTCCCCAGATCACGGCCTGCACGAACACCTTGTGTTCGTAGAGCGCCACCAGCGCACCGAGGCCGCGTGGATCGAGCTGTTCCAGCAGGATGATGCTGCTCGGATGATCGCCCGGGTGCACCTTGTGTCCCGCCAGAGTCCGGGCTTCGGCTTCGGGCATGCCGCCGGCGAGGAGTTCGGTGAGGGCCGTCGCCGCCGTGCGGCCGCGTGCCAGGGCTTCCGCCTGGGCGAGCATGTTGGCCAGCGCGGCACGGTGCTGCCCGGGTGGACCACCCGCGGCTGCCGCCGGCGCAACGAAGTCGGCGCTGAAGGACTGCGTTCCCTGGTGCAGCAACTGGAAGAAGGCATGCTGGGCGTTGGAACCTGCCTCGCCCCAGACGATGGTGCCGGTGCTCCAGCCGACGGGTTCGCCGCTGCGGGTGACGCCCTTGCCGTTGCTCTCCATCTCGAGCTGCTGCAGGAACGCCGGCAGCCGGGCGAGACGTTGCGAGTACGGCAGCACTGCGTGGCTGCCCACACCGAGGAAGTTCTGGTTCCACACGCCGAGCAACCCGAGCAGGACTGGCAGGTTGCCGGCGAACGGTGCCGAGGCGAAGTGCTCATCGAGTCCGGCCGCTCCGTCGAGCAGGGCACGGAAGTGCACCGGCCCGATCGCCATGGCGATGGCGAGACCCACCGAGGACCACAGCGAATAGCGCCCGCCGACCCAGTCCCAGATGGCGAAGCGGTTGGCCGCGGCGATGCCGAAGCGGTCCATCGCTGCAGCATTCACCGAGATGGCGACGACATGCCGTGCCAGCGCGGACTCCGGCAGACTGCGCAGCAGCCAGCGCCGCGCCGCTTCCGCGTTGAGTTGCGTCTCGAGCGTGGTGAAGCTCTTGGAGCAGACGATGAACAGCGTGCGCGCCGGATCGAGCCGGTCGAGCAGATCGGCGAGTTCGGTACCGTCGATGTTGGCGACGAAATGGCTGCGCACGGCCCCGGTGCGAAATGGCGCCAGCGCCTGGGTGACCATGACGAGCCCGAGGTCCGATCCGCCGATGCCGATGTTGACGACATCCGTCACCGGCTGACCGCCATGGCCGAGGTAGCGACCCTCGGCGACGCGGGCGGCCAGCTCGAGTGACCGTGCCAGTTCCCGGCTCACCAACTCCCGGATGTCGGTACCCCCCACCCGCAACGGGCGGGTATCGCGGCTGCGCAGGGCCACGTGCAGGGCCGGCCGGTGCTCGGTGCCGTTGACGTCCGCGCCGGCGAAGAGATGCGCGATCCAGTCGGCCAGATTGCGCTCCCCGGCCAGGTCGAGGAGGCACCCGAGGGCGGCCGCATCGAGTCGCTGGCGTGAGAAATCGAGGTGCAGGCCTGCGGCCGTGCGCGAGAAGGCCGGATAGCGGTCCGGCGCATCGAGCAGGGTGCCGAGCCGCGCGCGGCCGATGCCAGCCGCCGCCTGCTGCAGGGTGCGCCACGCCGGGCACCCGGTGAGCGCAGCGGATCGCGCCTCGAGAACCGGCAGCGGCACGGGGTCCGCCATCACGTACCCCGGTCGAGACGGATCCCGTGGTAGTCGAGGTACCAGTCCACGAAGCGCACCACGCCGACTTCCACCGGAGTGGCCGGCCGGTAGCCCACTTCGGCGACCAGATCCTCGACGTCGGCGAAGGTGTCCGGCACGTCCCCCGCCTGCATGGGCAGCAGGTTCTTTTCCGCCTTGCGGCCGAGGTGGTTCTCGAGCACCTCGATGTAGCGCATCAGTTCCACCGGGCGGCTGTTGCCGATGTTGTAGAGCCGGTAGGGAGCGGAGCTCCGCGCCGGGTCGGGGTTGGCCGAATCCCAGGCCGGGTCGGGCCCGGCCACCCGGTCGAGCGCGCTGACGACGCCAGCGGCGATGTCGTCGATGTAGGTGAAATCGCGACGATGCTGGCCGTAATTGAAGACGTCGATCGGCTTGCCCTCGAGGATGTTGCGCGTGAACTGGAACAGCGCCATGTCGGGCCGCCCGTACGGCCCGTACACGGTGAAGAAGCGCAGGCCCGTCGTCGGCAGGCGGTGCAGCATCGAATAGCTGTGCGCCATCATCTCATTGGCCTTCTTGGTAGCCGCATACAGGGAGATGGGGTGGTCGGCCGGCTTGTGGGGCGTGAACGGCATGTTGGTGTTGGCGCCGTAGACCGAACTCGTCGAGGCGTACACCACGTGCCCGACGCCGCTGGTACGGCAACCTTCGAGGAGGTGGAAGGTACCGACCAGATTGCTGTCGATGTAGGCATGCGGGTTGATCAGCGAATAGCGTACCCCCGCCTGGGCGGCCAGGTGCACCACGCGATCGAAGCGGTGTTCCCGGAACAGGCGCTCCATGCCGGCGCGGTCGGCAAGATCGAGACGGACGAAGCTGAAGCCCGGGTCCTTTTCGAGTAGCGCCAGCCGGCTCAGTTTCAGGTTGACGTCGTAGTACTCGTTGAGATTGTCGAGGCCCACGACCCGGTCGCCGCGCCCGAGCAGGCGCTGCGCCACGTGCATGCCAATGAACCCGGCTGCGCCGGTTACCAGGATGTTCATGACCTCACCACTCCACACCCCGGCTTCACAGGCGCGCATCCACCTGATCGGCCGGCAACATGCTCTTGATGTCGTAGAGGACCGCACCCGGCCTGCCGAGCGCCCGGATCGCCGCAGCACCCATGTCCCGGAACTCCCGGTGGGCAACCGCCAGCACGAGCGCATCGTAATGCCCGCGCTCGGGCGCCTGGCGCAGCAGGTCGAGCCCGTACTCCTCGTGCACGGCGGCGGCATCCGCCCAGGGGTCGTGGATGTCCACCGCAGCGCCGTAGCCGCGCAATTCCCGCACCAGGTCGACCACGCGGGTATTGCGCACGTCGGGGCAGTTCTCCTTGAACGTGAAGCCGAGCACCAGGATGCGCGCCTGCGGCAGGCTCATGCCCTTGCGCACCATGCGCTTGACGACTTCGGAGGCCACGTACAGGCCCATGTTGTCGTTGATCCGCCGTCCGGCGAGGATCATCTCCGGGTGATAGCCGATCTGCTGGGACTTGTGCGTGAGGTAGTAGGGATCCACGCCGATGCAGTGGCCGCCGACCAGGCCCGGCCGGAACGGCAGGAAGGTCCACTTGGTGCCTGCCGCTTCGAGGACCTCCTGGGTATCGAGGCCCATGCGGTTGAAGATCAGCGCGAGTTCATTCACCAGCGCGATGTTGACGTCGCGCTGCGTGTTTTCGATCACCTTGGCGGCCTCGGCGACGCGGATGCTGGAGGCCGGATAGGTGCCGGCCTCGATGATGCTGCCATACAACTGGTCGATGAAGCGTGCAGCCGCGGGTGTCGAGCCGGCGGTGATCTTGCGTATGGTCGTCAACCGGTGCTGCTTGTCGCCCGGGTTGATGCGTTCCGGGCTGTAGCCGAGGAAGAAGTCGCGGTTGAGTTCGAGTCCGGATTCCTGCGCCAGGATGGGCGCGCAGTCCTCCTCCGTTGCCCCCGGGTAGACGGTGGATTCATAGACGACGATGTCGCCGCGCTTGAGGACCTTGCCGACCGTCCGGCTCGCGCCCATGAGCGCGCGCAGATCCGGGCGCTTGGCACCGTCGATCGGGGTCGGCACGGTGACGATGAACACCTGCCGGTCGCGCAGCTCGTCGAGGTTCGTCGTGTAGCGCAGGCGCCGGGCGGCGGCGAGCTCCTCGGGGCTCGCCTCGAGGGTGGCGTCACGACCCGACTGCAGCTCGGCGACGCGGGCCGCGTTGATGTCGAAGCCCACCGTGTCGAAGCGGCGACCGAACTCCACCGCCAGGGGCAGGCCGACGTAGCCGAGGCCGACGATGGCGATGCGGGTGTCGTTCAGCTTCTCAGGATCGAGCATGATTGTCGTTCTCGTTGGCCATGGGAGGACGCGCCTCGGCCTGGTTCTGCCTGGGGGCCGGGCGTGCGCTGCCAACGACCATTCTGCGGGTCGCGGCCGGGACGCGCCAGCACGGCCTTCACAGTCCCGCAGAGCCCACCCGCAGGGCGGTCATGCAGCCCTATGTCAAGCCGACGCCACCGCGCGGTCACTCCGGCAACTGGCGCCAGAGCGCCCCCTGCGGGCAGTTCCGCGCCAGCAGGTCGAGCTGGCGCTCGTGCGCCACCAGTTCCTCGGCCGAAGCCGGCACCACCACCAGTTCGAGACCGCGGCGATCGAGCCGTCCCGTGTTGTGCGCCACAGGCCCGGCTGGCGCCGTCTCGAGCGACAACGCGGCCTGACCACCGGTCATGGCGAGATAGACATCGGCCAGCAGTTGCGCATCGAGCAGGGCACCGTGGAAATCGCGGCCCGAGTTGTCCACGTTGTAGCGCCGGCACAGGGCATCGAGTCCGTTTCGCTGCCCCGGGTGCAGGCGGCGGGCCAGCGCCAGCGTGTCCACCACCCTGCAGCCCCCGCGCAGCCGGTCGCCGGCGAGCCCTGCCAGCTCGAGTTCGCGCGCGAGGAAACCCAGGTCGAAGTCGGCGTTGTGGATGACCAGCTCCGCGCCCTCGACGAACTCGAGCAGTTCGGTGGCAATCTCGGCGAACCGCGGCTTGTCGTGGAGCATCTCGTTGGTGATGCCGTGCACCTGTTCGGCGGCGGCGTCGATCTCGCGATCCGGATGCACGTAGCGATGGAAGGTCCGGCTGGTACGCCGCCGGTTGACGAGCTCCACGCAGCCGATCTCGATGACGCGGTGCCCCTGCCCGACTTCCAGGCCGGTCGTCTCCGTGTCGAGGACTACCTGCCTCATTGCGCCGTTTCCGCCTGCAGGCGGCTGTCGAGGCCACGGTTGGCCAGCGCATCGGCGCGTTCGTTGTCCGGGTGGCCGGCGTGTCCCTTGACCCAATGCCAGTGCACGTCGTGCCGGGCGACGAGTTCGTCGAGGCTGCGCCAGAGGTCCTCGTTCTTCACCGGCTTGCGTGCCGCCGTACGCCAGCCACGTCGTTTCCACTGGGGCAGCCACTCGGTCATGCCGGCACGCAGGTACTCGGAGTCGGTGTAGGCATGGACGCGGCAGGGCACCTTCAGCGCCTGCAGGCCGCGGATCGCCGCGGTGAGTTCCATGCGATTGTTGGTCGTCTGCAATTCGCCGCCGCACAGTTCCTTCTCGGTGCCCGCCGCACGCAGGATCACGCCCCAGCCGCCCGGACCGGGGTTGCCGCGACAGGCGCCGTCGGTGTGCATCTCCACGGCGATCACGCCACGTTCCGCGTCGTCGGGTTGACCACCCCGCCCACCAGTGCCGGGCGGCGCCGCCAGGCAGGCCGTATCGGCGTCATGGTGCAGGTCTGCTTGCGTGCCACCAGGACGTAACAGCCGGCGAACGCCGGTACGCGACGCGCAAGCCGCAGGGCCGGCGTCATGTGTTCGGCCATGCGCCCGAGCGCGGAGACTCCCGGCAGGGGCCCGGACTCCTCGGGTCGCACCGCGTGTCGCGCCTGCCGGGGTGCAGCCCCGCGCAACAGGGGCGGCACGAAGTAATAGAACGAAGCGTGGTGGACCCGGAAATCGAGCAGGCGCAACCAGTCGCACAGACGGCCATCGGCGATCATCCGCTGGCTGCCCGGCGGAAAGCCGGAACGGGTCAGCACGTGGCGCAGGCCCCACCAGCCCCAGGGGTTGAAGCCGAGAACCACGAGATGGCCGTCCGCCCGCAGGACGCGGTCGACTTCGCGCAGCACGGCATGCGGGTCGTCGGCGAGTTCCAGCGTGTGCGGCAACAGGACGGCGTCGATCGAATCGCTCGTGAGCGCCAGCGCGTCGGGAGCCGACACGGCATCGACCCCGGGCAGGCGCTCCCTGCCGAACACCGCCGCCCTGCGCGTCCGCGCCAGACGGCGAAACAGGCCGGCCTCCCCCCAGACGCCGACCTGCACCAGCTGGTCGCCAAAGACCGTGTCGAGTGCGCGCCGCACCTGGCGCACCTCCTCGCGCAGGAGGTTGCGTCCGGTGAGCGTATTCAGCCACTGGGGTATCTGGGTCATGCGCTCGCAGCCTTCGACACTACCGGCCGGGCGATTCGTCGGCAATCCACCGCACCGGGATCTTTCATCATACCGGAGTGATGGCCAGGTTCACGCCGTGCGGCACCTGTGACGAACCACGGGCTTCGGCTTACAATCACGCCCGGTCAGGCTGTCGGCAGAGCTTATATATGGGTTTCCTCGCGGGAAAACGGGCACTCGTCGTCGGGGTTGCGAGCCCCCGTTCGATCGCCTGGGGCATCGCCCGGGCCATGGCGCGTGAAGGCGCCGAAATCGCCTACACGTACCAGAACGACAAGCTCAAGGACCGGGTGGAGGAACTGGCTGCCCAGACGGGCTCGCGGCTGGTGCTGCCGCTCGACGTCGCCGAGGACGCCGAGATCGACGCCGTGTTCGAAAAACTCCGGGGCGCCTGGGGGCAGATCGACGTGATCGTGCATTCGGTGGCGTTCGCGCCGCGTGAGCAGCTCTCCGGCAGCTACGTCGATACGGTGACGCGTGACGGCTTTCGCACCGCCCAGGACATCAGCAGCTACAGCTTCGTCGCCCTCGCCAAGGCGGCGCGGCCGATGTTGAGGCCCGGCAGCGCACTCCTCACCCTGAGTTACCTGGCTGCCGTGCGCACGCTGCCGAACTACAACGTGATGGGACCGGCCAAGGCGAGCCTGGAAGCCAACGTGCGCTTCATGGCCTCCGACCTCGGTCCGTCCGGCGTGCGGGTCAACTGCATATCGGCCGGCCCGATCAAGACGCTCGCGGCGGCGGGCATTGGCGGCATGCGCATCCTGCTGCACTACATGGAGAAAACCGCGCCGCTGCGCCGTTGCGTCACCATCGACGAAGTCGGCGACGCAGCCGCGTTCCTCTGCTCCGATCTCGCCGCCGGCATCACCGGCCAGACGCTCTACGTCGATGCCGGCTACCACGTCATCGGGATGAGCCCCGAGTAGGGACGCCGTCCGGTATCAGGGCCCGTCCTGCTGCTCGAACAGGTCGGGCGCAACGGTCACGCTGGCGTCGCGGCGCAGGTCCATGGCGAGGGCCGTCACCTCGGCCACACCCACCTGGCGCGTGAGCAGCATCTTGCGGGCGTCGCGTTGCTCGCGCGCGATGTCCTCGGGGTTCCCCGGGATCACGGCATCGACGCGCACCACGGCGAAGGCGCCGGACGGCAACGCCACACCGTCAAAGACGCTCGTCCCGGCTGCGGGTCGATGAGCGCGGAAGATCGCGGCCAGAACCTCCGGCGCCGCCTCCGGGCTGTTGCGCGCGAGCGGCTCGGCAGGTGTCATCAGGTTCACGCCTGCCGCAGCGACGAGCGCCGCGAAATCGCCACCAGCGCGGGCATCACTGACGATTTTCGTGCCGCGTTCGGTCACGACGGCCGCCGCCTTCTCGGCACGTACCAGGGTCTCCACCTCGGGCCGCACCTCATCGAGGGGCCGCAGGCGTGCCGGCCGGTGTTCGACGACCCGCAGGATGATGGCGCGGCCCTCGCCGACCTCGATCAGCGGACTGTTCTCGCCATCCTCCAGCACCGGCGCGCTGAAGGCTGCATCGATCACGGCGCGTACCGCACCGAGCGGCTCACCGCCGGCCCGCGTGAACTGTTCGATACGGCGTACCGGCAGGCCGGCGGCCCGGGCCACGGCATCGAGACTGCCGGGATTCTCGAGGGCAGCGTCGTCCATGCTCTCGGTCAGCTCGAAGAAACGCTCCTGGGAACCGCGTGAGCGCAGTTCCGCGGCCAGTTCGCCACGCACCTCCTCGAACGTGCGCCGCGCACCCTCGCGCATCTCTTCCAGCTCGATGATGTGGAAACCGAAGTCCGTCCTCACCGGTTGGGAGACCTCACCGACGCGCTGGCTCCCGAGCGCCTCTTCGAAAGGCTCCACGTACGTCCCCGGACCAGCCCAGCCGAGCTCGCCGCCGGCTGCGGCCGAGCCCGGGTCGTCGGAGAACTCCCGCGCCAGCGCGGCGAAATCCTCGCCACGATCCAGCCGGGCACGGATCTCCGCCGCCCGCTGCCTGGCGGCCTCCTCGCTCGTGTCCGCGTCGATGGCGACCAGAATGTGCCGCACACGCCGCTGGGTGGCAGTCTCGAAGCGCTCGGGTGCCGACTCGTAGAGGGTGCGGATCTCGGCTTCCGTCGGTTCCCCGGCCGGCGGCAACTCGCTCGCCTTGGCCTCGACGTAGTCGAGCGATACGCTCTCCTGTGACTCGAAGCGGTCCGGGTGGGACTCGTAGTAAGTCTTGACATCCGCCTCGTCCACCGTGATCGAGGCAAGATACTGCTCGGGACTGAGCGTCGCGAAGGCGGCACGGCGCCTTTCCCCCTCGAGCAGCATGAAACGGCGATACTCGGCGGGCGTGAAAAACGCGCTCTCCAGGAGGCCATTCTGCAGTTGCTCGATCTGCAGTGCCGCCCGGCGTTCCAGCTCGAAGGCCGTCGCGCTGATGCCCTGGCTGGCAAGCGCAGCCAGATAACCGTCGCTGGAAAACTGCCCGTTCACCTGGAACCCCGGCAGGGTGCGGATGTGCTCGACGACGCGCTGGTCGCTGACCCGATAGCCGGCCTCGCGCACGTAGCGCGCCACGACCCGGTTGCGAACCATGCCTTCGAGCACGTTGCGCTGCAGCTCCAGCTTCTGTGCCGCCGGCAGTTCCGCGCGTGTGGCCTGCTCCTGCTCGAGGATCTGCTGCTGGACCACCTGGCGGTAGTCGGCGAGCGGGATCTCCTCGCCATCGACCCGCGCGGCGAAATTGGTGATGCCCGTGAAAGTATCGGTATCGACCAGCGTGATGGTGAGCGCCACGCCGATGGTGGCGATGATGAGTACGGCCAGTACGCCGGTGAAACGGTCACGAATGATCTGCAGCATGCTGACTCCAGGTCTCGGTCATGCCCGCCACCCGGGGCGGACGGCGGCCGTTGCGGTCGCACATTCTAGCCAGTGATCCCGAAAAACGAACGGGCGCCCCTGTTACGGCGGCGCCCGTCGGTCGACATTGGCGGAGTGGACGGGACTCGAACCCGCGACCCCCGGCGTGACAGGCCGGTATTCTAACCAGCTGAACTACCACTCCACGGTATTGGTGGGTGCTGAGGGTCTCGAACCCCCGACCTTCGCCTTGTAAGGGCGACGCTCTTCCAGCTGAGCTAAGCACCCGGAACGCCCTGCTCGGCGCCCCGATGGCCTGCCGCCGCCGGAAACCGCTGCCGCCCGGGCGCCGGTGCATGATGCACCCTGAACCGGAACAACCCCGGGGGCTGGTTACCCCCCGAAAGGCGCGTCAGTTTACGGCATCCTTCAGGGCCTTGCCAGCACGAAATCCGGGCACACGACTGGCACGGATCTCGATGGCTTCGCCGGTGCGGGGATTGCGTCCGGTGCGCGCGGCACGCTTCTTCACCGTGAACGTTCCGAAACCGACCAGCGATACCTGCGTGCCGCCCTTGAGGGCTCGCGTAATCGCCGCGATGACGGTGTCAACCGCACGCGATGCGTCGGCCTTCGACAGGCCCGCCTCGCCCGATACGGCATCGATCAGATCACCCTTGTTCATGGAAACACCCCTGGTGAAGAAACACGCGTGACAGCATGAGCGCAGCGCTGCCGCTTCGGGCGGCGCCGGAACGCGGCATGGTGGATTCGCGGCCGTTATACCAAGGCGCAAAAAGCAGTGTCAACACGGATCCCGGCAGAAGACCGCGCCAATCGTCGCGTGCCTAGTGGGGACGCACTTCGGTCGATCCGGCTTCCTGCTTCTTCGGCGTCTCGTCCGCCGCCGTGGTCTCAGCGGCCTTCGGTACCGGCATCCGCTGCAGCGACAGCTGCAGCACCTCGTCGATCCATCGCACCGGAACTATCCGCAGCTTATCCTTGATGTTCTTCGGGATCTCGACGAGGTCCTTGGCGTTGTCGTGCGGGATCAGCGCCGTGGCGATGCCGCCCCGATGCGCCGCGAGCAATTTCTCCTTCAGACCGCCGATCGGCAGGATCTCGCCGCGCAGCGTGATCTCGCCGGTCATGGCCACGTCGGACCTGACTGCGATGCCGGTGAGCGCCGAGACCAGTGCCGTGCACATGCCCACGCCGGCGCTCGGACCGTCCTTGGGTGTCGCACCCTCGGGCACGTGGATGTGCAGGTCGAAACGCTGGTGGAAATCCTCGTCGATGCCGAGCACGCGCGCGCGGCTGCGCACCACGGTCGTCGCCGCCTGGATCGATTCCTGCATGACGTCGCCGAGCTGGCCGGTATGGATGAGCTTGCCCTTGCCGGGCACCATGGCCGCTTCGATGGTCAGCAACTCGCCACCCACCTCGGTCCAGGCGAGCCCGGTGACCTGCCCGACCTGATCGTTCTCCTCTGCCCGCCCGTAGCGGAAGCGGCGCACGCCGAGGTACTTCTCCAGGCTCTTCGGCAGCACCTGCGTCTGGCCCTCGCGGGGGTGAAGCAGCAGTGCCTTGACCACCTTGCGGCAGATCTTGGCGATCTCGCGCTCGAGGTTGCGAACGCCGGATTCGCGGGTGTAGTAGCGGATGATGTCGCGGATCGCGGCCTCGGTGACCCCCAGCTCGCGGTCGCGCAGGCCGCTCGCCTTGGTCTGTTTCGGAATCAGGTAGTTGCGGGCGATGTTGAGCTTCTCGTCCTCGGTGTAACCGGGGATGCGGATGACCTCCATCCGGTCGAGCAGCGGCGGCGGGATGTTCAACGTGTTGGCGGTGCACACGAACATCACGTCGGAGAGGTCGAAGTCGACCTCCAGGTAGTGATCGTTGAAGGCGGAGTTCTGCTCCGGGTCCAGCACTTCGAGCAGGGCCGAGGACGGGTCGCCGCGCCAATCGGCGCCCAGCTTGTCGATCTCGTCCAGCAG
>JADZBS010000105.1 GCA_020851975.1 Gammaproteobacteria bacterium | reverse complement strand
TCAGCACCCCGTAGGAGCGACGCCAGTCGCGACCATTCCCCCCCAAACGACAGAAGGCCAGGCATGACGCCTGGCCTTCCTTGGGAATCCTGGTGGAGCGGAGGAGGATCGAACTCCCGACCTTCGCATTGCGAACGCGACGCTCTCCCAGCTGAGCTACCGCCCCAGGTGCCGATCTTTCGGGGGCGGCAGTTTAACCGCCCGGGTCCGGCAAATCCACGGCCCGCCGGCTGCGGCGGGGCGTGCGGCTCACTCCTCGGGCGCGATCGTGAGGACGATGCCGTCGAGGTCCGGCGTGACGCGCAACTGGCAGGCAAGACGCGACTGGCCGGGACGGTAGACCTCGGAGCCCTCGAGCAGCTCCATCTCGTCGTCCTTGGCCTTCGGCAGCTTGCCGGTCCACTGCGGCTCGACGAAGACCTGGCAGGTCGAGCACGAGCACATGCCGCCGCACAGGGCTTCGAAGCCGCCGGCGATGTCGCGCAGCGGCTCCATCAGGGTGAGGCCTTCCTTCGCCTCGATCTCGAGCTTGCGGCCCTCGCGGTCCGTGACGTGGATCTTCGCCATAGAACGACCTGCAGAAAAATGGGTTGCCGAAAAAACGGCGCGCAATATAGCACAGCACCCGGCGCCACCCGCATGGGGACTAACCGAAGCGCCGGCGCGCTCAGGCCGTGCCGGCGTTCACGTCGCGGGGCGAGGCGTAGTAGTCGCTGTCCTCGGCGAGCTCGCGCGCCTCGTCCATGAGCTTGCGCAGGCGCCGCTCGGCCGTGCTGACCTCGGCGCAGGTCTCGCAGAACGGGTCATCGCAGGGCTGGCGCGAGAAGAGCCAGAACTGGATGGCACCGGCGAGGAGCCCCGAGGCCACTTCCCAGGTGTCCGCATCGGCTTCCTGGTCGAGCATGCGGTTGCCGAGCTCGACCACGCGTTCGGCGGCGAGGTCGTAGGCGTTGTTCGGGGACTGTTGCTTGGCGGCCATGGGCGGAGTCCTCGGAAGGCAGGGTGACGAGGGTGGCAAGCCCCGGAAGGCATGCTACCCGATTCGCCGGGCGCGATGGCGGACATGGCACCCACAGCAGCGGTTGCCGCGAGCCATCAACCGCAGATCGTCGCGCGACGGATGATCGCCACTGCCTCGGCCACGTCGTCCGTGAGGCTCAGCATGGAGAGTTCGCGCGCGTCGACGGTCCCCTCCCGCACCAGCGTGTCGTCCAGGAAGCCGCGCAGCGACTGCCAGAACTGCCCGCCGATGGCGACCACGGGAAAGCGTTCGAGCTTCTGGTTCTGGATCAGCGTCATCACCTCGAACACCTCGTCGAGCGTGCCGAAGCCGCCGGGCATGACGACGAAGGCGCAGGAATACTTCACCAGCATCACCTTGCGCACGAAGAAGTGCTCGAACTCGACGAAGCGGTCCAGCCAGGCGTTGGGCTTCTGCTCGCGTGGCAGGCGGATGTTGCAGCCGAGGCTGCGCCCGCCGGCCTCCCGGGCGCCGCGATTGGCGGCTTCCATGATGCCCGGCCCGCCGCCAGTCATCACGGCGTAGCCGGCACGGGCGAGCTCGCCGCCGAGCCGGCGCGCCAGGTCGTAGTACGGATGCCCTTCCTGGAAACGCGCCGAGCCGAACACCGTGACGCAGGGCCCCTGCAGGTCGAGCGCCTCGAATCCCTTCAGGAACTCGAGGAACAGGCGCACGGCGCTCTCCAGATCAGCGCCGCGGTGACGGCCGGGTACGAGGAAGTGCTTCTCGGCGTCCTCGACGGCGTCGAGGAAGGGAATGCTGGCGCTGCCGGCATAGTGGTCGCGGTCGGTCATGCGGGACTCCTGGCGTATCCGGGCGCGGTACCGGGATGCGGCGCCGCCGTCACGGCGGCGGACGCGACGGGAGCACCACGGTGACGGTGGTGCCGGCGCCGATCTCGCTCGCCAGCGCCAGCGTGCCGCCATGGGCATCGGTGATGCGCCGGCACAGGTACAGGCCGAGACCGAGGCCACCGGTGGCACGGCTGCGGGCAGGATCGGCGCGGTAGAAAGGCTCCGTGGCGCGGGCCATGTCGTGCGAGGACATGCCGCGGCCATGGTCGCTGATGCGGATCTCGGCGCCCTCCTCCCGCCCGCGCACGCTGACCTCCACGGCGCGGCCATCGACGGGCGTGTAGCGCAACGCATTCTCGATCAGGTTGCGCACCAGCAGGCGCAGGCGCATGGCATCGCCTTCGATGCCGACCGGTGCCGCCGGCAGGTCCACGGCGAGCCGCTGCGCGTCGGCGCCGAAGTCGTTCTTCACCACGCCGCCGACGAGCTCGCCGAGGTCGAGCGGCGCCACCTGGAGTTTGGAGTGGCGGGTGTTCAGGCGCTCGCTCTCGAGCAGGTCGGCGATCAGCCGCTCCATCTCCTTGATGTCCTGCAGGAGGTTGGCCTTGACGGTGTCGTCGTCGAGGAACTCCAGCGCCACCTTGGCCCGCGTCAGCGGCGAGCGCAGCTCGTGGCTGATGGCGAGCAGGAGCTGCTGCTTGGCCTCGAGCATCTCGCGCACGTCGTCGGCCATGTGGTTGATGTCGCGGGCGAGGTCACCGAGGTCATCGCGCCGCGTGGTCGGGATGCGGTAGGCGAGATCGCCCTGGCCGATGCGCGCCGCCCCTTCCTTGATCCATCGCACCGGCTGGACCAGCCAGCGCACGGCGAAGTAGCAGGCCGCGAGCACCACCAGCGACAGCACGCCGATGGCCGGTGTCGTCAGGTCCGGGCGCGGCGTCTCGGAGAACTTCGGCGTGGCGAAGATCATCTCGTAGGGGCCGTTCTGGATCCTGACGTAGGCACGGCGGTGATGGCGTGCAAACTCCATGAGCTGCACCGTGCGCGTCCAGCCCTGCTGGTCGGACTCCATGTACGAGAGCAGGAAGTCGCTCTTGCGGAACGGCACCCTGTCGAGTTCCGGGAAACGCGGGTCGGACGACCACTCGAGGTCGGGGCCCCGCAGCAGCACGTCCATCGGCACGCGCCTGACGATGGCCTGCGCACGATCGATGCGCGGCGGCAGGCCGATGTCGTCGAGCACGTAGCCGATGTGCAGCGCCATGTGCCCGCCGATGACCTCGCTGAGATAGCCCGTGCCCCAGACGAGATCCACCGTGTAGCGCGAGGCGATGCCGTAGAGCATCGAGGTGAGCAGGAAGATGCCGAGCAGGCGCGCGGACAGCGAGCGGGTGATCTCGCGAATCACGGCGCAGCGACCTCCTCGCCGACGAAGGTGTAGCCGGTGCCCCACACCGTCTTGATGAAGCGCGGCTGGCGCGTGGTGTCCTTGAGCTTCTGCCGCAGCCGGCTGACCAGGATGTCGACGGAGCGCGAGAAGAGTTGCGCATCGATGCCGCGCAGCTCGTTCAGGATCTCGTCGCGCGTGAAGGTCCGGCCGGGGTTCTGCGCGAACAGCACCAGCAGCTGATACTCCATGGTGGTGAGATCGAGCGTCGCGCCATCGAGCTCCACCGTGCGCCGCTCCAGGTTGATGTCGAGGTCCTTGTAGTGCAGCGCGCCGGCAGCCGGCGGCTGCTCGCGCGGCGCGGTCCGACGCAGCACGTTCTGCACCCGGGCCACCAGTTCGCGCGGCTCGAACGGCTTGGGCATGTAGTCGTCGGCGCCGAGTTCCAGGCCGACCACGCGGTCGGTCACGTCGCCCCGCGCGGTGAGCATGATGATCGGCACCGAACTGGTGCGCCGGATCTCGCGGCAGACCTGGAAGCCGTCCTGATCCGGCAGCATGACGTCGAGGATCACCAGGTCGGGCTGCTCCTTCTCGAGCTTCTGCAGGCCGAGCGCCGGGTGGCTGGCGGCGACCAGGTCGAGGTCGAAGCGCTTGAAATAGGCACCGAGCAGGTCGCCGAGCTTCTCGTCGTCGTCAATGAGGAGAATTCGAGGCATGGTTCACGGTTTTTCCGCGCATCGGACCCTACAGTGCGCACCGCGTTGGGCAGGGCCGCGCGCGGCAGCGCGTGGGCCATTGTAAGCCTTCGAATAATCGGTCGTCCCGCCGTTACAAAGTGTTACAGGGCGTTACCCCGCTGACATGAAAGCGCAACGGGGCGGCGTTACCGTGGCACCGTGCGATAGGGATTCGGGCCAGACGACAAGGAGACGGGTTGTGAACAACGAAACCATGAACAGCATCGGACTGCTGCACGAGATCGTCATCGCGGGTACCGCGCTCTTCTTTCCGCTGGCGGTGTTCGTGGCGTTTTTCGGGGCGTGATGGGTCGCGACTGGCGTCGCTCCTACGGGGCTGCGATCGGGCGGGGGCGTGGGGATTCGGTCGCGACTGGCGTGGGTCGCGACTGGCGTCGCTCCTACCCTTCATTGATCTGGGTTAGCGGCGGGGCCAGCGGGTGCGGGTCTCGGCCATCTGCCGGGTACCGATGCGCATCTCGAGGCGCCGGTTGAACGCTTCGGCGCCCAGCACCCGCTGCGGCAGCACGTTCATCGGATCCGTGCGGTAGCCGAGTTCGCGCACGGTGTAATCGTAGTCCTGCTGCGCAGCGCGTTCCTCCTCGGGGACCGGCACGGCCTCGTCGAGCCAGCGGAACCAGCGGTCGACGAATTTCTCCAGGTACTTCTCGCAGGTGTCGATGTTGGCGTCGTTCAGCTCGGCATGCGAGCTCGTGGCGACCGGTGACATGAGCGCACGCAGGTACGTGCCGTGGCTCACGAAGCGCGTCCACGTCGGGTCGGCGCGAAACTTCAGGAAGTCCTCGTTTGCCGGCTCGTAGTACCGCACCAGGTAGTCGTGGTTCGCGCGCAGGTCCACGCGCGGCGTGTACTCGGCATAGAAGTAGAGCTTCGGAATGGTGCCGAAGATCACGCAGAGGTGTGGCACGCGCGTCTGCTGGCTGAGGAAGCAGGTGGCGTTCATGTCGAGCAGGCTCGCCTTGCGGTTGCCGAGCCAGGAATACACGGCCCAGTCGACCTCCTCGCCGGTATAGCCCCAGAAGCCACCCTCGAGCTGCCGGTCGGGCGACGTCCAGTAGTCCATGCCCTCGTTCTGCGCGTGGCGGCGCACCGGAAACCGGGCGCGCACGCGATCGATGATCTTCGAGTGGATGCCGAGGCAGCGCTCCCAGGCCCGCGACACGTCGACGTCGGGATTCTCGGCGAGGAACTCCATGATGGTCCTGGTTTCGTGCGCACCCATTCGCTGTTCTCCCGTTCGGCACTGTCCGGCTGGCTGGACAGCCAGTCTAGGGCGCCAGTGACCGTGACGACACGCACGGCGCGGACAGGCGCCGCGGCGTGGCCAGCGGTTCCCGCCGGGCAGCGGAACCGGTTAATGTGTGCCGCCAGATCGAGCCGCCAGGAGCCACGCGGATGGGACGCGCAGCAGAACCGGGAGAAACCATCGAGTCGCGGGTCGCCCGGCTCGGCATCGGCACGATTCGCCGGCACATCTTCCTCTGTGCCGACCAGACCGAACCGAAGTGCTGCGCGAAGGCCGATGGACTTGCGTCCTGGCAGTTCCTCAAGAAGCGGCTGATGGAGCTGCGCCTCACGGGCGCCGGCGGCATCTACCGCAGCAAGGCGAACTGCCTGCAGGTGTGCATGCATGGACCCGTGGCCGTGGTCTACCCCGACGGCGTGTGGTACCGCAACTGCAACCCGGCCGTGCTCGAGCGCATCATCCAGGAGCACCTGATCGGCGGCCAGGTGGTGGAGGAATACGTGATCGCGCGTTCGGGGTCGGAGAAAGCGGGCGCGTAAACCCGGCGAATCAGGGGGGATTTGCGCATCGCGTGGCGGCGGTGACCGGGAGAGGATGGGAATCGCGACTGGCGTCGCTCCTACGGCGCTGCGATCGGGCTCGGTGCCATGATTGGTCGCGACTGGCGTCGCTCCTACAGAGTTCTGATCCGGTATGGGCTGGCCCCGTAGGAGCGACGCCAGTC
>JADZBS010000104.1 GCA_020851975.1 Gammaproteobacteria bacterium | reverse complement strand
CGCGTCGATCTCGTCGATCTCGTCGATCACCGGCTGGAAGCGGCCACGCGTGAGGGCGGCGAGGGGCGAGCCCGCCCGCCCGTGACGCAGCCGGCTCTGCGGCGGCATGACGACCAGCGGCTTGCGGTACGGCCGCAGCATCTGCCGGCGCAGCAGGTGGACGATCTGCGCGGGCGTGGTGGGCACGCAGACCTGCATGTTGAATTCGGCGCACAATTGCAGGAAACGCTCCAGGCGCGCCGAGGAATGCTCCGGTCCCTGCCCTTCCTGGCCATGCGGCAGGAACAGCGTCAGGCCGCAGAGCCGGCCCCACTTGGCCTCGCCCGAGCTGATGAACTGGTCGATCACCACCTGCGCGCCGTTGACGAAGTCGCCGAACTGGCCCTCCCAGATGACCAGCGTGTCGGGGTCCGTGGTGGCGTAGCCGTATTCGAAGCCGAGCACGGCTTCCTCGGAGAGCAGCGAATCAGTCACCGTGAACGCCCCGCGCCGCTGCGCGAGGCTGTCGAGCTGCAGATGCGCCTGCCCGCTCGCCTGGTCGTGCAGCGCCGCGTGGCGGTGGAAGAAGGTGCCGCGGCGGCTGTCCTGGCCGGTGAGACGTACCCGCAACCCTGCATGGAGCAGGCTCGCGTAGGCCATCATCTCGGCGAAGCCCCAGTCCATCGGCAGCTCGCCGGCGGCCATGCGGGCGCGGTCCTGCATGATGCGCGCCACCTGCGGGTGCAACGTGAAGCCGGCCGGCACGCGCGTCACCTCGCGCGCGAGTTCCTGCAGCACGGGCTCGTCGAGCGCGGTGCGCACCGGCTCGTCCCAGTCACCGCGCCGGAACCGGCTCCAGTCCACCGTGTAGGCGTTGCCGATCATGCCGAGCACGGCCTGCGGCAGCGGCTGGCCCTGGTCGAGGCGCTCGCGGTATTCCTCGGCGAGGCGCTCGGCCTCGCTCGCCTCGATCACGCCAGCCTCGACCAGCCTGCGCATGTAGAGCTGGCGCGTGGTCGGATGCCGGCGGATCACCTGGTACATGCCCGGCTGCGTCGCGGCCGGCTCGTCGGCCTCGTTGTGGCCGTGGCGGCGATAGCAGACGAGGTCGATCACCACGTCCCTGCGAAACGTCTGCCGGTATTCGAGCGCCAGGCGCGTGACGAACACGGCCGCCTGCGGATCGTCGCCGTTCACGTGGAAGATCGGCGCTTCCACCATGCGCGCGATGTCGCTGCAGTAGGGCGTGGAGCGCGCATCGCGCGGGTCGCTGGTGGTGAAACCCACCTGGTTGTTGATGATGAGGTGCACCGTGCCGCCGGTGGCGAAGCCGCGCGCCTGCGACAGTTGCAGCGTTTCGGCCACCACGCCCTGCGCGGCGAAGGCCGCGTCGCCGTGCACCAGCACCGGCAGCACCTCGGCGCCGGTCTCATCGCCGCGTCGTTCCTGGCGGGCACGCACTGAACCCTCCACCACCGGGTCGACGATCTCCAGGTGCGAGGGGTTGAAGGCGAGCGCGACGTGCACGTTGCCGCCGGGCGTGCGGATGTCCGAGGAAAATCCCATGTGGTACTTCACGTCGCCGGAGCCGGTCATCGTCTCGGGGTTGACCTTGCCCTCGAACTCGCGGAACAGCGCCTGCGGCGCCTTGCCGAGCACGTTGACCAGCACGTTGATGCGCCCGCGATGCGCCATGCCGACCATGATCTCCTGCACGCCGCGCGCGCCGGCCTGCTGGATGAGATCGTCGAGCATCGGGATGAGGCTGTCGCCGCCCTCGAGCGAGAAGCGCTTCTGGCCGACGTAGCGCGTGTGCAGGTAGCGCTCGATGCCCTCCGCCGCCGTGAGCTGGCCGAGGATGTGGCGCTGCTCCTCCGCCGTGAAGATCTCCCCGAGCATGCCGTGCTCGAGCCGCTCGCGAATCCAGTTGCGTTCCACATCGTGGGAGAGATGCGCGTAATCGGCACCCACCTTGCCCGAGTACACCCTGCGCAGCAGCGCCAGGATGTCGGCGAGGCGCATCTTCGCCCCGCCGGTGCTCGCGAGACCCGTGGTGAAGAACTCGCTGCCGAGATCGGCATCGCCGAGGCCGGCATGCTCCAGGCGCAGCACCTGCGGCACCTGTCTTTCCGCCAGGCCGAGCGGGTCCAGATCCGCCATCTGGTGCCCACGCTGGCTGTAGACCTGGATCAGCCGGGCCACGGCTGCCTGCTTGGCGCCGGCGGCCTCGGCCGGGTACGCCGGCACCATGGGCCGGGGCAGGGTCGCAGCCGGGGACGTTGCCCTGGCGGCCGGCGCCGGCCCTCCGGTCAATCCCATGCCGGCAAAGAACGAGCGCCAGCTGGCCGGCACTGCCGCCGGATCACGGCGGAACGTGTCGTAGAGGTCCTCGACGTAGGGGGCATTGGCCCCGAACAGGGGCGACGACAGGTAGTGATCCTTCAGGGACTGGCTCATGCAGGGACGGACACCGCGGAGAAACGATGCATGATAGAACCCCGCGGCGCAGGCCGGAAGCTGCACCGTTCACGGCTCGCGATCGCCAGTGTGCCGGCCTCAGCCGGCAACCCAGCGCGCCATGTCCTCGAGAGCGGCCTCGCCCACGCCAGTCGCGTGCCAGCCGAGCAGGTAGATCTCCCAGCCGATCAGCACCGCGTAGGCGAACGCGAAGAGCCAGATCAGGGCCACCACCGGCACCCGGCCGAGCAGCCGACGACGCGCCACCGTGGCCAGCACCACCAGGCTCGCTGCCGTCAGGGTGATCTTCACCCACACGAACCAACCCGGTCCCTGGCCGAGCAGCAGGCGCATGACGACGTTGAGTTCCTCGCCGCCGACCGCCAGCAGGTTCAGCGTGAACAGCGCATCCGTGCAACTCATGAGCAGGATGGCGAGCGCGAGGTAGAGCACGCCCGGCTCGTGCCAGTCGAGAAAGGTGCGATGTTCGTCGCCGGCCCGTCGCCCGAAGCGACGGCGCGGGCGCAGCCCCCCATAGAAGAAGGACCAGGCCGAGTGCCGGCGCCTTTCGGTGCCGTTGCGCCGCTCGTGCAGCAGCCCGGGCGCCGGACCACGCCTGCCGGTCAGTTGGCCGACAAGCAGTTCGGCCCGCGTTGGTCGTTGCGGGCCGGCCAGGCGCTGCTCGCGTCGCCGTCCCCGATCATGATGCCTGTGCACGCTGCTGGTCCCGACGATGATCGTTCTGTTGTTGCGGGCCGGTCGATCGTCGCCCATCGGGCGGCGGCAGACCTGTGTCGGCATGATCCAACGGATTCGGGAACTTGTCGGGCCGTTGTTACTTAAGTCCGCACGCGCAGGCGCCGCACCAGGCTCGAGGTATCCCAGCGGCCGCCACCGCGCGCCTGAAGCTCGGCGTAGAAGCCGTCGACGAGGGCGGCGACCGGCAACTCGATGCCATGGCGCCGGGCCTCGGCGCGACAGAGCGCCAGGTCCTTGCGCATCCAGTCCACCGCGAAGCCGAAGTCGAAGCGATCCTCGACCATGGTCGGGCCGCGCTGCGCCATCTGCCAGCTCTGCGCCGCGCCCTGGCCGAGCACGCCGAGCACGAGCTTCATGTCGAGGCCCGCCGCCTCGCCGAAGGCGATGCCCTCGGCGAGCCCCTGCAGCAGGCCGGCGATGCAGATCTGGTTCACCATCTTGGCGAGTTGCCCGCTGCCGCTCGCGCCGATGCGCGTCACCGCACGGGCGAAAGCGAGCGCCACCGGACGCATGCCGTCGATATCCGCCTCGCTGCCGCCGCACATCACGGTGAGCTGCCCGTTCACCGCTCCTGCCTGCCCGCCCGACACCGGCGCATCCACGCAGCCGATGCCGCGGGCCGCACCGGCCGCCGCGAGTTCGCGCGCCAGCTCCGCCGAAGCCGTGGTGCAGTCGACGAACAAGGTCCCGTTCGCGAGACCCGCAAACAGGCCCTCCGGGCCAAGCACCACGCTGCGTACGTCGTCGTCGTTGCCGACGCAGGTGAACGCGAGATCAGCGCCCGTCGCCGCCGCGCGTGGCGTCGGCGCCCGGCGACCGCCGTATTCGCGCACCCACGCCTCGGCCTTCGCCGCCGTGCGGTTGTAGACCGTCACGTGGTGGCCCGCGCGCGCCAGATGCCCGGCCATCGGGTAGCCCATCACCCCGAGGCCGACGAAGGCGACGGTGCGTGGCGTGACGGGTGAGCTCGCGGCGGCGGTCATCGGGCGCTCGGCGGGCAACCCGGCTGCCTAGTGCCAGGGCAGCTCGCGCCAGCGGTTGGAGAAGTACACGCTGTTGAACGCCCACAGGCCCATGTTGAGGCTGAGCGGGATGTGGACCAGCCACCCCCAGCGCCGGCGCGTCAGCACGCCGTAGCTCGCGATCGCCAGCCCCACGCCGTAGAGGATCCCGATCCAGGCCCACCCGGTGTACAGGCCCGCAGCGATCAGCACCATGCCGGCGAGCACCATGAAGAGACCCGTGCCGATGCCGCTGTAGCCGAGGAAGTAACCCCAGGTATAGGTCTGCGTCTCGGGCGCATCCGTGCCGAGCTGCCGGTTGCGCTTCAGCGCCAGCACGTAACTCGGGCCAAAGAGCGCCGCCGCCAGCAGGAAGGGCACCACCACGCTCAGGACCACCATGCTGTTCACGACGTCTCCTTGCTGCCTGCACCAGCCATGCCGCAATTCTGCCCGAGTCACGGGTGCCGGGTCGAAGTTTCGAAGGATTGTGACGTCTGCCACGGCGCCGCAAGGGCCGGCCGCTATCATCCCGGCAAGGCTATCGTCACGGCACGGCTGGGCGCTACGTTGCTGTTCGAGCGGAGCAAGATCGACACCGCCAACCTGGAGCGGGGCATGTATGTCGCCGCGCTCGATCGCCCGTGGCTCGAAACCCCGTTCCTGTTCCAGGGCTTCGAGATCCGCGAGGACCAGGAACTCGAGCTGCTGCGCCAGTACTGCCGGCACGTCTACGTCGACGTCGCCCGCAGCACGCTGCCGCGCGAGCAGCTCATGAAGGCCCTCGAAGCCCGCTCTGCGGCCACGGCAAAGCCCGACGAGCCGCACCAGCACGGACACCCGGGTGCCAGCCGCGCCGCCCGTCCCGCCTCGCGGCCCCACCCTGCCGCCGCCGTCGCCGGCGAGCTTGCCGGCCGCCAGGACTACGACAACACCGTGTCGACCCGCCTGGAAGCACCGCGGTCGCTGCGCGCCTACGACACCGCCGTCGCCACCATGCAGGAGGTGCTGGGCCAGATCCGCAAGGGTGCCGGCGTGGACGTCGCCCAGGTCCGGACCGCCGTGCAGCCGATGATCGACAGCATCCTGCGCAACCAGGATGCCATGGCCTGGCTCGTCGCCCTGCGCAAGCGTGACGAGTACGCCTATCACCACTCCATCGCCACTGCCGTGTGGGCGGTGATCCTCGGCCGACACCTCGGTTTCGACCGCGCCGGGCTCGATACCCTGGCCATGGGCGGCATGCTGCTCGACGTCGGCAAGGCGCGCCTGCAGGAATCACTGCTCGCCCACCCGGGCAAGTTCTCGGCAGCCCAGCGCGAGGCCGTGCGCGAGCACGTCGCCCACAGCCTGCAGATGGTGAGTGCCACGTCCGGCGTGGATCCCAATGTGCTGGTGATGATCGAGGGTCACCACGAACGTCACGACGGCTCCGGCTACCCCCGCGGCCTGAAAGGCGCGGAGATTCCGGTGTTCGCGCGCATCGGCGGCCTGGTCGACTGTTACGACGCCATGACCAGCCACCGCCCGTGGGCGAAAGCGCGCTCCACCTACGATGCCATCCGCGAGCTGCACGCCATGGCGAACGTGCAGTTCCAGAAGGAACTGGTCGAACAGTTCGTGCAGGCGCTCGGCATGTTCCCGACCGGCAGCATCGTCGAGCTCAATACGGGCGAAGTGGCAATCGTGGTGGAGCAGAACCGCGTGCGCCGGCTGCGGCCGCGAATCATGCTCGTGCTCGATGCCGGCAAGCAGCCGCTGCGCGAGCATCGCACCCTCGACCTGCGCGAGTGCCCGAGCGACCAGCACGAGCCCGACGCGCGCTGGATCGTCACCGGCCACGAGGTCGGCGCCTTCGGACTCGACCCGCAGAACTACTTCCTCGGCTGATGCCACGCCCATGGACGCCACTGCACACGGGCCGGAAGCGACGCCGCTGCGCTACGCCGGCCTGCTGGACGAGATCGAGCGCCTGCAGCGCACATCCACGATGGGCTCGACCGCGCTGCTCCTGGTCGAACTCGCCGGCCTCGGCGCCGTCAACGAACGCTTCGGCTATGGCGGCGGCGACCGGGTGGTCGAGCATTTCGCCGAGCGGCTGCGGGCCATCGCCCGCACGCACGACCGCAGCATCGAGATCGACAGCCGCACCTTCGCGCTCCTGATCCACCAGGCGCTGCACGCGGGTCACGCGCTCCTTGCCGCCGACAAGGTGGGGCGCGCCGCCCGCGAGGCGGTGTCGATCGGCACCGGCCGTGCCTGCGTGAAGGCGCACATCGGCATCGGCCTGCTGCCAGGCACGGCCGAGGCCGGTGAGGAACTGCTGCGCCAGTGCGAAGTCGCCCTCGAGAGCGCCCGCAGCCGCGACGAGCCTCACGTGCTCTATGCCCCGTCGCTGCCCGGCGCCGCCCGGGCGCAGGCGGCGCACAGCTGGTTCGACGTGGAAGAGGCCCTCGAGGCGGGCGAGTTCGAACTCTTCTACCAGCCCAAGGTGGCGCTCGTCACCGGCCAGCTCGTCGGCGCCGAGGCCCTGGTGCGCTGGAACAAGCCAGGCACCGGCTGGGTGCCGCCCGGGCAGTTCCTGCCAGCCATCGAACAGTCCCGCGGCATCCGCGCGCTGCTGTGGTTCGTGCTGAACGCGGGCCTGCGCCAGGCGGCCGCCTGGTCGCAGCGACAGCCCGGCTTCGGTCTCGCCATCAACCTCGCCGCCGGCAACTTCGACGACGGCGACCTGGCCGACCTCGTCACCGAAGCGCTCGGCGTGTGGAGCCTGCCCGCCGCTCAACTCACGCTCGAGCTGACCGAGAGCTCGCTCATGCAGGATCCGGCGCACAGCCTGTGCATGCTCCGGCGGCTGCGCGACATCGGCCTGCGCACCTCGATCGATGACTTCGGCACCGGCTACTCGAGCCTCGCCTATCTGCGCGATCTGCCCGCCGACGAGCTGAAGGTGGACCGCGCCTTCGTCTCACGCATCACCGCCAGCACGCGCGACCGCGACATCGTCGCCTCCATCGTGCAACTGGCGCACGCCGTCGGCCTGAAGGTCGTCGCCGAGGGCATCGAGGATCCGGCCACGCTCGCCGCACTCACCGCCATGGGCTGCGACATCGGTCAGGGCTTCCACTTCGCCGCGCCGCTGCCCGCGCCTGCCTTCGAGACCGGCTGGATCGGGATGGCGGCAATGACGCGCGAGCTGTCCTCATAGTCGGCACGACTGCCGTAGCAGGTGCCGGGTCGAAGTTTCGAAGTTTTCCGGCGCAACGCGGTCCTGCCGCCCGTTCCTCAACGCCAGGCGGCGAAATCCGGATCCGCTTGCCAGCCCGCCGGCGGGGTCGCGCGCGGCGGCACGCCGCGGTCGTTCTTCGGCCCGAGGTCGAGCGAGGACACGTCCATCACGTAGGAGTACAGCGCGTGGCTGCCCGGCTCGCTGCGCGTGAAGACCATCTTCTTCCCGTCGGGCGAGAACGCGCCCATGCCGTCCCAGCCGTCGTTGAAGGTGAGACGCACCGGCTCGCCACCGGCCATGTCGGCGAGATAGATCTCCCAGTTGCCGCGCTCGATGATGCGCACGACCAGGAAGTGCCGGCCATCGGGCGCGGGGAACGGCGCCCAGTTCGTGTCTGCCGTAAAGGTGCGGGGCTGCACGTCGCGGTCGGCACCGACGATCTTCATCGAGTAGATGTTCATCGGCGTCTGGCTGCGCGTGCCGTTCCTGCGGTCGAGCTCCTCCAGCCGCATCTTCTCGCTCTGCTTCCAGGCGCGGAAGATCACCGTCTCGCTGTCCGGCATGAAGTACGCCTCTCCCTCCTGCCAGTCGCTGGTGAAGGTGAGCTGAGTCTGCTCCGTGCCGTCTGGCTTCATGCGCCAGAGATCGGCATTGCCGTCGATCTGGCGCCCGAACACGATCCAGCGGCCGTCCGGTGATACCGTCGCCTCGGCGTCGTACCAGCGGTTGTCGGTCAGGCGGCGCACGTTGCCGCCGTCGAGATCGGAGGAATAGAGCTCGGCGCCCTGGGGGTAGTCGGCGTCGTCCGACCAGTTGCCGGCCGGCAGGTCGCCGATGTGGTCGCGGGTCGACGTCCACAGCAGCCGCTTGCCGTCCGGGAAAAACCACGAGCAGGCATCCATGCCCCGGTCGTTGATGCGCCGGATGTCCTCGCCCCGGTCGGTGAACGTGTAGGTCAACGCGCCGCCGACCTTGCGCTCGCCGGGCTGCTGGGCGGCGGCGTCCTTCACCTGGGCGATGAGGTGAACGCCATCGGGCGCGTAGTACGCCTCACCGCTCTCCGGGAGGTTCGGGATGCGGTAGACCGGCAGCTCGCGGGAATCGCCGGCGCTGGCCGTGGCGGCGACGGCACAGGCGAGCGCGAGGACGGAAACGCGGGTGTGCGGGTGTGCGAGGGGCCTGGACATCGTGGAACTCCTGATGAGCCGGGGGAATCCGTGTCAGGTCGTGGCGCCATCCGATCCCTGGCGCGCGGCGCTGGCTGCCCTGGCCTGCGCCGCCTTCTCGGCCATCGCCTGGCGCATCTCGCCAATGACGCGGGCAGCATACTCGTTCGTCTGGATGGTCGCCCAATAGCGCTCCGTTTTCGGATGCCGGCCGAGCGGCTCGGCTTCACCGAGCATGGGCAGGTAGGTCACCAGGAAGAACAGGACGGGTACGAGGCTGCAGTCGGCGAGAGTCAGCGCATCGCCCACGGCGAACCGCTGGTCGCCGAGAAACCGCTCCAGCATGTCGAGCCCGAGCCGGATCCTCGCGAGACCCGCGTCGACCACCTCCTGGTTGCGACGCTTGCGCGAGAGGTGGGCGAACAGCGGGCTCAACGGCTCGAAAAGGTACAGGTCTGCGATGCGGCCGAGCAGGCGCATGCGCGCGCGATCGAGGCTGTCGGCCGGCCGCAGGGCCGGCCCGCTGCCGAGGTCCTCCAGGTACTCGCAGATGGTCTCGGATTCCGGCAGCACCGTGTCACCGGCGACCAGGATCGGGATCTTGCCGATCGGGTTCAGTGCCCGCAGCTCCTCCTTCGATACCGCGTGCGGATACTCGACGAACTCCACCGCCAGCCCACGCGCATGGATCAGCATCCGGCAGCGCGCGGCAAAGGGCGAAAGCATCGCGGTGTAGAGTTTCATGGGGGACGGTGCCGGGTCGAAGTTTCGAAGTTTTTGAAAACGGGCGAATACGGGGACAGTTTACTCAATTGGCTCGTAGTGCCGATCGGTTGGATTCCATTGGATGGGCGAGCCAATTGAGTAAACTGTCCCCGTATTCGCCCGTTTTCAAAAACTTCGAAACTTCGACCCGGCACCGTCCCCTGTCAGATCGACCGGTCGCGGCCCTGCCAATAAGGCTCGCGCAGGTCGCGCTTGAGCACCTTTGCGGACGGGCTCAGCGGAAACGGCTCCTGGCGAAACTCCACGCTGCGCACACACTTGTAGCCGGCGAGATGCGCGCGGCAGTGCGCGATCAGGGCGTCCCCGGTCACCGACTGGCCATCGCGCAGGCGCACGATGGCGTGGACCTGCTCGCCCCACTTCTCGTTCGGGATGCCGATGACGGCGCACTCCGCCACCGCCTCGTGCCCGAGCAGCACGCGCTCGACCTCCGCGGGATAGATGTTCTCGCCGCCGGAGATGATCATGTCCTTGACCCGGTCGGAGATGAACAGGAAGCCGTCATCGTCGAGGTAGCCGGCGTCGCCCGTGCGCAGCCAGCCGCGGCAGAAGGCCGCCTGCGTCTCCTCGGGCAGGCCCCAGTAGCCGGGCGACACGCCCGGGCCGCGCACGCAGATCTCGCCCGTGACGCCGGCCGGCAGCTCGTTGCCCCCGGCATCCAGGATGCAGACGTCCACGCCGATCATGGGGTAGCCGGCCGAGCGCAGCTTGCCGGCGCGCGGCCCGGCGGTGGCGTGCCATTCGTGCGGCAGGACGGTGACCGTGGGCCCGCCCTCGGTCTGGCCGAAGATCTGGTAGAACCGGGCACCCGGCAGCGCCGCCATCGCCCGCTGCAACAGGTCCTCATGGATGGGCGAGGCACCGTAGGTGATCCGCGTGACGCTCGACAGGTCGAACTCCCCGACCTGCGGGTGACGCAGCATCATGTCGAGCATGGTGGCGATCAGCGGCAGCTTGGTCAGCCGCTCGCCGGCGATCAGGCGCAGGCCCTCGAGCACGTCGAAGCGCGGCATGATGCAGGCAGTCGCCGCCAGCGCCGTCGCGGCAATGCTGTTCTCCGCCCCGGCAGCATGGAACATCGGCGGGATGATCAGGAACCGGTCCTCCCGGGTGACGCCCACGGCCGCGATCCACTGCAGCACGTTCAGGAAGAGGCCCGCGTGCGTGATCATCGCTGGCTTCGGCCAGCCGGTGGTGCCGCTGGTATAGAAGAAGGCGTAGAGGTCCTCGCCCCCGCGGCCGGCATCCTCGACCGGCTCCGCGGCGGCGATGAGCTGCTCGTGGGCCAGGCAACCGGCCGGCGCGGCATCGTGGCCGATGTACACCACGTGCCCGACGTCCGGCAGTTCGCCGCGCAGCGCGGCGACGGTGTCTACGAACTCGCGGGCCACGACGAGGACGCGCGCCCCGCTGCTGCGTAGCACATGCAGGATCTCGGGGGGTGCCAGCCGGGTGTTGACCGGGACCAGCACGCCGCCCGCCCAGGCCACGGCAAACAGGTACTCGAAGTAGGTGTCGGAGTTCGGCGCGAGGATCGCGACCCGGTCGCCCGGGGCGACTCCCAGGCCCCGCAGCATGCCGGCCGTGCGCCTGACCCGGTCGGCAACCTCGGCCCAGGTCCGGCGCCGGCCGTCGCAGATCGTGGCCGTGCCCGTGCGGTTGACCCGGGCCGCCCGGCGAACGAATTGGGTGAGTGAGAGCATCGCGGACCCCATCCGGTTTACAAGCCGAAATCAGTCAATACAATTGACGACCGTGCCGGTGCCGATTCTGACATAAACACGAAAGGCCTGTGGCGATGCTCGAATACATCGGAACGACGCTGGCGCCCTACTACCTCTACATCAAGTTCGTGCACGTCACGGCAGCCCTCGGCTGGATCTGGAGCGCCTCCACCGCCTACGCCTACTACCTGCTGCCGATCATGAAGGCCTGGCGGCGCAACCCGCACGATGCCGAAATCATCCCCGTGCGCGACTGGGCGATGGAACGCTTCGACGAAGTCGTCATCTACGAGCACGTCTTCTTTCCGATCGTGCTGGTCACCGGCCCCATGATGTACATCGCCGGCGGCTGGAACGCCGGTGTCGCCTGGCTGGATCTCAAGCTGCTGATCGTCATCGGGCTCTTCATCCCGATCGAGATCACCGACTACTACATGTCGCACTTCGGCGGCAACAAGCGCCGGATCAAGGCTTCGGGCGACATGGTGCGCTTCGAGCGCGCCATGCACCGCCACTGGTGGTTCTTCCTGATCACCTCGCCGGCCGTCATGGTCTACGGCCTGCTCATCGTGCTGCTGGCCATCGCCAAGCCCATCTAGGAGACACCCCGTGGAATTCAGCGGCACCCCGAAGAAGTACCTGCGTTTCGCGATCATCTCCTCGGTCGTCTTCAACTTCTATCTCTACCTGGGGCTGGCGGCGGTCCTTTTCTGGCACAATGGCGCCACCTGGCTCTTCAGCTGGAAGCCCCTGCTGGTCACGGTCGTCTTCACGATCGTCTTCGCCCGCGTGAACTACCGCTGGATGATGCGCCTCGACGCCCAGTACGGCACCGGCCGGGGCTGGACGCTCGAGAGCCGGAGACTGAAACTGCCTGAACGCGCCATCCGGCGCCCGGACAAGAACTGACATGGCATCCCGATCCTTCGTCGAACGGCTCCGCGCCCGGGAGCGGCTGCTGGCCGCCTCGGCGTCGATCTCGCCGGTCGTCGCCGAACTCCTCGGCCGTGCCGGCTTCGACTGGCTGTTCATCGACGCCGAAGCCTTTCCGCTCGGCCTGCGCGATATCCTCGAGCTGATCCGCGCCAGCGAAACCACCGCGACGAGCCCGGTCGTGCGCATGAACGACGACGACCCCGCCGACATCCGCCAGATCCTCGACATGGGTGCCGCCGGAGTGATCATCCCGCTGGTGCGCACCGCCGAACAGGCCCGGCGCATCGTGGCTGCCGCCCGCTTCGCCCCGCTCGGCACGCGCGGCGTCACCGCGAGCCGCACGCGCGGCTACGGCTACAGCCGCAACGCCGCCGAGTACGTCGCCCGGGCCAACGCCGAGGCCGCCGTCATCGTCATGGTGGAGGAAGCCGAAGGCCTCGCCAACGTGGCAGAGATCGCCGCCGTGCCCGGGCTCGACGGCATCTTCGTCGGGCCGGGCGACATGGCCATCAGCCTCGGCTGCCCGGACGAGCCCATGCACGCCGACATGCAGCGGGCGTTTCGCACCGTGGCCGCCGCGGCGCGCGCGCACGGCATCGCGCTCGGCACCTTCCCCTCCAGCAAGGCCATGCACGACCTCTGCGTCGCGGAAGGTTATAGTTTCTTTCTCACCGGACTCGATGCCGGGCTCCTGCGGAGCGCGGCCGTGGCAAGACTCGCAGAAATGAGGCAATGGTAATGGCCGGCAAACTCTTTCCCTGCTCCATCGTCGGCAGCTACGCGCAGCCCGACTGGCTCGTCTACAAGGAGCGGCTCGCCAAGCGGCTGCCGCCGCGCGTGCGCGCCGCCGACATCTGGCGCATCGCGCCCGAGTTCCTGAAGTCCGCCCAGGACGATGCCACGCGGCTCGCCATCAAGGACATGGAGGACGCCGGCCTCGACATCATCACCGACGGCGAGATCCGGCGCGAGAGCTACTCCAACCGCTTCGCCACCGCGCTCGAGGGCATCGACCTCGACAACCCCGGCAAGGCCATGGACCGCACCGGCGCCATGCACGAGGTGCCGCGCGTCGTTGGCCCCATCCGCCGCAAGCACCCGGTCGAGATCGAGGACGCACGCTTCCTGGTGGCCAACACCACCCGCACCACCATGCTCTCGGTGCCCGGCCCCTTCACCATGAGCCAGCAGGCGCAGAACGACTACTACCCCAGCGACGGCGACATGGCACTCGCCTACGCCGATGCCGTCAACGCCGAGATCCGCGACCTGCACGCCGCCGGCATCGAGATCGTCATGATCGACGAGCCCTACCTCGAAGCGCGCTCGGAGGCCGCGCGCGAGTTCGGCGTGGCCGCCCTGCAGCGGGCGCTGAAGGGCGTCACCGGCAAGACCGCCGTGCACATCTGCTTCGGCTACGGCCAGAAGGTGCAGAACAAGCCCAACCAGTATCACTTCATGGCGGAGATGCGCGATGTCCCCTGCGACCGCATCTCCATCGAGACCGCACAGTCGAAGCTCGACTGCTCGATCCTCCGCGCCCTGCCCGACCACAACATCATGCTCGGCGTCATCAACCTCGGCACGTCGGAAGTCGACACCGTCGAGGAGATCGTCGCCCGCGTCGAGCGCGCCCTGCCCTACATCGACCGCGAACGCGTCATCCTCGCGCCCGACTGCGGCCTCAAGTACCAGACACGCGCCAACGCCTTCCAGAAGCTCAAGAACATGTGCACCGCCGCCGCGCGGTTGCGGTAGCCTGGTGCCGGGGAGCTTGGTGCCGGGTCGAAGTTTCGAAGTTTTTCAGCACGCCGCCGACCTGGCTCTCCCGCCATACCTCGCTACTGCAGCTCCGCCGTACAGTCGCTCTCGCAGTCCGGCCGCAGGCAGCAGTACAGGCGCCGGTACACGAGCAGCGGACTCGCGACGTTGAGGCAGTTGTCGAGGCTCTGCAGGTCCGGGT
The DNA here is from genome assembly GCA_020851975.1 of Gammaproteobacteria bacterium. Taxonomy (GTDB): domain Bacteria; phylum Pseudomonadota; class Gammaproteobacteria; order Steroidobacterales; genus QUBU01. The sequence goes on along the minus strand of JADZBS010000104.1, from coordinate 5,202 downwards.
TGTCGGCATCGGCACCCGAGGGCTCCATCACCGTGCCCGGCGAGCCCTCGACGAGAACGATGTTTCCCGTGTTGCACCAGAGTTCGCCGACGCCGGGATGACAGAGCCCCAGCACATGCCCGATCTCGTGCGCCAGCGCGTTGAGGCTTGGCGGATCTGCGGTCAACGTATCGTCGCCGATGATGACATGCGCCGATCCGGCGCCGCTGCCGTACGTCGCCGGTCCGCCGAAGATCGGCGCCGAAGCAACCACGTAGACCTCCACAGTATCCGCCGCACCCTGCTCGCCATCGCGCAACGCCACATCCTCGTCGTTGCCATCGAGGACCTTGAGCGCGCCGTCATCGATCCACAGCGGCCGGCGCGCCACCAGGGTGACGCATGCCTTGTTCCACACCGCCTGCGCGTGCTCCAGCAGCGTGTCGAACGAGCCGCCCGTCGGCCACACGTCATCCGGCCCATGGCGCACGAACACCGGCTGGATCGGCAACACGCGGAATGCCGCCCCGCGCGCATCGCAGGCCGGCGGCAGCCAGGCGATCGGCGTCGGCGGCACCGTAAATTCCAGCTCCCGGATCGCGCCCGCCACCGGCGCGGCGAGTTTCAGCCGCACGTGACCGGTGAACGTCGCCGGCGCATCCGGCAGCAGCCCTGACATATTCAGGCGCGCGCGCAGTTCACCGCCGAAACTCTCGCTGAACGGCGCCCACTGGTCGCGGGAAATCTGCTTCGTGCCGACCAGCCGGTCGATCAGCGCGTAATGCCCGAGGAGCACCATGCTCGACACCAGCCGGCCGGTGGCTGGATCGACGACGACCGGCACCGGTGCGCCCGGCCCGAAGCGCAGCGAGTGCGGGCCCGTCGGCCCGCGACTCGTCGGCACCGACTGGCCGAGCAGGTTCACATCGCGCAGCACGAGTGCTACCGCACCCGAGGCATCGCGCCGTTGCTCGAACAGCATCTGCCCGCGCAACCGGGAGGAATGCGGGCCGAGATCAGTGATCAGGCGCCCGGCGACACCCGTGACCGGAACGACGAACGCGCGGGATGCCGCGACCGGCACCTCGTCCGCGGTGGTCCCCTGGGCGAGCGTCGGTGTCGTGGCCAGGACAGACAGGCCGGCGGAGAACAAGGCCGCCGAGACCGTGGCGGCGACAACGGAGCGACAGCACCTGGAAGTAGCCATGGCATGGCCCTCCATGTCGTGGTGGTGCATCCCCTTTGAGGCAGCGTACTCCTCGGGGGTCGGGGAGGAAAGACGAGAACTCAGAGCGCTACTGGCTCACCCGCCCGATCGCCTTCCTCGAGGCACGCCTCGAGATAGAAGGTCAACTCCTGTCACGACGTATACTCCTGTGACATACGTCTTGTCATGCGGTACACCATGTCGCTGATCAGCATCCGTCTACCCGAAGACCTGGACGCTCAGCTCAGCCGTGAGGCGGCAGCGAGCCAGCGCCCCAAGTCCGATGTCGCGCGCCAGGCGATTGCCGAATACCTCGCCCGACGGGAACGCGAACGGTTTCTCGGTGAAATTGCACGAGCTGCCCGGGCAGCTCGCGCTGGAGGCGACGACCCGCTCGCCATCGCCGAAGAGGCCCTGCCCCTCGATAATGAGGCGCTGGCTTTGGCAGAACCACCGCGCGTGCAAGACAAGCCAGTGCGTTACCGAACACAGCGGAGCAAACGCTGATGCGGCGCGGGGAAGTCTGGCTCGGCGATCTCAGCCCCAATCGCGGCGCCTAGGCCGGCAGGACGCGCACGGTACTGATCGTTCAGGCCGATTTCCTGCTCCGACAGAGCTGCCAGGCCATGCCCGAGCAACCGCGAACGCTCGAAAGTCGGCGCCTGAAGAAAGGGCCGCTGCCGCGTTTGAAACCGGCGGAGATGGCAGCGGTGGAGAGAAGCCTGTTGGCGGTGATGGGGATGTATCGGTGAGGGTTGGACGACGGGCTGGGGCGTCGCAACGCCGTGTCTTCTGATGGCTCGGTGACGCGTGGCGATGCGCTCCGTCTGAGGAAACCGAGTCCCGCGCTGGCACTACCGAAGAGCCATGCAGCGGCGGGAATCGGCACCGGGGTTAACTCGGCAAGGAACGCCGCTTGATGGTTATCCGGATCATATCCCGAACCAACGATGAACCTACCATCGTCTGAAACATCGTAAGCCGCAGTAAGGGTCCACCCTGTCAGATCGACGCCCCCCGCGACCAGAACGTCTAACAGCCGCTGCATGCCTCCCTCAGCAGTCCAAATAACAGCCTGTTCACCGAGTGCATCGGCGCTGCTGCCGACAATGACTGAGCCATCGGCTGAAACCGCATAGGCGTCACTCCACTCTGTGCCACCCGCCAACTCGCCGAGACCGACCATTCCACCAGCCTGGGTCCAACGGAATGCTTCAGATCCAGTAGCGGTCTGGCCGGACCCAACTATGATCGAGCCGTCCGACGAAACATCGTTAGCCCCAGCATAGGAGCCGCCGGGCAGGTGGCCCAAGCCGACCATGCCATCAGCGGCAGACCAGCGAAACGGTGTCTGACTCGATGGTCCGTTAGCAAAGCCAACGACAACCGATCCATCCGCAGATACCCCGAGCGCCTGAGTGAGCGCTGCATCCGGAAGCCCGCCGAGTCCAAACATGCCGTCGGTCGAGTTCCAACGAAATGCTTCATACACGGAGCCATTGTTCCTGCTGCTCCAACCGACCACGGTTGAACCATCGGCGGATACTCCCCATGCGCTGCTCTGCGTATCGCCCGATAGTTTCCCGAGACCAACCATCCCGCTCCCCGATGACCACCGGAAGCCTTCTACGCTTTGATCAGGGGGCGACTTACCGAACCCAACGACTGTTGAGCCATCACTGGATATTGCCAGGCCCTCACTTTGAAAGCCGCCGCCGGGGAGATCACCCAATCCCACCATTCCTTCGGCGCTATTCCAGCGGAATGCTTCGTATCCCGATGCCGAGTTCCCACGCCCAACCACAGTGGTTCCATCAGCAGAGACTCCCCAAGCAACGCTGCTATTGTTGCCATGGGGCAAGAATCCGAGGGGAGTGAATGACGTAGCTGACGCAATTCCAGGCAGCATCAGTAGCGCGATAACGTGCGGCGCGAGGTTTTTCCTTGCGATTCCTTGTTCTTGTTGTGCTGATCGGTCCAAATGGTACGCCCTGACCTTGCCCATTTGGCGGCCCCGAAACTCACGTCAATTTAACCATGGAACGTCGGGATTGAACCGCCCCGCATGCGCGTGTGATTTGTGCGCGAACTGTTTTTTTTGGGAAGTTTGGAGCAAGACTGTTTTTGACATAACATCGTTCTGTTGAGTTTTGGCACTGAACTCATGGCCTTGGCGGCCGAGAATGACATGGATACGCCGATACCCAAACTGGCCGTTGAAAGCCTGTTTGGTGAGCGCTGGCATCGCATAGAGGCTTCTGATAGCGGCGCTTCGCAACGCGCAGGACGCCGCCGAGTAACGAAAAGAAAAACGGAGATCTCTTTCTCCGCGTCATCGGTGTAGGAAAACCCGGTGGTCTCAACCTCGTCGGCGCCAAGCTGGTAAGACTCGCGATCAGCGTGTCGGGCTCCAGGTGACATACGCCACCAGCAGCACTGTTCTGACTATCATTGCATCTGACCGGTCGCGACCAATGGTTGGCCACCGGGGTGGCCGTGACCTCATTTCCCGCTACCCCGGGGACTTGGCACCCAGTCGCAGCGCACGTAAGTGATTGAGTTCTTGGTACCCCGACCGCGATTCGAACGCGGGACCTTCCGCTTAGGAGGCGGACGCTCTATCCCCTGAGCTATCGGGGCGCCGTGGGAGAGACTCGCGGGGCATTCTAGCGCAGGGTGTGCGCGGCCTGCGGCGGGCCGGGTACAGTAGCGGCCATGACCCCGGCGCGTTTTGCCAAGCTCAAGGCCGTGCTCGACCGGCGCCAGCCGGACCTGACCGTGCTGGCCGAGGACGTGCACAAGGCGCACAACATCGCGGCGGTGCTGCGCACCTGCGATGCGGTGGGCGTGAGCGAACTGCATGCGGTGTCGCCGGGCGGGGAGTTTGCCCGTCATCGCGGCATCTCCGGCGGCAGCCGCAAGTGGGTGCGGGTACGCCTGCACCGCGACCTGGAGGCGGCTGCGACAGCACTTAAATCATCAGGATTTCATATCGTTGCAGCGAATTTATCATCCCGTTCCACGGACTACCGCGGCTGGGATTTCACGCGCCCGACAGCACTCCTGCTCGGGTCGGAACTGCTCGGCGTGTCGGCGCGCGCCGCGGCCCTGGCGGAGGCGGAGCTGCACGTGCCGATGCGCGGGCTGGTGGCGTCGCTGAACGTCTCGGTGGCTGCCGCGGTGATCCTCTACGAGGCGGCGCGCCAGCGCGAGGCGGCCGGGCTCTACGACCACTGCCGGCTGGATGCGACGACCTATCGCGAGCTGCTCTTCGAGTGGTCCTACCCGGCGGCGGCGCGCCACTGCCGGGCACGCGGCCTGCCCTACCCGGCGCTCGATGCGCAGGGCTTCATCCAGCGGCAGGCACTGGCAGGGTCGCTGCGGTCGGCGCGGCAGGCGGCACGAAAGGCGCCCCGTACTTCAGGCGCAGCGTCTTGACCTTGCCGTACCAGGGGATGCTGACGACGTAGAGGTTGTCGTGCTCGGTGGCGGCCATGGCCGGCACCTTCTTGCTGCCGTGAAGTTCGCGGATCAGCACCGGCAGCGGTTCGGGGTGCGTCACGACCAGCACCACCTTGCCCTTCCACTCGCCGAGGATGCGTTCGAGGAGCGCGCCGGTGTCGGTCACGTCGACGACGTGCACGGGCAGGCGCAGCGCGCGCGCCAGCGGCTCGACGGTTTCCTGGGTGTGGCGGTACTGCGTGGCGAAGATGGCGTCGACGCCGGCGACGACGTCGGCCTTGCCGAGCACGCGGGCAAGTTCCTCGGCGCGCGCCTGCCCGGCGGCGGACAACCCGGGGTTGGCGCCGGCGCCTGCTTCGATCTCGGCGTAGCGCGCGAAGATGACGGTGGTGGTCGCCTGCGACTCGAAGAACCAGGCGAGCGCGAAGGCGAGCATGAGGAACAGCAGCACCGCCGCCTGGCGGCGCAGCCGGCGGCGGCGCCGGCGCCGCGCGGCCGGCGTCATGCCCTTCCCCGCTGGTGGTGCCCCGGCAAGGGGCTGCAATCTACCCGCG
>JADZBS010000103.1 GCA_020851975.1 Gammaproteobacteria bacterium | reverse complement strand
TGGCGTCGCTCCTACCGGGTTCTGATCCGGCGTGGGCTTGCCCCGTAGGAGCGACGCCAGTCGCGACCCGATCCCGGCACCGCCCTTACCAGCGCCCCGTAGGAGCGACGCCAGTCGCGACCGATGACGGCACCGCCCTTACCAGCGCCCCGTAGGAGCGACGCCAGTCGCGACCTTCAGATCAGGCGTCCACCAACCGCGGATCGTCCTTCGCCCAGCGTTCCTCGCCGGCCTGCATGATGAACTTCGGCCGGAAGATGTCGACCCAGGCGGGCACCAGGAACATGGCCGAGCAGGCGTTGAGCACCAGCATGATGATCAGCAGCCGCGCGGCGTCGGCCTGGAAACGCAGGTCGGACATGAACACCCACATGATGATGCCGCCGACGAGCGTGGTGGCCGTGAAGGCGATGGCCACTCCCGTGGTCGCCACGGCGCGGGTTACGGCCTCCTGCAGACCGCTCGCCACGTGCATCTCTTCCTTGATGCGGTCCATCATGTAAATCGCGTAGTCGACGCCCAGCCCGATGCCGACCGCGATCATCGGCACGGTGTTCACGTTGAGGCCCATGTCGAGCAGGCCCATGCAGGCGTAGGTCAGCGTGGTGGCGAAGCCCATGGAGACCAGCATCATGAAGCCGGAGTGCACCGAGCGGTAGAACCACAGGGTGAAGACGAAGATCAGCGCCAGCACGGCGGGCACCACGATGAGGTTCGTGTCGAAGGCTTCCTCGTTGATGGCCGCGGTGACGCCCACCGGGCCGCCGGCAAGCTCGATGTTGAGCCCCGGCACCTTCGAGCCGACGTCATCGCGCCACTGCTTGACCATGTGGATCGCCCGGCGGATGGTCTCGCCGGTGTGGTCCTTGTAGTAGAACACCATGTTGGCGACCTGCTCGTCGGTGTCGACGAACTCGAGCAGTGCGCCGGGCACCGGGGCGGACATCATGGACATGAACATCAGGCCGCCGATCTCGCTGTCGCGGCCCGGGACGACGGCCCAGCGCGGGTCGTCGTTGCGGGTCATCTGATTGACCTGCGTGACCAGGTTGTTGAGTCCCTTGGCGCCGCCGAGCGTCTCGTCGAGGAGCATGTAGTTCTGGAAGTCCTGCAGCGCCCGGATCACTTCGGGCCGCTTCATGCCGCCCTTCTCGTCGGTGCGGGCGATGATGAAGAGCTCTTCGGAGCCGGGGAAGCTGTCGTTGATCGCCTTCGACGAGACGTTGAAGTCGTGATCGCGGTACAGCAGCGGGGAGCCGGGTTCCGGTTCGCCGACCTGCACCTTCGAGCTGAGAAAAGTGGCGCCGAGCACGATCACGAGCGACACCCAGAGCACGCCGAGCGAACGCCCGCGCGTGCCGACCACGCCGGCGAGTTTCGGGAACACCGTGCGCACGACGGTGTGCTTGATGGCGACGTCGCGCGGCTTCGGCAGGATGGCGAGCAGCATCGGCAGCGTCACCAGCACCGTCACCACCATGCACACCGCCCAGAACGAGGCGTAGACCGCCATCTTGTCGTTGATCGGGACCGAGCCGAGTCCGATCAGGAACAGCGCCGCCGCGTCGGCGACGATCGCGAGCGCGCCGGGGCGGAACAGCGCGTTGAAGGTGTTGCGCGCCGCGACCTCCTTGTCGTCGGTGTGGGAGAGCTCGAGGAAATAACGCTCCACCTTCTGGATGCCGTGCGACAGCGCCCGGGCCGAGATCAGGAAGGGCACCACGAGCATCAGCGGGTCGAGGTTGTAGCCGAGCACCCCCATGATGCCCACGCCCCAGATGCTGGTCAGGGCCATGCCCACCAGCGGCAGCAGGATGCCGTAGAACCGGCGCGTGTAGACGATCAGGATGGCGAGGACGATGACCACCGTGTACAGGAAGATCTGCAGGATCTGCGCGCTGTAGGAGTCCACCCAGCCGACCAGGACGGGGTGACCGGTGGCATGGATGCGGATCCCTGCGGCCGCCTCGCGCTCGCGGATGGCCTGCAACTCGCCGAAGATCTTGCCGTAGTCGAGCGCGCCTTCGTTCAGCGTGCCCTTGACGATGGCTGCCTTCATGTCCGGGGAGACGAGGAGTCCGTACACGCGGGCGCTGGCCACCACGTCGCGTTGCATCTGCTCGAGTTCCGCCGCGCCGTACTCGCCGTGCTGCGGGTCGTAGTAGGTGTAGGAACGGATGGTGCCGTCGGGCGTGAGCGTGATCTTGCGGGTGTTGCGGTGGGTGAGACTCGTGACCAGGTTGTGGTTGATGCTGGTCAGCTGGTCGACCGACTCGGTGATGCGGTGGATACGGGCGAGCGTGTCGTTGGTGAAGATCGTGCCTTCCTCGACCTCCACGGCCATGGTGATGATGTTGGCGCCGCCAAAGGTGTCGCGGATGCGGTTGTGGAGCTGGATGTAGGGATGTTCCTGCGGCAGCAGGTCGGCGAAATCCGACAACATGCGCACCGCCGGGATGTGCCAGGCGAACCAGGCCGTGACCAGGGCGACGACGGCCAGCACCGCCTTGCGGTGGTCGAACAGCAGGTTGCCGAATCGCGGGAAGAACCCGGTGGCTTCGCTCATGTGATCCTCCCCCCTCGCCCGGCTCAGCCGGCAGTGGCAGCGGGCACGACGTACAGCGCCCCGGCGGCGCCGCCGATCAACAACCGGTCGACACCGACCGGCTGCAGGACGCGCAGGAGCTGGCGCACGGGCTGGCCGTGCTCGATGCGCACCCACTCGCCGGCCTGCTGGCGCAGCAGCACGCCTTCGCCGCCGACGGCGTAGACATCCGCACCGAGTCGCGTGAAGCCGTAGATCGGCACCGGGACGGGCGACTTCTGCAGAGCCCAGGTCGCACCACCGTCGGCAGTGTGCAGGATCTGGCCGGCGAGGCCCGCCACCCAGCCGGTCGCACCGTCGAGGAACAGGGTGTCCTGCGCGTAGAACTCGTTCGGCAGCGGTGTGCCAGGTGTCCAGGTCTCGCCGCCATCGGTACTGTGGACGTTGGAGCCGAACTCGCCGAAGACCACGGCATGCGTGGCATCGATGAACTGGATGGTGGTGAAGATCGTGTCCTCACCGGTCGAACGGTCCTGCCAGTTCTCGCCGCCATCGGCACTGAACATGATGGTCGAGAAGCTGCCGACCACCCACAGGCGGTTGGCAGGATCACAGGTGATGCCCTGCGGTGACTCCTCGGTCGCCAGCGGGTGTGTCGTCCAGGTCTGTCCGTCGTCGGCGGACACGATCATCTGGCTCTCGGCTGCCAGCGCAGCAAGACGTCCGTCCGGACAGGCCGTGACGTCGATGAGCGAGGGCCAGCCGGGGAGTTCCTGACGTTGCCAGTTCTGGCCCGCGTCCGTCGAACGCAACACCAGGCCATGGTTGCCGACCACCACCAGGGCGCGTTCGTTGGCGGCGGCTTCCTGGTACATGTCGCTGCGACGGATCGGTGTGGCTTCCTGTCTCTGGACTCCGTCCAGATTCAGCGGCGCCTCGCAGGCACCGAGAAGGATCGCCGTGGCCAGCCCGGCGAGCCCGTGCAGGGCATCGCGCACGGGTGCCGCCCGCATCTCCCCGAACGATGGCAGGCTTGTCGTCATGGTGCACCGCATGGTTGTCGATGTCGGTCCATTCTGCCAGAGGCCCATCGTTCAATTTCGGCACGTCATCATGCGAATCGGTCAGGTGATGCCGGCGAGCATTGACTCCGTGCAGTCCACCATGGCACAAGATCGGCAGGGCGCCATCGGCGCCCTGCCATCGCGGCAGCGCCACCGAGGGGACCGGTGCTGCCGGAGGACATGACGGACGCCAGGCAATGGGCGGGGACACGCCAGCACCAGCAGTCCGGTTCGGATTGAACGGTAATTTCGGGAAGCAGGGGAGGATCGACATGACACTCACGCTCGTGGGCCGTTCCGCGCCTCGCAGCCACTGGCTGCTCGCCGCGGCCATTTCGCTGGCGCTCTCGGCACCAGCCCTCGCCGAGTGGAAATCGGAGGACGGCACGCTGGAGGTGCGCGGCTTCCTCGACGACACGACCATCGCTCGCGACGACATAGGACTCACCAAGCAACGCGTGCAGGGCCAGCTCGAGTTCTACAAGACCCTGCCGGCAGGCGGCATCTTCTCGTCCTTCGCCGTCGGCGGCACGCTGCGCGCGAGCTACGATGCGGTGTTCGATCTCAACGACGACGAGTTCGGCCGTCGCGCCGGTGGTTCGATCACCTACGACGCGCCCGGCAATCCGGCGTTCTTCTCCTACATCACCGGCGGCAGCCCGCCGTTCCCCGATCCGCCGACCCGCCCGGTGTATGCCGGCATCTTCGGACCGGAATCGGCTGGTGCCAACGGCGCCATTCCGCTGCCGGGCACGCTCGGCACGATCAACTCGCCATCGAATCCGAACCAGGGCCTGCGCCTGGCCGCGGCCGACATCTACTCCTACCAGGACGGCGGTGTGGCGCTCGCCACACCGGTACGGCCCTGCGACAAGGATTCGCGCGGTTGCCTCGAAAATTACATGGACAAGGACACGAACGACCTGCGCTACAAGGAGTTCAACGACGACTGGGACTGGCTGCGCGAGTTCTACGTCGACACCACCATCCCGACCACCGACAGCGGCCAGGAGCTGTCGCTGCGCATCGGCCGCCAGCAGGTGGTGTGGGGTCGTACCGACCTGTTCCGCGTCCTCGACGTCGTCAATCCCATGGACTTCTCGCGCGAGAATCTCTACGCGGAGTTCGAGGACTCGCGCATCCCGCAGTGGATGATCAACGCCGAGTATCGCATCGGTCCGACGAAGTGGCTGGAGGACCTCAACTTCCAGCTCATCTACAAGATCGAGGACTTCCGTCCGCACGACCTCGGTCAGGGCGGCGAGCCGTACGCCATCCTTGGTGCCGGCAACCTGTTCCGTGCGCTCGCCAACTGCTGGGACAACGGCTGCACCGTCGGCAACTTCCCGGGGCCCGGCCTGGTGGTGGACTTCCCCGCACACTCGATCGGCATCCGCGAGGTCGACCAGCCGGACCACACCGAGATCGGCGGGCGCATCGAGGGCGTGTGGAAGGGCGTGGGCTTCTCGCTGAATGCCCTCTACTTCTACTCGCAGTTCCCCTCGCTCCGTGGCGGCATCCCGACGGATGACCCGTTCACGCCGGGTGTCGAGGCGACGTTCCACCCGTACGACATCGCCTTCGACGTGGAATTCCCGCGGCTGTTCATGATGGGTGGCTCGGCGGACTGGTACTCGGAAGCCGCCAAGGCGTCGTTCCGGGTGGAAACCTCCTATACACAGGACGAGGAATTCCCCGACACCAGCAAGCCGAAGCTGTACTCGGAGTCGGACGTCTTCCGGGCGGTGTTCGGTTTCGACCGGCCGACGTTCGTGCGCTTCCTGAACAACGACCGTGCGTTCCTGGTCTCCGGGCAGATCTTCTACCAGCGCCTGCTTGACCACGAGACCTACAACGTGAACTCCGTCGGCCTGCCGACCATGAACAAGATCGGCTTCATGGACTGGGAGAGCAACGTGCTGCTGACGCTGCTCATCCAGGGCAACTACATGAACGACCGCCTGACGCCGCAGATCATCACGGCCTTCGACACCAAGGCCGAGGCCGGCGTCATCGGCCCGTCCATCGAGTACAAGCCGAGCAACAACTGGGTGTTCAAGCTGGCCCTGAACCTCAAGTGGGGCAGCAACCACGGTGCGATCCCCGCCGATGACAACCGCACGGCCAACGCGTTCCCGCCGGCAACCTGTGCGCCACCGCTGGCCATGGGCGGCTCGCCGCTCTGTGCCGCACCGTACAGCAGCCTCGGCCTGTCCGGCTTCGAGCCTCTCGGCCGCTTCCGATCGGGCCCGATCGGTACGGCGTACAACGAGGACGAAGTCCAGTTCAGCCTGCGTTACCAGTTCTAGTTCGAGTTTCGGAGGGTCATCGACATGAAGAAGTTGCTCATCGCTGGTGCGGCTGCAGCCGGCCTCGCCAGCGCCGCGGCCACCGCGGAAGTCTCCGACCAGGTGATCAAGAACGCCTTCGGCCTGTACGACAACTGGACGGTGAAGGTGCCCGGCTACGAGCCGGGCATGAAGATCACCAAGGACAACGTCGACAAGCTCAAGGACGTGATGGACCCGTTCACGGCCCGCTACGTCAAGCAGGGCTGGTTCGAGATCCAGACCACACCCAGTTTCTCGCTGCCGCAGAACGCCAACTACATCAAGCAGACGAAGCAGCACGCGGACAAGGTCTCGCTCACGCCGCAGGGGACGCTCGCCAATTTCGTGGCAGGCCGCCCGTTTCCGCAGGAGCCGGATGCCAACGACCCGCAGGCCGGCCTGAAGCTGATCTGGAACTTCCAGCGCTCCATCAATGCCGGCGACAGCGAGACGATCTACCCGTTCTGGTGGACCTTCCGCAACACGAAAACCGGCCAGACCGAGCGGCAACTGCGGTTCGAGTGGCACTTCCTGAACTGGAAGCACCGTGTGATGTTCGAGCCCATGCCGGATATCCAGCCGAACCCGGCGAACATCTTCCGCTCGATCTACAGCATCGTGCTGGAGCCGTTCGACCTGTCGAATACGCAGCTCCTGATCCACCGCTACGAGGATGACCTGCAGCGTGACGACGGCTGGCTGTACCTCGGCTTCCAGCGCCGCGTGCGCCGGCTGGCCGTCGGTCAGATCACCGATGCCTTCCTCGGCACCGATGCGATGATCGAGGACTTCGAGGGCTACAACGGCCGCATCTCGGACTACAAGTGGACCTACAAGGGCACGCAGAACATCCTCATGCCCTACGAGAAGCACGACGAGCAGCCGGTGCTCGACACCGAGCCGGCCGGCGACAAGGACGGTTTCAAGTTCGTCAAGTTCGGCGGCCAGGGCAACTGCTTCCCGCAGGTCACCTGGCAGCTGCGCAAGTCCTACATCATCGAGGGCAACCCGAAGGACCCCAACCATCCGCTGAGCAAGCGCCTGATCTACATGGATGCGGAAAGCGCCACGCTGCCTGTCGTGCTCCTGTACGACAAGAAGGGCACGCCGTGGAAGTACTTCCCGATCTGCAAGGCGCACTCCGATCACCACCTGGCCAAGAACAAGGGCCGTGGTGTGGCGATCGACGACTGCGCCCTGTTCTTCGACGAGCAGGCGATGCACTGCACGACGCTGCAGTTCAAGTCCTACATCAACTCGGAGCAGAACCCGGCGACGCAGTTCAACGTGCAGAACCTGCGCAAGACGGGTCGCTGATCGACGACACCTTCCGGTTCGTCGGGAAGGACCAGGACCGCCGGCCTCGTGCCGGCGGTTCTTTTTCCGGGCGGCGTCGAGGGGTCGCGACTGGCGTCGCTCCTACGGGGTGCTGATCGGGCGTGGCGCGAAAATCGGGTCGCGACTGGCGTCGCTCCTACGGGGTGAGGTCGGGGCGTTGTGCCGGGTTCGGGTCGCGACTGGCGTCGCTCCTACGGGTGCTGATCGGGCGTGGGCGCGGGATTCGTCGCGCCTGGCGT
>JADZBS010000102.1 GCA_020851975.1 Gammaproteobacteria bacterium | reverse complement strand
TCCCCTCGATCGGCTACGGCACCAAGCCGCCGCCGCGCGCCAAGGTCGATTCCTACCCGACGGTGGAGAAGTACGGCATCGTGTTCGCCTTCCTCGGCGACCTGCCGGAGAGCGAGCGCCCGCCGCTCATCGACGTCAAGGAGTGGGACAAGGAAGGCTGGCGCGCCAACTCCGTGCTGATTCTCGACGTGCCGTTCTACTTCGAGCGTTCGATCGAGAACGGCATCGACCCGGCGCACAACGAGTTCGTGCACCCGACGCACGGCCACTCGGCCATCAACCGTGAGACCTACAAGGTCCGCGAGCACGACGTGGTGGACGGCGAGCAGGGCTGGGGCATGGTGTTCAAGCACCTCTACGACGCCCCGGGCCTGAAGGCCGACGCCTGGAAGAGTGTCAACGCCCCGGCCGCGAAGATCTACGCCGGTACCGAGACCTTCGGTCCGGCCGCCATGATCACGCAGATCGAAGTGGCCCCCGGCATGATGTTCCGCCAGTATTTCGTCGAGCAGCCCGTCGACGAGAACCGCACGCGCATCTTCTTCGTCAACATGCGCAACTTCATGACCGATGCCAAGAACGACGGCCCGATCCACGCGCGCAACAAGGTCATTGCCCAGCAGGACATCGAGATCCTGAGCAACGTGTACCCGGTGCGCACGCCGATCTCCAACACCAAGGAAGTGCTGGTGCCGGCCGACAAGGCCGTGGTCGGCTATCGCGACTGGCTGCGCAAGTTCGACGACAAGGGCTGGCGCATCGACTGGGACGACTTCAAGGCCCGCAACGGCAAGAACAACATCGCCTTTGCGATCCCCTCGCCCGGTCGCCGCACCGGCGGCAACTGGGTGCTCGAGCCGGTGCCCCTGCTGAAGAACCGCGAAGCGCGCAAGGAAGCCCAGGCTTCCTGAGCGGCGCACGGCCTTCGCAGTGCGATCCCACGGGCGGCCTTCGGGCCGCCCGTTTTTTTCACCCGCGCGCTGCCCTTGGCCCGCCCGGCATCGTTCCTGCACAATGCACCGCTACCGCAGCCGCCGCGGGCGGCCCCGGAGACCATCAACGAGAACCTGCCACGGAGCACGGCCATGTCGAATCTCATCCTGCTGTCCGTCGTCCTGATCACGCTCGCGCTCGTCCTCTACAGCGTCGCCGTCTGGCTCAACCGGCGCTCGCGCCGGCTCACGGTGGCCAACATCGTCATCTTCTGGTGCGCCGTCGCCGCCGACACGCTCGCCACGCGCCTGATGGGCGCGCGGGTCGAGACCATCCGCTGGGACCTGCACACCATCAGCGGCTACCTCGCGCTGGCACTGATGGCGGCGCTCACGCTCTGGGGCACGGTGGCGCTGCTGCGCCGGCGTGACGACTGGATCGCGACCTTCCACAAGCTCGCGCTGCCGATCTGGGTGATCTGGGTCGGTTCCTACATCACCGGCGTGTATCTCGGCGTGCAGCGCGTCAGCGGCAGCTGAGGTGTCCGGCGGATCGATCGCCCCTCAATGCCCGAGGATGTAGAAGTCCTTGGTGTGGTGGTGATCCATGATGTTCGGCGTATACCCGCCGACCCAGGGCTTCACCAGCCGCTTTGACACGTAGAAATAGAGCGGAATCAGCGGCATGTCCGCCAGCAACTGGCGCTCGGCCGCCTCCAGCAGCGCGCGCCGGCTCGCGGGGTCGGCTTCGATGGCAGCCTGGTCGAGCAGGTCGTCGTAGGCGGCGCTGCGGTAACCCGGATCGTTCTGGCCGTTGGCCGAATACATGAGCTGGGCGAAGCTGTAGGCGTCGTTGTAGTCGCCGATCCAGCCCGAGCGGAACACCTGCGTGATGAGCTTGCGCTTGCGGCTCTCCAGGAACACCTTCCACTCCTGGTTCAGGAGCCGCGTGCGTACGCCGAGCGTCTGCTTCCACATGGCCGCCAGGGCCCCGGCCACGCGCTTGTGGTTCTGGTCCGTGTTGTAGAGCAGTTCGACGACCAGCGGGTTGTCGTCGGAGTAGCCGGCCTCGCGGTACAGGCGCCGTGCCTCCGCGTTGCGCTGCTCCTGGGTCCACTGCGCCCAGGGTGCGCGCTGGCCGGTATATCCCTGCACCGGCGGCACGAAGCCGTAGGCGGCGATCTCGCCCGAGCCCATGACGCGCTGGGTCAGGATCTCGCGGTCCACGGCGAGCGACAGCGCCATGCGCAGCGCGAGGTTGTCCTCGAACGGCGGCCGGGTGTTGTTGAACCCGAAGTAGTAGCTGCCGAGATACGGCGAGATGCGCAGCTCCGCGGCCAGGTTCTCCCGCAGCCAGCGGATCTGCCGGAACGGCACGCTCTCGGTGAAATCGAGCTCGCCGGCGCGGTAGCGGTTGATCTCGGCGTCGTCGTTCTCGATCGGGTAGTAGAACACCTCGTCGATGACGGTGTGGGCATCGTCCCAGTAATGCCGGTTGCGCAGCAGCCGGATGTGCGACTGCACCACCCACTCCTCCAGCCGGTAGGCGCCATTGCCGACCAGCGTCCCCGGCCGGGCGAATCGCGTGCCGAGGCGCTCGACGGAGGGCCGGTGCACGGCGTAGGCGGTGGCGTGGGTCAGCAGCCCGAGGAAGTACGGTGTCGGGCCCGACAGGCGGATCTCGAGCGTGGCGGCATCGAGTGCGCGCACGCCGAGTGCCGCTGGCGGCAGGCGGCCGGCAATGACCGCCTCGGCGTTCTCGATCGGATACAGGATGCTGGCGTATTCGTTGAGCGTGGCCGGATCGCAGCTCCGCCGCAGGCCGTACTCGAAGTCCTGCGCCGTCACCGGATCGCCATTGCTCCAGCGCCCGTCCGGGCGCAGGTGGAAGGTGTAGCGCAGGCCGTCGGCGCTGATGTCCCAGCGCGCGGCTGCGCCGGGGACGATGCGCCCGTCGGCCGCCTCGAGCGTCAGGCCCTCGAAGAGGTCACGCAGGATATTGGACGCCGTGACGCTCTCGGCCCGGTGCGGGTCGAGCGATTCGGGCTCGGCGCCGTTGCCCTTGCGCAGCACCTGCACGGCCGCCCGTTCCTGGCCGCTCGCCCCACCCACCGGTCGTGCCGGGGATGCCGGTGTGCCCGGATCGGCCGGCTCGCCCCCGCAGGCGGCGAGCAGGGTCGCCACCACCAGCGCCGCGGCGCTCGCCAGCCGGCGGCGCACGGAGCCGTGGTTCATGCCGCCCCGGCCCGGCGCTTCTTCAGGTGCACCAGCAGCATCGAGATGGCGGCCGGCGTCACGCCCGGAATGCGCGCTGCCTGCGCCACGGTGAGCGGGCGGCGGGCGGCAAGTGTCTGGCGCACTTCGTGGGAGAGGCCGCGCACCGCGCCGTAGTCGATGTCCCCGGGCAGCGCGGTGGCGCCATGGCGGCGCGCCCGCTCGACCTCCTGCTCCTGGCGCTGCAGGTAGCCGTCGTAGCGCGCCAGCACCTCGATCTGGCCCACCACCTGCTCGGTGAACTCGGCGGCTTCCGCCGGCCCGGGCGCGCGGGGGCCGACGCCCGGCAATGCAGTCAGTGACGCATGGGTGACGCCTGGTCGGCGCAGCAGGTCGAGCGCGCGCTCGCTCTGGCGCAGCGGAGCGCCCAGGCGCTCGTGCCAGGTCGCATCGAGCTCGTCCGGGTGAACGCGCGCTGCACCGAGCCGGGTGGTCTCCGCGACGATGGCCGCCCGCTTGGCCTCGAACACGCCCCAGCGATGGTCGTCGACCAGCCCGAGCTCGCGGCCGACCGGGGTCAGGCGCGCATCGGCATTGTCCTCGCGCAGCAGCAGGCGGTATTCGGCGCGGCTCGTGAACATGCGGTACGGCTCGACCGTGCCGCGCGTCACCAGGTCGTCCACCAGCACCCCGAGGTAGGCCTGCTCGCGGCCCGGGTACCAGCCGTCGCGGTCCGCGGCGCGCCGGGCCGCGTTGATGCCGGCGAGCAGCCCCTGGGCGGCCGCCTCCTCGTAGCCGGTGGTGCCGTTCACCTGGCCGGCCAGGAACAACCCGCCGACGGCGCGCGCCTCCAGCGTCGGCAGCAGGTCGCGCGGGTCGAAGAAGTCGTACTCGATGGCATAGCCCGGCTGGGTGATGCGCGCCGCCTCGAAGCCGGGGATGCTCTGCACGAGCGCTTCCTGCACGTCCGCCGGCAGGCTGGTGGAAATGCCGTTCGGATAGACTTCGATCGCCGTCAGCCCCTCCGGCTCGACGAAGATCTGGTGGGAATCGCGCTCGGCGAAGCGCACGACCTTGTCCTCGATCGACGGGCAATAGCGCGGCCCGACGCCTTCGATGACCCCGGTGTAGAGCGGCGAGCGGTGCAGCGCCGCGCGGATGATCGCGTGCGTCGCCGGCGTCGTGCGCGTGATATGGCAGGGCACCTGGCGCGGGTGCTCGGCGCGGCGGCCGAGGAAGGAAAAGACGGGCACCGGCTCGTCGCCCGGCTGCGGCTGCAGGCGGGAGAAATCCACCGTGCGCGCATCCAGGCGCGGCGGCGTGCCGGTCTTCAGGCGGCCGACACGCAGCGGCAGCCCGCGCAGGCGGTCGGCCAGCGCCACCGACGGCGGGTCGCCCACACGGCCGCCGTCGCTCTGCTCCAGGCCGACGTGCAGGCGACCGCGCAGGAACGTGCCCGCCGTGAGCACCACGGCGCGGGCGCGCAGCCGCTGGCCGCCGGCGGTGACGACCGCCTCGACGCGGTCTGCCTTCAATGAGAGGTCGGCGACTTCGGCTTCCAGGAGCGTCAGGCCAGGCTGGGCCTCGAGCAGGGCGCGCACCGCCTGCCGGTACAGCAGGCGATCGGCCTGGGCACGGGTCGCGCGCACCGCGGCGCCCTTGCTCGCGTTGAGGGTCCGGAAGTGGATGCCGGCGCGGTCCGCGGCGCGCGCCATGAGCCCGCCGAGCGCATCGATCTCGCGTGCGAGATGGCCCTTGCCGATGCCGCCGATCGCCGGGTTGCAGCTCATCTGCCCGATGGTGGCGAGCTTGTGCGTGACCAGCAGGGTGCGCGCCCCCATGCGGGCCGCCGCGGCGGCGGCCTCCGTCCCGGCGTGGCCGGCGCCGATCACGATGACGTCGTATTGCGGGTCCGCGGGATGCATGGGCGGCGCATTGTAACGCGGGCCCGCAGCCGGGCCGGCGTTCACCATAAGGCGCCGCGAAACGAGACCTGCGACACGAGTCACAGCCGGCCAGGCCCGGAATCTGAGACGCTCTTCGCACTCCGCGACCGCCATCCCAACTGGCGGCCAGCCATAACGACAACAACGAAAAAGGCGCCATGACCCACGGTCACACCCCCGAGGCCACCGAATCCCTCGACGCCGAACCCCTGCCGGATTTCTCCTGGCGCGCTGCAGCCCCCGTCATGGGGTTCTACGTCGCCTGGTGCGGCCTGGCGTTCCTGAGCCACCTCGCCGGACGCACCACCATGGCCCCGGCCGCCGCCGGCTTGCTGCTCGGCGCCGTGCTGATCACCAACCTCCTGCTCGCGATCCTGAACCTGCCGGCCGGCCGCGCCACCGTCGACTCGGCCGTGGCCACCGGCCAGGCCGCTCTCGCCATCGCCTGGACCACGGTCTATGCCGTGCTCGCCGAAGGGCCGGGCGAACTCGTGCCCGGCATGTACCTCACCGCCGTGCTGGTCGCCTTCACGCGCACCGACGCCGTCCGGCTGCGCCAGCTCGCGCTCGCGGCCGGCGCCGGTTACGCACTCTCCGTGGCCGTGCGACTGCTCGCCGGCGGCTCGATGCCCGCGCTGTGGGGCGAGGCCCTGCAGTGTGTCGGTGTCGTCGGCATGCTATTCCTGCTCTCGCGCCGTGCGCGTCAGACCGAGCAGCACCGTGACGGCCTCAGCGCCCAGGTCGACCGGCTCGAGCAGGAAGTCGAGCGGGTCCGGCGTGAAGCCGAGCGCGACCATCTCACCAAGTCGTTCAATCGCCAGTACATCCTCGATGCGCTGCTGCGCGAGAAGGCCCGCGCCGACCGCACCGGGCGCGGTTTCAGCATCTGCATCTTCGACCTCGACCGCTTCAAGGCCCTCAACGACGAGCACGGCCATCTCGTCGGCGACCGCGTGCTCACCGCCTTCGCCAACCGGGCGCGGCGGGCCCTGCGCGCCATGGACGCCATCAACCCGACCCGGTTCCGCCGTGCGCTCGGCCGGCTCGGCGGCGAGGAGTTCATCGCCATCCTCCCCGGCACCGAGATCGACGGCGCACTGCGCTGCGCCGAGCGCGTGCGCGACGCCGTCGCCCGCAGCCCCGTCGAGCAGGACCTGCAGATCACCGTGTCCGCCGGCGTGGCCGAATACCGGCGCGGCGAAAGCGTTCCGGATCTCCTCACCCGCGCTGACCAGGCGCTCTACGCCGCCAAGCGCAGCGGCCGGAACCGGGTCCGCGTGAGCGCCGTGCAGGCGAAACAGCCTGCCGAGACCGAGCCCGCCAAGCCGACGTTGCGGCTGGTGCGCTGAGCGGGGGATCGGCGGCGCTGCCTGCAGCGACCAGGCCTACTTCCCGATGCAGAAGCGGGTGAATCGCGGCGGGGCCTTGTGAATCAAGCCTCTTCCGATTCGTCGCCGTCGATGTGTACTCATGCGTGTACTCATGGTCCGCTCGTCATGCGTCATGCGCCTCGGGTTCGCGCCAAAGGCCTTCGAGCCTATAACAAGCCGAGCACCATGCCCGCATAGTGAAGGCAGCCAATCGCATGGGGCCGGCTTCAGCACGAGGCGCAACAGGGCGCTCGAGCCGCGGGCCGCCTTGGTCAGCCGCGGCAGGCATGGGCATCCATCAAGAAACCGCGCGCCGAGCTTGCCAATTCGCGGCGTGAATGAATATCATCCATGCCGTGAAAACCCTGCCCCGCCTGGTGGATGACGCGCTCGCCGCGCGGCTCTCCGTGATGCCGGCCGTGGTGCTCACCGGCGCACGGCAGACCGGCAAGAGCACCGTGGTCGAGAAGCTGGTTCCGGGCGAACGACGCTACCGCTCGCTCGACGACTTCGACGTGCGCGACGCGGCGCGCCGGGACCCCGAGGCCCTGCTGGGAGGCAACGATCCAATCACGCTCGATGAGGTCCAGCGAGAGCCGGGCCTGCTGGCTGCGGTCAAGCGCGCCATCGACCGCGACCGCCGGCCCGGGCGCTTCCTGCTCACCGGCTCGACCAACTTGCTCCTGA
>JADZBS010000101.1 GCA_020851975.1 Gammaproteobacteria bacterium | reverse complement strand
CGTCGCTCCTACCCGTCGCTCCTACCCGTCGCTCCTACCCGTCGCTCCTGCCCGTCGCTCCTGCCCGTCGCTCCTACCCGTCGCTCCTACTGGGGAATCGCGGCTGGCGCCGCTCCTACAGCACCGCCTCCGGGCCAGCGGGCGCGAAACTCGCGGTGCGCCTGCAGCGCCCCGGCGAGCGGTTCGGCGGCGAGCTGCGCGGGGCGGTAGCCGCTCTCCACCGCGAGCACCCGCACCTCGCGCCCGGCGACGACGAAGCGCACCCGCCAGTCCTGCACCGCGAGGCGTAGCCCGGCGGTTTCGCGGCGGATACGCCGGTAGGGATGCGGCTCGGGACCAAGCGACAGGACGGCGATCACGCGGCCGCGCAGATCGAAGCCGGTGCGCGCGACGATCCAGTCGAGCTGCGCGTGCGCCGGCTCCTCGAAGCCGACGGTCCAGGCTGACACGGGATCGGCTGGCTTTCCGCTATCCACCGCCTGCCCTTCCGCCCCGAGCCAGCCGCTGCGCGCGGCCGGATGCGCATCCGTGTAGGGCACGTAGGGCTTGATGTCGAGCACGGGCGTGCCATCCAGCAGGTCGACCTCGCCCACGTGCAGCGTGAGGCCCTCGATGCGCTCGAGCCGCAGCGCCGACAGGCCGAGCGGGTTCGGCCGGTGCGGCGCGCGCGTGGCAAACACGCCCTTGCGCCCGGTGGTGCTGCGCGGGGGCAGGACCTTCGGCCGCCAGCCGGCATTGAGGTGGAACCAGAAGATCACCCAGATGCGGTCCCAGCCGGCGAGATCGGCCAGCGCATGCTCGAAGCCGCGGCCGGCCAGGAGCTCGATCGTGCCCCGGCAGCCCGCCGCCGCCCCCGGCTGCCGCGGCGCCTCGACGCGGCTCGTGAGCGGCGTGCGCGCGTAGCCGATCGGCTCGAGGGTGAGGGGCATGGGGACAGTTTACTCATTTGAATTGAGTAAACTGTCCCCATGGTCCGTACCGTCATCGCCGTGTGTGCCACCCTGCTCCTCGTGGGCAATGCGGTGGCCGACGATGCGCCGGCTCTTGATCCATCGCGCATCGGCTGGACGTCGGTCGAGCTGGCGGCGTCGAAGTTCTTCCTCAGCGCCTCGGCCACTGTCGCCCTGGCGACGCGCGAGCGCGAGCGCATCGCCGCGGCGCTGCTCACGCCGCCCGAGGGCACGCCGCTTGCCCCCGGACCGAACGTGGTCGAGATGCACTACGACGCGATGCTGACCGGCCAGCGCACCGTCATGACGCTGCTCCTCGACCCGCCAACAGGCGCGTCCCTGCAGACCGTGCTGGTCGATTCGGGGCGCCGGTCGCGCGAACGGCGCTGGCGCTTCACCGACATCGGCGGCTACCACTGGACGCGCCGGCCGGTGAGCGAGCGGCAGGCTGCCCGCCCGCCGGCGGAGTGGATGGACCGCAGCGAGGGACTGCGCCCCTACCCGCACCCGCTGCCCACGACTGCCGTCACCGAGCCGGCCGGTCTGGTGTACGCGCTCGCCGCCGCCCCGTTGCAGGCGACCGGCGACCGCTTCGAGATCATCGCCTTCTCGCGACGACGCCTGCACCGCGTCAGCGCCGAACTGCGCGGCACGGTCGAGACCAGTGTCGACTATCGAGCGCGCCGCGGCAGCGCGGTGACCCGCGAGCGTCAGCGCATCCAGGCGCTGCGCATCGAGCTGCGCGGTGCGCCGTGGGTGGCGGATGAGGCCGACGACGAGCCCTTCCAGTTTCTCGGCCTGTCCGGCAGCATCGAGGTCGCCCTCGACCCGGCCACGCGCATGCCGCTGACGATCAGCGGCACGGCGCCCTATGTCGGGCGCGTCACCTTTCGTCTGCGCGCGGCGACGCTGGAGTGAGGCGCACGGCCGCCCGTGCCACGCTGAAAAATCCGCGACGCACCGGGCCGATGATCTCCCAGCCGGCCTGCGCCGCGTGCGCCGCGAGCGCTTCGTCGGGCCGCACGGCAACCGCGGTGCCGGCCGCTTCGAGCAACGGCAGGTCGTAGATCGAGTCGCCGTAGGCGAACGTCGCCTCGTGCGCCCGCAGGCGCTCCAGGACGAGCGCGAGCTTCTCCGCGCGGAACGGATGGCGCAGCGGCGGCGCTGCCCGGAAGCGCCCGGCCTCGACGACACAGCGACTGCCGACCACGTCCGTCACGCCGAGCGCGCGCCCGATGGCCTCGGCGACGAACTGTGGCGTCCCGCTCAGCAGGACCACGGTGTCGCCGGCCTCCTGGTGACGGCGCAGCCGCGCCCGGCAGGGCTCGAACCAGGCCCGCGCGAGCTGCCCGCCCGCCCAGGCGGCGGCGAGCCGCTCGACATCGGCCTCGCGCAACCCGGCAAGGTAGGCCTTGTTCTTCTTGAAGACGTGCCAGCCGTAGCGCGGTGTCCAGCGCAGCAGGAACGCGAGGCAGGCCAGCAACTGGCGTGGCCCGATGCGGCCCCGCCGCAGCAGTTCGAGGAAGAAGCGCTTCTCCGTGCCCGGCCCGGCGACCAGCGTGCCATCGATGTCGAAGACCGCCAGCGCCACGACCGCGTGCTCAGCGCCGGCCCGGCTGCTCCGGCATCAGCCGGCCGAGCAGCGAGTGGCGTTCCTGGTAGGCAAATTCCACGATCACCGGCACCCCGCGCAGCAGGCAGACGACCACCGACAGGTCGACGAGCACCACGCCCACGGCCGTCAGGAGGCCGCCCCACTCGCTCCAGAAGCCGGGAAACATCGCCGGCATGGGCTGGATGAACAGCAGCCAGCAGAACGCGTGCGCCTTCAGCACGGCGTAGAACACCCGCATGAACTGGCCGGCCACCAGCCACTTGCCGAGCGCGGACTCCATCATCGCGAAGGGGCTGCGATGGCGGCTGGTGGTCTGGCTGGCGCGGATGGCATCGACGATCGTGCCCCGCACGACGAACACGATCGGCACCCACACCGGCAGCAGGCCCTGGTGCGCGAGCACGATCCACATCGTCAGCTCGACGATGCGGTCGCCGGCGATGTCGAACATGGCGCCGAACAGGCTCGCCTCCCCGCGCCGGCGCGCCACGTAGCCGTCGAGCCCGTCGGTGACGAAGACCACGATCAGCAGCACGACGTTGGCGTAGTGGAGCCACGAGGGCGGCTGGTAGGAAATGGCGACGACCACCAGGAGCAGCAGCAGACGACTCAGGGTGATGAGGTTCGCCATGGGGTCACCAGCCGAGTCGGCTTCGGCCCGCGTCGCTGATGCGCTCCGGTCCCCAGGGCGGCTCCCACACCACGCGCACGCGGCAGGGCGTGCCGGCCGGCAGCGCGGCGCGCAGGATCCGCTCGACTTCGGCTGCCATCATCGTCGTGACGGGACAGGCGGGCGAGGTCATGGTCATGTCCGCTTCCAGCGCACCGCCGATGTACTCGAGGCGATAGAGGAGCCCGAGATCGATCATGTCGAGCCCCACTTCCGGGTCGATGACCTCGCGCAGGAGCTCGCGCAACACGGCAGGTTGCGGGCCCGTGGCATCGGCTGGCTCGCTCATGCCCTGCATGGTAAGCGAGACCGGCCGGCGGATCACGTCGCGTCGAGCAGCTCCACCAGCCACTGGCGCAGCTCCTTCGCACCGTCGACCGGGCGGCGATCGTTGATCGCCACCTGCAGGCGGAAGGAGCGCTCGCCGATGCGGGTCGCGAGCGCCTGGTGCGCGGGGGTCAGCCCGGCGAAGTCGTCGGCCTCCATCATGGCCCGGCAGCAGGCCGCATCCGGGCTGAAGACGCTGCGACAGGCGACGGGACGCACCTCGTACACCAGGCAGGCGCCGTCGCGCAGCAGCGGGCAGGTCCAGCGCCCCGCCTGCGCCGCATCGTGGCCGATGGCGGCGATTGCCGCCGCCTGCTCGCGCACCTGGCGCTCGAAGGCGGCGAAGCCGGCCGCATCGAGGCGTTCGCGCACGGTGTCGAGGATCCGCCGGGCATCGTCGCGACAGGTGAGGACGACGAGCTGGTGGCAGCACCAGCTGCAGCCGCGGGCGCAGGCCATCGGCTCGCCGGCGATGGCGCGCGCGATGAAGGCATCGATGTCGGCGGGGGTCATGGACGTGCCGGTGACGTCGCTGGGGTCAGGCGCCGGTCACCTGTTGCGAACCTCGCGGTACCTTGAAACGCTGGATTGCCATCCCTCGTGTGCGCTTACGTGCCTGCGCCAGGTCATAGGCAGTCTGCAGCGCCAGCCATGCTTCCGCGGTGCCGCCAAACGCCTTGTCGAGTCGAATCGCCATATCCGGCGAAATCCCGGCCTTGCCGTTCACGACGTTGTTGAGCGCCTGTCGCGTGACCCCGATCGCCTTGGCAGCCTCGGTAACCGACAAGCCGACTGGCTCCAGGCAATCGAGGCGAACCGAGAGTCCCGGGTGCGGTGGCTCTTCCATCGGCATGAACCACATCTCCTCATTCAGTGGTAGTCAATCAAATCCACCAACTCCATGCTGGCTGAGATCCGCCGGGATCGACACCGACGATCAGGCGTCCCTTATCAGGAAAGGCATTGGTGGTGATGGGTGGACTTGAACCACCGACCTCAGCATTATGAGAGCGACCGGGCTGAACCAACTGATTGATTCGTAAACCATGAAATCGGCCGGCGCCCGTTGGCAGTTCATATACGGTGATAGGCGGTTATAGGGATCTGCCACAAATCTCCCACAGTGATTGCCAGTTGCTATTCCTCCGAATAGCCGGCCTCCCGCTGATGCCGAACCGCAAGCACAAGCACGACGTCCTCGGCAGCAAGCCAACGATACTTGGCAATGTAGCCATATCTTCCCCGCGACAGGATCAGCTCGCGACGCCCGTCCTCCGCTTCGCGCCCGATGAGCGGATGGTCAGCCAATAACGCCAGGGCTCGCCGGACACTGAGGACCTGGGCGCGAGCGCGCTGCGGATCATCCGCAGCCAGGAACTCGAATAATCGCTCGAGATCTGCGAGCGCGTGCTCCGCTATTTCGACACGCGCCATCGACGTGCACGTGGACGCCGTACCTTGCGTCCGGCGACCCGCGCTTCCAGGTAGTCGAACGCCGACTCAAGCGCAATCGACCTGCCGCTGGTGAGCGCCTGCGACTCAGCTCGCGCGGCATCTGCGGCAAACCGTGCGCGCAGCTCCATGCGCTCGGCTTCCCGCGCGAGGGCGTCGATCATGAACGCGTGCGGTGTCTTATTGACGCTGGCAGCGAGAGTCTCGATCCGCCGCTTCAGCTTGTCTGGAAGTTTGAGACTCGTGGCAGCCATGGGGGCCATCCGGCTGAAATAGGTAGTCACAAGGTAATACCCACGCGACCGCCGTGTCAAGCGCATTGGCCGATACGTTTCGGCACCAAGTCATCACGCCGTCCTCACGGCAGTTCGCCGAAACCGGCGGAAGATGTGGTGGTGATGGGTGGACTTGAACCACCGACCTCAGCATTATGAGTGCCGCGCTCTAACCAGCTGAGCTACATCACCCCGTGGGAGCCGCCCGATCGGGCGCGCCGGCGCTGGGGATGCCCGGGCGCGCCGACGTTGGCGCGCATTGTCTGTGCCCCCCCGTGACCTGTCAAGAAATCCGCCGGGCCGCGGCTACAGCGGCTTTTCCACGGGCAGGATCGCCACCAGCCAGGCGGTGAACCGCCGCCAGGCACCGACGTCGGGCTCGGTGTCGTGCACCACGGGCTGGCCCTGGTCGGTTCCGGTCCAGACCAGCTCGCTCCCGCGGCCACTGCCGCGCAGGCCGAGCCGCCAGGCGTTCGTCGCATCGACACCGGAATCCAGGAAGGCCGTGATCGCCGCCGCCAGCGCCGGGCTGTCCACGACGATGCCGATCTCGGTGTTGAGCTCCACCGAACGCGGCGTCAGGTTGAAGGAGCCGATGAAGCTGCGCTCGCCGTCGACGACGATCGCCTTGGTGTGCAGGCTGGCGCGGCTCGCGCCGGCGCCGGCCGACCAGCCCTGGCGCGGACCGGCGGCGTCGGGACGGAACTCGTGGAGCTCGACGCCCGCGCGCACCAGCGCCTCGCGGTAGCGGGTATAGCCGGCGTGGGCGGGCACGAGATCGTTGGTGGCGAGCGAGTTGGTCAGGACGCGCACGCGCACTCCGCGCTGCGTGAGCTTGCCGAGCATGGCGGTGCCGGCGTCGGTGGCGATGAAATACGCCGCTTCCATCAGCACGTCGCGGCGCGCGGCTTCGACCACCGGCGCGAGTGCGCCGGCCACGCCGCCCTGCCAGGAACCGGCCATCTTCTCCGGGTCGTCGACGATCACCTGCGCCCTGCCCCAGTGCAGTTGCCCGAGTTGTGGCGTGAAAACGGCGGCAGCACCGGCGGCATCGCGGATGTCGCGATACGGGAAGCCCGTGAGCGCGCCGGCCCAGGCGGTGAGTTCGGCCTGCAACTGCGCGGCCTGCGCAGGCGTCGGCATGTCATCGGCAACGGCGTCGATGGGCAGCGCCCAGCGGCTGTTCCAGTAGCGGTCGAAGCTCGCCCCGACCTCGGGCACGACCGGGCCCATGGCCACCATGTCGAGGTCGCGGAAGTTGGCCGCGGTGTCGATGCCGAAGTAGTCGTCGCCGATGTTGCGCCCGCCGACCAGCGCGACAGCGCCGTCGACCAGCCACACCTTGTTGTGCATGCGATGGTTCAGGCGCGTGAGCTCGGTGACGAGGTTGAGATTGCGTGCCTCGCGGTTGCTGAAGGGATTGAACACGCGGATCTCGATGTTCGGGTGCGCATCGAGCGCGGCGATGTCGAAGTCCACACCGCGCGTGTGGATGTCATCGACGAGCACGCGCACCCGCACGCCGCGCCCGGCAGCCGCGAGCAGGTCGTGGGCCAGGAGCCGTCCCGTGGTGTCGGCTTCCCAGATGTAGTACTGCGCATCGATGCTGCGCTCGGCGAGGAGCGCCAGGCCACGCCGCACGTCGAAGGCCTGCTCGCCGCCGGCGACCAGTGCGAATCCGGACTGTCCCGGGTGCTCCGCGACCACGGGCGCGATCGCCCGGCCGATCGCGGTCTCCTGCCAGGCGGTGAAGGCCGCCGAGGGCGCCGCTGCAGGGCGTTCGGGCACCGTGCCCGCGCAGCCGGCAGCGATGACCCCGAGCAGGAGCCAGCGCCGGTGCGCCGCGCAGCGTGCTGCCGCCCGCTCGCGCACGGGCCTCAGATCTCCGCGGCCACGAGCGGCGTGCCGTCGACGTTGTGGGCACGGGCGCTGTCCACGGCGGCCAGCGTGCGGTGCGCGGTGCGCGGGCTGGTCAGCGCGCGGAACAGGAGTTCGCCGAGGTCGGTGAGCGAGACGTAGCCGGTCACGACCGTGCTATCGGTGAGAAGCGCCGTACCCGAGAGTGCCTGGCGCGCGCGCACCGTCCCGCCGGCCCGCACGATGGTCCAGTCGAGGTTCGTGGAGCGCAAGTGGTTCTCCGCCCACTCCTTGGCGCGCAGCGCCCGCCCGGCCACCATCTTCACGAAGGGATCGAGCACCGCCGCACTGTCACCGCAACCGATGGAGGTGGTGAGGACGAAGCGGCCGACGCCGGCGGCGACCGCCGCGTCGATCGCGTTGATGTTGCCCTCGGTGTTCATCTGCGGCGTGCCGCCGAGGATGCAGACCACGGCGAGCGAGCCCGCGTCACGGCCGGCGAACACGTGGCGCACGGCTTCGCGGTCGGTCATGTCGCAGCGCATGGATTCGGCGCCCGTGCGGTCGAGGTAGTCGAGCTCGCGCGGGCCGGTCTGCACCGCGAGCACGCCGTAGCCGGCGGCAATCGCCCGCTTCGTCAGGTGGTAGCCGGTGTCGGAGTCGGCGCCGAAGATCACCACCGTGCTGAACGTCATGAGCGGTCCGTGGCCGTTGCGGAAGACGGGAGACAACGAGGGCACCATACCGCAGGCGGTGGGAGGGTGCCATGCGCGGCGGAGGCGGTGCGGGTTGGGGCGTGGGGGGGGTCGCGGGGT
>JADZBS010000100.1 GCA_020851975.1 Gammaproteobacteria bacterium | reverse complement strand
CCGGTGCCGCAGCGCCACTTCGACCTCATGTGGGCGACGCTGAAGACCGCGCCCGAATGGCAGGCGCGCATCAATGCCGCCGAGCAGCAAATGGCAGCCCAGAACGCAGCCACCCAGGACCGGATGCACAAGGACACGGTGCGCACGATCCGCGAGGTGCAGGGCTATCGCGATCCCCGCAGCGGCGGCGTCGTCGAACTGCCGCAGCACTACGACCATGCCTGGCAACTGCGCGACGGCAGCTACGTGCTGACCGACGATCCCGACTTCGATCCTCGCCGCGACGTCGGCGTGGCGGGCGAGAAGCTGCAGCGCACGCGCGAGTGAGCCGCCCTTGCCGGGCCTCGGGCCCGCCATGCGAGCCACGGGAACCGGACGATCGTGTTCGATCGTTCGATTCGTGAACGATCCGAAGGCTGGCAGATCGCGGGATATCATTGCCATGAGCCATCCGAACCCCATTCGTTGACGCACGCCTGCCGATGAAGCGGACCCTTCCCGCGAGCCCTCGCGTTTCCAAGACCCAGGTATTCGATGCCGACAATGCAATCACGTTCCAGGTCAGTGTCCTCAGCAACCTGATCGGCCGCCCGTTCTATGCCTCGGTCGGTCGCCACACGGGTATCTCGTTGAACGACTGGCGCCTGATCATCGCGATCGCCAATCATCCAGGCATGAGCCAGGCGGAGATCGTCGACTACACGGGTTTCAACAAGTCCAATGTCAGCCGGCAGCTCAACAACCTTTCCAGGTACGTCCGGCTCGAGCCCCACCCCGTCGATCGGCGCAAGCAGGCGGTGTATCTGACCGATGCGGGATGGAGTACCTACAGGAAGATGCTGCCGTCCCTGCTCTGGCGGCAGCAACTCCTCGTGGACGCCCTGCCGCCGGACGAGCTTGCCCTCTTCCGCTCGACCCTGCGAAAGCTGGTCGCCGCGGCCCGCCAATGGTCGGTCACACCTGCGGACGAGAAGTAGCTGGCCTGCCGGCCCGTGCACCGCGACGCATGCCGGACCGCGGCTTGCCGGTTTCAACCGAACTGACCTGCGGCCCCGAATCCGCCATCGACGCACAGCGTCTCGCCCGTGACGTAGCTCGACGTCTCGTCATCCAGCAGGAACAGCACCGCCTGCGCGATGTCCTCGGGTCGACCGTAGCGGCGCATCGGAACGACCGACGTGGTGTTGCGCCGGAACTCGGCGGTGTGCAGCTGCGCGACGAGAGGCGTCTCGATCGGGCCGGGCGCCACGGTGTTCACCCGGACCGAATCGGCAGCGAGCTCGACGGCCATCACCTTGCTGAGCATCTCCACCGCCGCCTTCGACGCACCGTACGCCGCCCTGCCCTGGTTGGCTCGCAGCCCCGACCCCGAGGAGATGTTCACGATGGCCCCGCCTCCCCCACGCGCCATGACCCGGGCCGCCACCTGGCAGACCCGGAACGTTCCGAGCAGGTTCACGTCGAGAACCTGGCTGAACTGTTCGAGCGACGTCTCGAGAAAGGAGGCGGCGAGGCCGATTCCCGCCGAATTGACCACCGCCTTCAGCGGCGCCTCCGGCGAGGCGCTCGCCGCCGACACCGCGTCGATCACGGCCTGTTCGTCGCGAACGTCGAGCAGGTGAAGCGCTACCTCGGTCTGTCGCGCGCTGGCCCACGGGCGCAGCCGCTCCAGGGCGTCCGCGCTCGCGTCCGCGACATGGACTCGCCAGCCCCGCGCCACGAGCAGCTCGACGATCGCCCGGCCGATGCCGGACGCGCCGCCGGTCACCAGCGCGGTGCGCCCGCCCGAGCCCGCCTCCTGCTCAGGCGAGTTGCCCAACGTACTTCTCCAGCGTGGACCAGGGCCGCTCACCGAGCTTGCCGCGCCAGTCGGCGTAGAACCCGGCCTGCCTGAGCACCGCACGGAACGGCGCCGATTCCGGCTCGGTGAACTGCATGCCGGTCGCCTTGAGGTTGGCCATGTGCTTCGAATTGGCCTTGGCGACGTCATCGCGCTCGGCCAGTGCGGCGGCATTGAGATGCCTGGCCACCGTCTCGCGCAGCGGATCCGGCAGCCGGTTCCAGGCCGCCTTGTTGGCGAGGAACCAGAACCCGCTCCACATGTGGTTCGTCATCGCGCAATGCTTCTGGACCTCGTACAGCTTGGCGGACTCGATGACGACCAGCGCGTTGAGCTGTGCATCGACCACCCCGGTCTGCAGCGAAGTGTAGAGCTCGCCGAAGGTGATCGGCGTGGGCAGCGCACCGAGCGCGGTGCACATGTTCATCTGCAGCGGCGTCGCGCCCGTGCGGATCTTCAGCCCCTTCATGTCCGCCGGCGTGTTGATCGGACGGTTGCGCGTCGTGATCTGGTGAAAGCCGTTGTCCCAGACCCTGTCCATCGCGACGATGCTGGACTTCGCGATTTCGGTACGCACCAGCTCGCCGAGGTCGCCGTCCATGGCCTTCCAGACGGTGTCGTAGTCCTTGAACGCGTAGGCCATGGCTTCGATCGCGGCAACCGGCACGAACGACGCCAGCAGCGCGCCGGCCATCGTGAAGAACTGGACGCCGCCGCTGCGCAGCTGGCTCAGCATGTCGCTGTCAGAGCCGAGCTGCGAACTGGGGAAGATCTGCAGTTCCACGCGCCCGCCGGTATCTTCCTTGATCCGGGCAGCCGCTTCGGTGGCGCGCACGTTGATCGGATGGACCGGCGGAAGGTTGTTGGCGAACTTGTAGGTGTACTCGGCAGCGTGGGCGAAGCGAGGCAAGACCAGGCCGGTGCCGATGACGCCGGCACCGCCGAGCACGAAAGACCGCCTGTCGAACGTCGTCATGGTATCTCCTCTGGGGGTGATGTTCGCCGGGTCGACATTGGGCAGCGGCCCGGCATCGGGGACGGTGATCGCTTCCGTCCGGTCAGGACACAGGTGTCGGCGCGAGCGCCTTGCGCACGCCGTGGATGATCTGCGCTTCGTCCGGGATGAACGCCTTCTCCAGGGGCAGGCTGAAGGGCACCGGCAGATGCGGCGGCGCGATGCGCACGACGGGCCCGCGAAGGAACGGGAATCCTT
>JADZBS010000099.1 GCA_020851975.1 Gammaproteobacteria bacterium | reverse complement strand
GTGTCGAACGAGAGCATGCCGCTCAGCCCTGCCAGGCCCGCCGGCACGCCGGGGGCCGCGGCGAGCGAGGCCGCCAGGCCGTAGGCGTCGTAGCCGAGCGCGAAGAAACGCAGGCGCGCCATGGCGCCGGCCGGCCAGCGTGCGGTGACGGCAGCCTGCATGGCCCGGCCGTGTTCGTCGGGCGCGACGAGCACCGGAGCATCGGCGAACATGACACCATCTAGGTCGGCATCGCTGCCGCTGCCTGCCTGGTAAATGACCGACGTCGCATAGGTCGGAATGTCTCCGGCATCGAGGAAGCGCAGTTGCGGGCGGATCAGCCGCCCGGTCGCGGTGCTGGCGGCCATGAATATGAAGTCGATGTCGTCACGGCGTCGAGGCTCGAATTCGAGCGCAACGCCCAGATTCGCGACGAGCCGGCGATGGCGGTCGCGGCTCTCGTCGAGGTGCAACAGCCGCTCGATCGCCGCGGTGAAATCCGTGGCGGCCGGGTCGTAGTAGTGATGGGCAAGGACCGTGCCGCCGATGGCTTCGAGCGCCGGGGTGAAGCTCGCCAGCAGGCGCCGGCCCCATTCGCTGTCCGGCACGAGCGCGAGCGCGCGGCGCCGTCCTTCCGCCACGGCCCGCTCGGCCACCTGGCGCGCTTCGTCCTCCGGGGCGAGTGCGAACTGGAAGAAGGGTCCGGGCGGCGGTGGGGTCGCGGCATCGAGGGTGTTCAGCACCAGCGTCGGCACGGTGCCGGCCACGGTGGCGATCTGGGCCGCCGACTCCTTGAGGAGCGGCCCCACCACGATGCCGGCACCGGCATCGAGGGCCTGGCGATAGGTCCCGACCGCACCGCCCTGTTCCTCGTCGAGCACCATGACCGGTGCCCGCGCCGGGCCATCATCGGCGAGCCAGGCGGCGATGAAGCCGTCGCGCACGGCTTCGGCGACGGCGCGCTGCGCTCCCGACAGCGGCAGCAGCAGGGCGATGCGGGGCGTGGCCGGTGTCACCTCGGGGCGGTGGGAGGGGGTGGCCGGCATCGCTGGCGCCGTCACCGCCGGTCGTACCGGCGGCTCCGCGACGCGATCGGCCGGCGGGCCCGGGGCCGGTTGTAGCTGCCCGCAGGCAGCGGCGACAATGGCGCAGGCCATGGCCAACGCCCCGGCGGATCGGCCGTGGCCGCGTGCGCATGTATCCGTCGGGATTGTCAGTGACGCCATCGGATCAAATCGACAGGAGGCCGGACGCCGAGCCCATGGCTGCGGCGCTGTACGTCGTCGCCACGCCGATCGGCAACCTCGATGATATCAGTTCACGCGCGGTGGCCGTCCTGCGCGGCGTGCACCTGGTCGCAGCCGAGGACACGCGTCGCACCGGGCGGTTGCTCGAGCGGCTCGGTGTGGCGACTCGGCTCAGCGCCCTGCACGAGCACAACGAGGCCGAGCGGGTCGCGGCGCTCCTCGATCGCATCACGGCGGGGGAGTCGGTGGCGCTGGTGAGCGATGCCGGCACGCCGCTCGTCAGCGATCCCGGCTATCGCCTGGTCGCCGCGGCGCGCGAGCGCGGGCTGGCCGTGGTGGCCGTGCCGGGCTGCTGCGCGGCGATCGCCGCACTCTCGGTGGCCGGACTGCCGACGGATCGCTTCCGCTTCGAGGGCTTTCTTCCGGCGCGTGCGGCAGCGCGCCGCGAACGCCTGAAGGCACTGCGACACGAGCCCGATACCCAGGTGTTCTACGAAGCCGTCCACCGCATCGGCGAAACCCTCGCCGATCTTGCGGAGATCTTCGGCGCCGAGCGCCGTGCCTTTCTCGCCCGGGAGCTGACCAAGCTGCACGAGACGACCTACGGCGGCTCGCTCGCTGCGGTCAGGTCCGCCCTGGTCGCCGATCCGGCCGGCGACCGTGGCGAGTTCACCATCGTCGTGGCTGGCGCGGAGGAGGTGCCGGCCGGACAGCTCGAGATCGAGCGCGTCGTCGCCGTCCTCGCCGCCGAGCTGCCGCCGTCGCAGGCCGCGACGCTCGCCGCGCGGCTGACCGGCGTGCCGCGGCGCGAGGCCTACCGCCTGGCCAGCCGGCATGCGCCGACCGACGACGGCTGATTGCCCGCCGGCGCGCCTTGGGCTACCGTGGCTCCTGGAGCCGGCCAGGCGATCGCTCGCGGGGCAACCTGCGGGAGGAAAGTCCGGGCTCCGGCGGGCAAGGTGCCAGGTAACGCCTGGGGGGCGCGAGCCCACGGAAAGTGCCACAGAAAATATACCGCCACGGGCCTTCGGGCCCGGGGTAAGGGTGAAAAGGTGCGGTAAGAGCGCACCGCGCGGGTGGTAACACGCCGCGGCACGGAAAACCCCACCTGGAGCAAGACCAAATAGGGAAGCAGCGAGGGCCGGCAACGGTCTTCGCACCGTCGCCCCGCGGGCTTCCGGGTAGGTCGCTCGAGGCCGCTGGTGACAGCGGCCCCAGATGGATGATCGTCCTCGACAGAACCCGGCTTATCGGCCGGCTCCACCTTCTGTCTCTGTCGTCGGCCGCGGCGGGAAAAACGTCCGGCCCATGGTGCACGGCGTGGGCGGCGGCACCGGCACTTGCCCCCCCGCTCGGGCCCAGATTGCCGAATGCCCGGCCCTGCACCTCAGGAGGCGACGAGTGGATTGCGTGTCTTCAATCCCGGAAAGCGCGTGAAATCGCGATCGGCGGTCCACAATTCCGCGACCCCGTGCTGCAGGCAGAGCGCGGCGATGCGCGCATCGTGAACCAGCGGTCCGGCGATCCGACCCGTCTCGATCATGTCCTGCAGCTGCTCCCAGTACCCGCCGGTTTCCGAGATGAGCACCAGATTCGGCGACTCGAGCCATGCCTGCACCTGGTCCACTGCGATGGCGACCGGAGTCGGCGGCGAATAGATGCGGGCGTGGGTGACGATCGCGAGGAATTCGTGCACGCAGGGCCAGGGCAGTGCCCACGGAGCGCGGCCTTCGGCGAGCTGCACCAGGCTGGCGAATGCGGCATCGTGCCACGGCGCATCTTCACGATGGGCATAGACGAGGATGTTGCTGTCGACGGCGATCAACCGCCGCGGCCTTCATAACTCAGATCGCGAATCTGGTCCCAGGAGGCGCTGGCCAGTCGCGGGTCAAGGCCCTGCCCCCGGAACGTCACCCGGCGCAGGCGAAATTTTTCGCTTTGCTTGCGCTCGGCGATGATCCGCCGCAGCCCCTGCTCCACGAGCGCCTTCAGGGTCGTGCGGTCGCGGCGGGCGATACGGCGCGCGTCGACCAGCACGCTGTCAGGAATCTGTATGGTCGTCTTCATATGGCTAACCATACCGAGGGGGGTGGGTCTGGTCAATCAGCCTGCCCTGCATGCACGGGCCGCGCCTCCAGGCCGGGTCGCTCGGAAAGCCCGCACGGGTCCCGCTCGCGGGACGGAGCGTTATGTCAAGGAAAATCTCACCCATTTGGGGGATGGCAAGACGTCGGGAGGGGGGGGCGTAGATTCCAAGCCGTAAGGATCGGGGCCTGTCCCCAGGCCTTGCCCCGCCACAAGAACGATCAGAGTCGTCGAGCGGAGGCAAATCCATGAACAGATTCATCGCGGGACTTTTCCTGCGGTCGGGCACGGTCTACGCGCACACTCCCGGTAACGCGTGGAACTTCCAATTCGGGAACGGCAGCTCATCCGCCGGCGGGCACCGGCGATGCGTTATGGGTGGTCCGGGCTTTCCCTGACCTGACGGGTGCGCACCGCACCCGTCGCGGCGCCGTTCCGGGCGCCCGACCCGGCGCTCCGCCGGTCCTGCGGCAATTCAACGATCCCGAAGGAGTTGATCCTAACTCCATGATTTGCGTGTCGACGCCTGGACGAAGCTCAGCCGGGACTGAGCTGCACGCCGCTAAGTCGCTGTCCTCAAACAACTAAATTGCAAATTCTGGTTGACGCTCCAGCCACGCAAAACTATAGTGGCCGCAAGTGGTAGAAAGTGGGAGGAAATGGGCCTTCGTGCCCAGACCACCGTGTTTCGTGGGGCGACCAAGATCACCCTGGATGCCAAGGGCCGGCTCGCGTTCCCGGCCCGGTACCGTGACCGGCTGGCCGCGCGCTGCGAGGGCCGGCTGGTCTGCACGGTCGATCCCGATCACTGCCTGCTGATCTACCCGCTCCCGGACTGGGAGGAAATCGAACGCAAGCTGATGCGCCTGCCATCGCTCAACCGCAAGTCCCGGCGGCTGCAGCGCCTGATGGTGGGCTATGCATCCGAGCTCGATCTCGACAGCCACGGCCGGATCCTGATCCCGCGTGAGCTGCGTGAATTCGCGTCCCTGGACCGGCAGGCGATCCTGTTCGGACAGGGAGCCAAGTTTGAATTGTGGGACGAGGCGCGCTGGAACGAGACCCGGGCGAGCTGGCTGGCGGACGACACCGACGACGGTATCGCGCTGCCGGCAGACCTCGAGCAGCTGTCTTTCTGAGCGACACCGGCAGCCTCGCTGGCGGGTGAGGTGCGGCTCACCGCGCGGTGACGCTGGGGGTTGGAGGTGGACAGCCATGTTCCGGTGCTTCTCGACGAGGTGTTGCGGGGGCTCGCCATCAGGCCCGATGGCACCTACGTCGACGCCACGTTCGGCCGGGGTGGGCACAGCCGGCGGATTCTCGCGGCTCTCGGTCCTGGCGGGCGGCTGCTCGCGATGGACCGCGATCCCGAGGCGGTGACGGCGGCGCGCGAGCTGCAGGTTGCAGATTCGCGCTTCGCCGTACAACAACAAAGATTCGGGCAATTGCGGCGGTTTCTCGAAGTGCAGGGCGTGGAGCGTGTCGACGGCATCCTTTTCGATCTCGGCGTGTCCTCGCCGCAGTTCGACTCGCCCGCGCGCGGCTTCAGTTTCCAGCACGACGGCCCGCTCGACATGCGCATGGATCCGGCCAGTTCGCCGGATGCAGCCACCTGGCTCAACGCCGTCGAGGAGCGCGAACTGGCCCAGGTCCTGCGCCGCTACGGCGAGGAGCCGGCGGCCACGCGCGTCGCGCGTGCCATCGTGCGTCGCCGGGCCGAGCGCCCGATCCTCACCACCGCAGACCTCGCCGACGTCGTGCTGCACGCCGCCGGGCGGCCGCGCGGCGGCCGGCATCCGGCCACGCGCGTGTTCCAGGCCATCCGCATCTTCGTCAATCGCGAGCTCGAGGACATCGAGGCAGGGCTCGCCCAGGCCCTCGAGGCGCTGGCTGCGGGAGGCAGGCTCTGCGTGATCAGTTTCCACTCGCTGGAGGACCGCATCGTCAAGCGCTTCATGCGCGATGCCAGCCGGGTGGATCCGCGCCTGGCGGCGTTGCCGGTGGTGCCGGCCGCGGCCGAGCCGCGGTTGCGGCTGGTGGGTGGGGCCGTCCACGCGGACGAGGCCGAGATCGCGCGCAACCCGCGCGCCCGCAGCGCCGTGCTGCGCGTGGCGGAGCGCCTGGCGTGACCCCGGTACTGCGCCGCAACCTGCCCTTCGCGGCCCTGGTCGTCGTGGTCATGGCCAGCGCCGTTGCCGCCGTCTACGCCAAGCACGAGAACCGCAAGCTGTTCACCGAGTCGCAGGCGCTGACGGCGGAACGCGACCGGCTGGAAGTGGAGTGGAGCCGCCTGCAGATCGAGCAGAGCACCTGGTCCACGCACGCCCGCGTGGAGCAGCTCGCGCGCGGTGAGATGCACATGCGCAGCCCGGTGCCCGCCGAGCTGCGCCTCGTCGCGCCGGAGCCGCGGCCATGAACGACACCAGCACCAGGCCCGGCGAGACCGGCCCGGCCTTTGGCAGGCGCTGGGCGGCGGCCTGTGTCATCGCGGCGCTGC
The DNA here is from genome assembly GCA_020851975.1 of Gammaproteobacteria bacterium. Lineage (GTDB taxonomy): Bacteria > Pseudomonadota > Gammaproteobacteria > Steroidobacterales > QUBU01. The sequence continues at coordinate 33,707 of JADZBS010000099.1, read as the reverse complement.
TCGGCACGGTGCTGGCCGCACGCGCGGTGTACCTGCAGGTGTTCAACAAGGACTTCCTGATCAGCCAGGCCGACGCACGCCACGTCCGCACGGCGCGCATCTCCGCCAACCGCGGTGTCATCACCGACCGCAATGGCGAGCCGCTCGCCGCCTCGATGCCGGTCGACAGCCTGTGGGTCAGCCCGCAGGAGCTCGCCCGCGCCCCCGAGCAGATCCGCGACCTCGCCCGGGCGCTCGACCTCGATCGCGGCACGCTCGAACGGCAGATCGCCCGCAACGTCGACAAGGACTTCATGTACCTGCGCCGGCACATGAATCCGGCCGATGCCCGCGCCGTGCTCGACCGCGGCATTCCCGGCGTGCACGTGCTGCGCGAGTACCGCCGCTACTACCCGGCCGGCGAAGTGACCGGTCACCTCGTCGGCTTCACCAACGTCGACGACGAGGGCCAGGAGGGCATGGAGCTCGAGTTCGACGAGTGGCTGCGTGGCAGGCCCGGCCGGAAGCTCGTGCTGCGCGATCGGCTCGGCCGCGTCATCGAGGACCTCGAGCGCATCGAGCCGCCGAGCCCGGGCCGGCAGGTGACGTCCTCGATCGACCTGCGCATCCAGTACCTGGCCTACCGCGAACTGAAGGCGGCCGTGCAGCAGAACCGTGCCCTGTCGGCCTCCGCCGTGGTGGTCGACGCCGACACCGGCGAAGTGCTCGCGATGGTCAACCAGCCGGCCTACAACCCGAACGACCGCACGCAGTACGCGCCCGGCCGGTTCCGCAACCGTGCCATCACGGATCTCTTCGAGCCGGGATCCAGCCTCAAGCCGCTGGTCGTCGCCGCTGCCCTCGAGAGCGGCCAGTGGCGGGCCGACAGCCGCGTCGACACCTCGCCGGGCCTGATCCAGGTCGGTCGCAAGGTGATCGAGGACAAGCACAACCTCGGCGTGATCGACCTCGCCACGCTGCTCGCCCGCTCGAGCAACGTCGGCGCCGTGAAGGTCGGAATGTCGCTGCCCTCCGAACAGTTGTGGAGCGTGCTCAACCGCTTCGGCCTGGGGCGCCCGACCTCCAGCGGCTTCCCCGGCGAAGCTGCAGGCCTGCTCAGCCACTACGAGAACTGGCGCCCGATCGCCAAGGCCACGCTCGCCTACGGCTACGGGCTGTCGGTCACACCGTTGCAGCTCGCCCAGACCTATGCCGTGCTCGCGGCCGACGGCGTGATGCGCCCGGCATCGCTGCTGCGGGTGGATCGGGCACCGATCGGCCGCAGGGTCGTCGAGGCGGAGCATGCCCGTGCGGTCGTCGCCATGCTCGAGCAGGTGGTCGGCCCCGGCGGCACCGGCATGCGCGCCGCGGTGGCCGGCTATCGCGTGGCGGGCAAGACCGGTACGGCCCGCAAGTTCGACGTCGGCGGCTATTCCGAGGAGCGCTACACCGCGGTCTTCGCCGGCGTGGCGCCCGTGTCGCGGCCGCGTCTCGCCGTGGTGGTGATCGTCGACGAGCCGCGTGCCGGCGCCTACTACGGCGGCGACGTCGCGGCTCCCGTGTTCGCCAGGGTCGTCGAGGGCGCCATGCGCATCCTCGCCATCGCGCCCGACCGCCTGGCTCCGGCGGGCACGGCTTTCGGGCCAGCCGTCACCGCGGCCAACGCGCCATGACGGTGGGGATGACGAACGACATGGACCTGCGCCGCCTGCTGCCTGGCCTGACACCCGCTCCCCCGGCGGTGGACGTGGTCGATGTCGCCACCCACAGTGGTGAGGTCGTGCCGGGCGGCCTGTTCCTCGCCTGCACCGGCACGCGCAGCCACGGCCTCGCCTTCCTCCCCGATGCCCTGCGCCGCGGCGCCAGTGCCGTCGCCTGGGAGACGGGCGAGGGCGTGCAGGCGCCGGACCTGCCGGCGGGCGTGGCCGGCCTGCCGGTGGCCGGCCTCGGCCGGCGCCTCGGTGACATCGCCAACGAGTTCTTTGCGCAGCCCTCGGCGCAGCTCGCCGTCACGGGCATCACCGGCACCAATGGCAAGACGACGGTGGCCTGGCTGGTCGTGCAGGCACTCGCTCACCTCGGCCGGCGCGCGGGTTACCTGGGCACGCTCGGCTTCGGGCTCGGCACGGCAGTGGTGCCCGATGCGCTGACCACACCCGGCTGCATCACGGTGCACCGGCGCCTGCGCGAGCTTGCCGATCGCGGCGCCGAAGCGGTGGCCATGGAGGTGTCCTCGCACGCGCTCGACCAGGGGCGCGTCGACGGCGTTGCCTTCCGCATCGCCGCCTTCACCAACCTGAGCCGCGATCACCTCGACTACCACGGCGACCTTGCCCGCTATGGCGAGGCGAAGGCGCGGCTGTTCCTCGAACACGCCGTCGACAGCGCCGTGATCAATGTCGGTGACGGGTTCGGCCGCCGTCTCGCCGCGCGCCTGCCGCGCACGACGCGCCTGGTCGCAGTCGCTGCCGGTTCCTGCCCCGATGCCGGGATCCGCGTGCGCACGCTCTCGGTCACGCCCGGTGGCCAGCGGCTGGAACTCGAGGCCGCCGGACAGGCAGTGGCCTTCGACTCGTGCCTGCCCGGGGCCTTCAACGCCGAGAACGTCGCGGTGGCGGCCGGGATTCTCGCTGCGGCGGGATTCGGGATTAGGGACAGCGCCGCGGCGCTGGCGGCGGCAACCGCGCCACCCGGGCGCATGGAGCCCCTGGGTGGTGCGCCAGGGCCGCAGGTGATCGTCGACTTTGCCCATACGCCCGATGCGCTGCGCCGGGTGCTCGAGGCCCTGCGCGGCCAGGCGGCTGGCCGGCTGTGGTGCGTGTTCGGCTGCGGCGGTGAACGCGACGCTGGCAAGCGCGCGCCGATGGGCGCTGTCGCCCGCCAGCTTGCCGATGAGGTGATCGTCACCGACGACAACCCGCGTCGCGAGGACGCTGAGGCAATCGTCGCGGCCATTCTCGAAGGCGCCGGGCGCGGGCCGGGCGTCACCGTGATCCGCGATCGCGAGGCGGCGATCCGCCACGCGATCCTCGCCGCACGGCCCGGCGACATCGTGCTGATCGCGGGCAAGGGGCACGAGTCCGTGCAGGTGATCGGGACCGAGGCGCGGCCGTTCTCGGACCGGGAGGCGGCGCGGCGCGCGCTGGCGCAGCGACCATGAGCATGGGACGGCTCTCCATGGTGGCCGAGGCGGTGGGTGGAACGCTGCAGGGGTCCGATGCCGGGTTCGATTCGGTGTCGACCGACACGCGCGATCTCGTCGCCGGGCAGTTGTTCTTCGCGCTGCCGGGGACTCGCAACGACGGCGGTGCGTTCGTCGCCGAGGCGGCGCGACGCGGTGCGGCCGGCGCCGTCGTCACGGCGCGCCAGGACGTGGCCCTGCCGCAGGTGGTCGTGGCCGACACGCGTGCGGCGCTCGGTGCGCTGGCGCGGGCCTGGCGGGCCCGCTTCGCCATCCCGCTCGTCGGCATCACCGGCTCGAATGGCAAGACCACCGTGAAGGAAATGGTCGCCGCCATCCTGCGCGAACAGTTCGGCACCAGCACGGCGATCACCGGCGGTTACGGCATCGAGGGCCGCGGCGGGGCCGGGCAGGCCGATCCGGTGCTCGTCACCTGGGGCAACCTCAACAACGAGATCGGCATGCCACGCACGCTGCTCTGGCTCGATGCGAGCCACCGGGCGGCAGTGATCGAGATGGGTGCTGCGCGGCGCGGCGACATCGCCTATCTCGCACGCATCGCCGCGCCCACGATCGGCATCGTCACCAACGCGGCGCGGGCACACCTGCAGGGTTTCGGCAGCATCGAGGAAGTGGCCGCCACGAAGGGCGAACTCTACGATGCGCTGCCGGCGGATGGCACCGCGGTGATCAACCGCGACGACCGCTTCTTCCAGTCCTGGTGGGAGCGCAGCGCCGGGCGCCGGCGCCTCAGCTTCGGCCTGCACGTCGATGCCGATGTCCGCGCCAGTGCCGTGACCCAGGCGGCGGCGCGCGGCGGCGCCGGGCTGCAGTTCACGCTGCACTCCCCGGCCGGCGAAGCGGCGATCAGCCTCGACATGGCCGGCACCCACAACGTCGTCAACGCCCTCGGCGCCGCGGCGGCGGGCATGGCGGCCGGCGCGAACCTGCGCGCCGTCACGCGGGGCCTCGCGGCCATGCGCAACGTGCCCGGGCGGCTGCGGCGCCTGCCCGGTCGCGGCGATGCGCAGGTCTACGACGACAGCTACAACGCCAATCCCGGCTCGGTGCGGGCGGCCATTGCGGTCCTCGCCTCGCTGCCCGGTGAGCGCTGGCTGGTGTTGGGCGACATGGCCGAGCTCGGTGCCGACAGCACTACCCTGCATCACGAGATGGGCGAGGTCGCCCACGCGGCCGGCATCGACCGGCTGTACTGCGCCGGCACGCAGAGCCGGGCCACGGCCGAGGGATTCGGGACCTCGGCCCACTGGTGCGCCACGGTGGAGGAGCTGGCTGCACGCCTGCCGGGAGAGATCGATGCCGGCATCACGGTGCTGGTGAAGGGGTCGCGCTCCTCCGGGATGGAGCGCGTGGTGCAGGCGCTGGTGGCGGAGCCGCGGAGCTGACCATGCTGTACCTCGCCGCCGAATATCTCACGCGCTTCGTATCGGGCTTCAACGTGTTCACGTACATCACGATGCGGGCCATCATGGCGGCGCTCACCGCGCTCGTGATCTCGCTCGTCTGCGGCCCCTGGCTCATCGACTGGCTGACGCGACGCAAGATCGGCCAGACGGTGCGCAGTGACGGACCGGGTACGCACCTGACGAAGGCAGGCACGCCGACCATGGGCGGCACGCTGATCCTGCTCGCCATCGGTGCCGGCGCGCTGCTGTGGGGCAACCCGCGCAACGCCTATCTCTGGATCGTGCTCGGCGTCACCTTCGGCTATGGCGCCATCGGCTTCGTCGACGACTATCGCAAGCTCACGAAGCGCAATCCCAAGGGACTGTCGGCGCGGGCCAAGATCGTGTGGCAGACCCTGATCGCGCTGGCGGCTGCCGGCACGCTCTATGCACTCGCCGATCGCCCGCAGGAAACCGCGCTGCTGGTGCCCTACCTGAAGGGCGCAGTCATTCCGCTCGGCGGGCTGTACGTCGTGTTCGTGATGATGGTGATCGTCGGCACCAGCAATGCCGTCAATCTCACCGACGGCCTCGACGGACTCGCCACGATGCCTGCGGTCCTCGTGGGTGGTGCCCTCGGGGTCTTCGCCTACGCCGCCGGCAACGTGATCTTTGCCCGCTATCTCGGCATTCCCTACGTCGATGGTGCCGGCGAGATGCTGGTGTTCTGTGCCGCCCTGGGCGGTGCCGGCCTCGGCTTCCTGTGGTTCAACAGCTACCCGGCCCAGGTGTTCATGGGCGATGTCGGCGCGCTGGCGCTCGGCGGCGCGCTCGGCACCGTCGCGGTCGTGGTCCGCCAGGAACTGGTGCTGGTCGTCATGGGCGGCATCTTCGTCGCCGAGACGCTGTCGGTGATGATCCAGGTGGCGTCGTTCCGCCTCACCGGCAAGCGCGTGTTCCGCATGGCGCCGCTGCACCACCACTTCGAACTCAAGGGCTGGGCGGAGCCGAAGGTGATCGTGCGCTTCTGGATCATCACCGTGATTCTCGTCCTGGTCGGGCTCTCGAGCCTGAAGATCCGATGATGGCCGCGCGCAGGACCGACAGCCAGGCAGCCCCGGTGCGCACGGTGCTGGTGCTCGGCATGGGCGCCACCGGCGCCTCCGTCGCCCGCCACCTGGCGGCGCGCGGGCAGCTCGCCTGGTTCGCCGATACGCGCGAGGCACCGCCCGGGCTCGCCGCGATCCACGCCGCCATGGCGGCAGCCGGCCTGATGCCAGGTGCCCTGCCGTCGGCCGTGCCGGCCGGTGTCACGCAGGTGGTCGTTTCCCCGGGTGCGGACCTCGACCTGCCGGTGCTCGCCGATGCGCGCCGGCTCGGGCTGCCGGTGCTGAGCGACATCGATCTGTTTGCGCAGGCGTGTCGCGCGCCGGTGCTCGGCATCACCGGCTCGAACGGCAAGAGCACGGTGACCAGCATGGTCGGTGCCATGCTGCAGGCAGCCGGCTGGCAGGCCGGCGTGGGCGGCAACCTCGGCACGCCGGCGCTCGACCTGCTCGATGCGGCAGCGCGCGCCTACGTGCTGGAGCTGTCGAGTTTCCAGCTCGAGCGCAGCGCGCCGCTGTCGCTGCAGGCGGCGGTGGTCCTCAACGTCGCGCCGGATCACCTCGACCGCCACGGCACCATGGCCGTCTACACGGCGGCCAAGGCACGCATCTACGCGGCCTGCGCCGTGGCGATCGTCAACCGCGACGAGGCCGGACTCGCCGACCTCGTGCCGCGCGGCACGCCGGTGATCGGCTACGGCCTCGGCGCCGCACCCGAGGGCGATTACGGGCTGCGTGTCGGACCGGCCGGCGAGTCGCTCGCGCGTGGCACGGAAATCCTGCTGCCCGTGCGCGAACTCGGCCCCACCGGCAGGCACAACGTCTCCAATGCCCTGGCCGCGCTCGCGCTGGCGCAGGCCGCCGGCGTGGAGCGCGCCGCCTGCCTGCAGGCGTTGCGGCAGTTCCGTGGCCTGCCGCACCGCTGCCAGGTGGTGGCGAGCCGCGACGGGATCACGTGGATCGACGACTCGAAGGCGACCAACGTCGCCGCCGCGGTCACCAGCATCCGGGGCGTCGCCGGCCCGCTGGTCCTCATCGCCGGCGGTGACGGCAAGGGCCAGGCGTTCGACCAGCTGGCCGCCGCACTGCGCGGACGCGACGCGACGGCCATCCTGATCGGCCGCGACCGCGATGCGATCGCCCGTGCGCTGGCCGGCACCTGCACGGTCGTGCTGGCCGCAAACCTCCCCGAGGCAGTCGGGCAGGCGCGCGCCGCCGCGGCGCCGGGTGGCAGCGTGCTGCTCGCACCTGCCTGCAGCAGCCTCGACATGTTCCACAGCTACGCGCATCGCGGCCAGGTGTTCGCCGACGCCGTGCAGGGAGGGCAGCAATGAGCGCGCGGGCGGAGTTCATCCGGCCATGGCGCGAGGAGGCTGCCACCGGCGTCGACCGCGTGCTGGTGCTCGCGGTGGCGACCCTGCTCGGCATCGGGCTGGTGATGGTGGCCTCGGCTTCCATGTCGCTCGCCGAGCGCGACTTCGGCGGGCCGCTCTACTTCTTCTGGCGTCAGCTCGGCGCCGTGGCATTCGGGCTGGTCGGCGCCTGGTGCATGCTGCAGATTCCCACCACGGCCTGGGAGCGGGCCGGTCCCGTGACGGCGCTTATCGCCTTCGCGCTGCTGCTGGCGGTGCTCCTGCCCGGGCTTGGTCGCACCGTCAACGGCAGCACCCGCTGGCTGAGTGTCGCGGGCATGAACCTGATCCAGGTTTCCGAGCCGGTGCGGCTGCTGCTGCTGCTGTATGTCGCCGGCTATGCCGTGCGCCGCAACACCGAGTTGCGCACGAGCTTCACCGGCTTCGCCCGGCCGCTCGGGGTCAGTGCGGCCGCCTGTGCGCTGCTGCTGCTGCAGCCGGACTTCGGTGCCGCGATGATGCTGATGGTCATGACGCTGGCCGTGCTGTTCGTGGCCGGCGCGCGTCTGCGGGACTTCAGCCTGTGCGTGGCCGGCGTCGCGGCCGTCGCCGCGCTGGTGGCCGTGGCCGCCCCGTACCGGGTGGTGCGACTGACGTCCTTCCTCGACCCCTGGACGGATCCCTACGACACCGGCTTTCAGCTCACCAACTCGCTGATCGCCATCGGCACCGGCGAGTGGTTCGGTCTCGGCCTCGGCAGCAGCGTGCAGAAGCTGTTCTACCTGCCGGAAGCGCACACCGACTTCGTCTTCGCGGTGATTGCCGAGGACTTCGGGCTGGTCGGCAGCCTCCTGCTGATCGCGCTCTACGGCGTCGTGGCCTGGCGTGCGTTGCTCATCGCCCGGGAGGCGGGCGAGCGCCAGCGCTGGTTCGCCACCTGCATCGCCTTCGGCTTCGCCGCCTGGCAGGTGGCGCAGGTGTTCATCAACCTCGGCGTGAACATGGGCATCCTGCCGACCAAGGGCCTGACGCTGCCGCTGGTGAGTTACGGGCGCAGCAGCATGCTGGTCACGCTGGTCGGCTTCGGGCTGCTGTTGCGCATCGATCACGAGAACCGCAACGGCACCGGCCCTGGACGCCGGCGCCTGCAGGCCGAGCGCAGGAGCGCGCCGTGAACCGCTCCCCGGTGCTCATCATGGCAGGCGGCACGGGAGGCCACGTCTTTCCGGCCCTGGCGGTGGCACGTGCCCTGCGTGCGCGCCAGGAGCAGGTCGTGTGGCTCGGCACGCGCACGGGCCTGGAGGCGCGCATCGTGCCTGCGGAGGGCTTCGAGCTGGAGACCATCCGCGTGGCCGGCCTGCGCCGCAAGGGGATCGTCGCGTGGCTGGTCGCGCCCTGGCGGCTCGCCGTCGCGCTGGCCGATGCGCTGGCCGTGGTGCGCCGCCGCCGGCCGAAGGTCGTGCTCGGCATGGGTGGCTTCGCGTCGGGTCCGGGCGGCGTGGCGGCCTGGCTGACCGCACGGCCGCTCGTCATCCATGAGCAGAACGCCGTGGCTGGTCTCACGAATCGTCTTCTGGCTGGACTCGCCCGGGAAGTGCTGGAAGCCTTCCCGGGCAGTTTTTCCGGCCGACGTGGCGCACTGCTCACCGGCAATCCGGTGCGCGACGACATCGCGGCCCTGCCGGCGCCAGAGGAAAGGCTCGCGGGGCGACAGGGTGCGCTGCGCCTCCTGGTCCTCGGCGGCAGCCAGGGGGCGCGCGTGCTGAACGAAACCGTCCCGCGGGCACTGGCCTCGCTGCCGGTGTCGGCCCGGCCCGAGGTCTGGCATCAGGCGGGCGAGGCCACGCTGGCGCTGGCGCGCGAGGGCTACGCGGCCGCCGGGGTGGCGGCGCGCGTCGAGCCCTTCATCGGCGACATGGCGGCGGCCTACGGCTGGGCGGATCTCGTGGTCTGCCGCGCCGGTGCGCTCACCATTGCGGAACTGTGTGCGGCCGGCCTGGGTGCGCTGCTGGTGCCGTTCCCGGGCGCCGTCGACGACCATCAGACGCGCAACGCCGCGCACTTCGTCGCCGCCGGCGCCGGGGTGCTGCTGCCGCAGGCGACGCTGTCGAGCGCACGCCTCGCCGCCGAGATTGCCGCCGTCGACCGCGGGATCGCGCTGGAGCGCTGCACACGGGCCCGTTCGCTGGCGCGCCCCGGCGCCACCGGGCAGATCGCCACGCTCTGCCAGCAGCTGGGGGAGGCCGCATGAAGGATCGCATGCGCCGCATCCACCGCATCCACCTGATCGGCATCGGTGGCGTCGGCATGGGCGGCATCGCCGAGGTGCTGCTCAACCTGGGCTACGAGGTGCAGGGCTCCGACCTCAAGGAGTCGGCGATGACCGCGCGGCTCGCCCGGCTCGGCGCCCGCGTGTTCATCGGCCATCGCGGTGAGAACGTGGCGGCGGCCGACGTGATCGTCGTGTCCACCGCCATCGACCCGACCAACCCGGAGATCATCGCGGCACGGGCCGAGCGCAAGCCGATCGTGCGCCGCGCCGAGATGCTCGCCGAGCTGATGCGCTTCCGTTACGCGATCGCCGTCTCGGGGAGCCACGGCAAGACCACCACGACCAGCCTGGTCGCGAGCGTGCTCGCCGAGGCCGGCGAGGACCCCACGTTCGTGATCGGCGGGCGCCTGAAGAGTGCCGATACCAACGGCCGGCTGGGTGCCGGCAGCTACCTCGTCGCCGAGGCCGACGAGAGCGACGCCTCGTTCATGCACCTGCAGCCGATGATCGCGGTCGTCACCAACATCGACTCCGATCATCTCGGCACCTATGGTGGGGATATCGGCCGCCTGCGCCAGACCTTCGTCGAGTTCCTGCACAACCTGCCGTTCTATGGCCTGGCCGTGCTGTGCCTCGACGACCCGGGGGTGGCGGCCATCGCCGCAGCCGTGCAGCGGCCGACGATCACCTACGGACTCGGCGAAGGTGTCGATGTGCGCGCCACCGGTGTACGCGCCGACGGCCTGCGCTCGCATTTCCAGGTGCTCCGTCCCGGCCGTGCCGCACCGCTCGAAGTGACCCTCAACCTGCCCGGCCGGCACAACGTGCAGAACGCACTCGCCGCCATCGCGCTGGCGCACGAACTCGAGATCGACGACGCCGCCGTGGTGCGCGCCCTCGCCGAGTTCCAGGGCATCGATCGCCGCCTGCAGGTGCTCGGCAAGGTCGACATCGGCGGCGGCGAGGTCCTGCTGGTCGACGACTATGGTCATCATCCGACCGAGGTCGCCGCCACGATGCGCGCCGCGCGTGACGCCTGGCCCGGCCGGCGTCTCGTCGTCGCCTTCCAGCCGCACCGCTTCACGCGCACGCGCGACCTGCTCGACGACTTCGCCGAGGTCCTGTCCGGTGCCGACAAGCTGCTGGTCGCGGAGGTCTACGCGGCCGGCGAAGACCCGATCGCCGGCGCCGACGGCCGGGCCATCTGCCGCGCCGTGCGCAGCCGCGGGCTGGTCGAACCCGTGTTCGTGCCCAAGCTCGACCGGCTGCCGCGGCTTCTCGGCGGCGTGCTCCAGGACGGCGACGTGGTCCTCACGCTCGGTGCCGGCGACATCGGCGCCGCCGCCCAGAAGCTGCCCGCGGCACTCGCGCGGCGCGCCGGCCTGAGACGCACATGAGGGCAACGGCCATGGCAGCACCGGAAAAGGCACGCGTGCGCTACGGGGAACCGATGTCGCGCCACACGTCATGGCGCGTGGGCGGGCCGGCCGACATCTACTTCAAGCCACGCTCGCGCGACGAGCTGGTGCAGTTCCTGCAGCGACGGGAGCCCGGCACCCCGGTGCACTGGGTCGGGCTCGGCAGCAACCTGCTGGTGCGCGACGGCGGCGTGCGTGGCCTCGTCATCGCCACGGCCGGCTGTCTCGAACACCTGCGCGATCTCGGCGATGGCCTGGTGGAATCCGAGGCCGGCGTGCCCTGCACCGTGCTGGCCCGTCACTGCGCACGCTGGCGGGTGGGTCCGGCCGAGTTCTTCGCGGGCATCCCCGGCACCGTCGGCGGGGCGCTGGCGATGAATGCCGGCGCCTTCGGCGGGGAGACCAGGCAGTGCGGGGCGGAGGTGGAAACCGTGGATGGCGCCGGCGTGGTGCGGCGCCGTCCGCCGGGCGATTTCCGCGTGGCCTCCCGCGAGGTGCAGGGACCGGCCGGCGAATGGTTCCTCTCGGCGCGCCTGCGTTTCGACCCGGCGCGACCGACCAGCATGGATGCGGTCCGTGCCGTGATCCAGCGGCGCCAGGAGACGCAACCCATCGGCAAGCCGAGCTGCGGCTCGGTGTTCCGCAACCCGCCCGGCGATTTCGCCGGCCGCCTGATCGAGGCCGCCGGGCTGAAGGGGCATCGCATCGGCGGGGCGCAGGTCTCCGAAAAACACGCGAACTTCATCATCAACACCGGCCGGGCGACCGCCGCTGACATCGAGGCGCTGATCGGCCACGTGCAGGCCGCGGTCGAGGCTGTTCACGGCGTGCGCCTGCAGCCCGAGGTGCACGTCATCGGCGAGACGGCGGGGGAGGCGTCATGAATGGCGTACAGGTGGAGCCGGTGAGCGACCCGGCGCGTTTCGGCAAGGTGGCCGTGCTGCTCGGCGGGTCGTCTTCCGAGCGGGAGATTTCGCTCCTCACCGGCGAGGCCGTGCACCAGGCCCTCCTGCGCCGGGGCGTCGACGCCCATCGTGTCGATCCGGCGAGCGACTTTCCGGCCGCGCTGCTGCGGGGCGGGTTCGACCGCGCCTGGATCGCGCTGCACGGGCGCGGCGGCGAGGACGGCACCATGCAGGGGCTGCTGGCCTGCCTCGGCATGCCGTTCACCGGCAGCGGCGTGCTCGGTTCTGCCATCGCCATGGACAAGCTGCGCAGCAAGCGCCTGCTCGAAGCAGCGGGTGTGCCGACGCCGCGATTCCGCGTGCTGCGCGGCGAACGCGATTTCGCCGGTGCGCTCGCCGACCTCGGCCTGCCGCTCATCGTCAAGCCCGCCTGCGAAGGCTCGAGCATCGGCATGACCAAGGTGCAGCGCGCCGAGGATCTCGCCCATGCCTATGCCGCGGCGGCGCGTTTCGGCGGCGAAGTCTTCGCCGAGCAGTGGGTGGCCGGGGCCGAATACACGGCGGCCATCCTGCAGGAGCGCGTGCTGCCGCTGATCCGCATCGAGGCGCGTGCCATCTTCTACGACTACCAGGCCAAGTACTTCAGCGACGACACCCGTTACCTCTGTCCCTGCGGCCTGTCGGCGGCCGAGGAGCAGCGCTTCGCCGATGTGGCCGCCGCGGCCTTCGAGACCGTGGGCGCGAGTGGCTGGGGCCGCGTCGACATCATGGTCGGGGCCGACGGCGTGCCGCAGGTCCTCGAGATCAATACCGTGCCCGGCATGACCAGCCACAGCCTGGTGCCGATGGCGGCTGCTGCGGCGGGAATCGGTTTCGACGAGCTGGTGTGGCGGATCCTCGAAACCAGCTTCGCGGGCGTCACGAGGCGGGACAGCCATGTTCCGTAGGCGCAACCGCAAGCGGCGCGAGCGGGTGGTGCCGAGCCTGCCGGCCATCGACTGGCGCGGGCTGGTCGTGGCGGTGGCTGCCGTCGCCACGCTCGCCGGCGGCTACTTCGGCATCGTGCGCATGCTCAATCGGCCGATCGACACGCTGGTGGTCAATGGCACCTTCCGGCGCATCTCGCCGATCCAGCTCGAGGCGCTGATCGAGCCCTACACGCGCGTGGGCTTCCTCGACGTGGATCTCTCCGGCGTGCGCCGCGATCTCGTCGACCTGCCCTGGGTTGCCGGTGCCGAAGTGCGCCGGCGCTGGCCCGGGACCCTGCTGGTGGAGGTGCGCGAGGAGACACCGGTCGCGTGCTGGGGCGAACGCGGTCTGCTCAACGCCGACGGGCAGCTGTTCATCGCCGAGGCCGATCACGTGCCGGCGGAGCTGCCGCGCCTGTCCGGTCCCCGCGGGACCGAGGCACAGGTGACGGCACGCTACTACGCCGTGCAGCGCGAACTCGAACACCGTGGCATGGGCACGGTGACCATGCAGCTCGACGAGCGCGGGGCGTGGACCTTCACCACCAGCAGCGGGGTGCAGGTACGCCTGGGGTCGCAGGCCGTCGACGAACGCATCGTCCGCTTCTTCCATGCGCTCGACAGCACGCTCGCTCACCTGCCGGGCGAGGTGCACTACGTCGACATGCGCTATCCCAACGGCTTCGCGATCGGCTGGAAACGGGCCGGTGCGGTGCAGGCCACTGCGACGATGGAGCAGGAACCGAATGCCTAAGAAGACGGATCAGCGGCTGGTTGTGGGCCTCGACATCGGCACCTCCAAGGTGGTGGCGATCGTCGGTGAGCTGCAGGAGGACGGCTCGCTCGAGGTCATCGGCTTCGGCTCGCACCCCTCCCGCGGACTGAAGCGGGGCGTGGTGGTCAACATCGAATCCACGGTGAACTCGATCCAGCGTGCCGTGGAGGAGGCCGAACTCATGGCGGGCTGCGAGATCCACGCCGTGTACGCCGGCATCGCCGGCAGCCACGTGCGCAGCCTGAACTCGCACGGCATCGTCGCCATTCGCGATGGCGAGGTCACGCGCGGCGACGTCGACCGCGTCATCGAGGCGGCCAAGGCGGTCGCCATCCCGGCCGACCAGAAGATCCTGCACGTGTTGCCGCAGGAATTCATCATCGACGGCCAGGAGGGCATCCGCGAGCCGGTCGGCATGTCCGGCGTGCGGCTCGAGGCGCGCGTGCACATGGTCACCGGTGCCGCCAGCGCCGCCCAGAACATCGTCAAGTGCGTGCAACGCTGCGGGCTGGAGGTGGAGGAGATCGTCCTCGAGCAGCTCGCTTCGAGCTACGCGGTGCTCACCGATGACGAGAAGGAGCTCGGCGTGTGCCTGGTGGACATCGGTGGCGGCACCACCGACATCGCGGTGTTCAACGCTGGCGCCATCCGCCATACCGTGGTGATCCCGATCGCCGGCGACCATGTCACCAACGACATCGCGATCACGCTGCGCACGCCGACCCAGTATGCGGAAGAGCTCAAGGTCAAGTACGCCTGTGCGCTCTCGCAGCTCGCCACCGCCGATGAAACGATCGAGGTGCCGAGTGTCGGGGATCGCCCGGCCCGGCGCCTGGCGCGCCACACGCTCGCCGAGGTGGTCGAACCGCGTTACGCGGAGCTCTTCGGCATGATCCGCGACGAACTGCGCCGCAGCGGCTTCGAGGACATGGTCGCCGCCGGCGTGGTCCTCACGGGCGGCAGCGCGAAGATGGAAGGGGCGGTGGAACTGGCCGAAGAGGTGTTCCACATGCCGGTGCGACTGGGGCTGCCGCAGCACGTGCGGGGCCTCGGCGAGGTGGTGCGCAACCCCATCCACGCGACGGGAGTCGGCTTGCTGCTGTTCGCCCGCGAACGCACGCGCCGCCACGAGGGCGATGCGCCGGTGTCGGCCGGCGTGCGTGACGTCTGGGCCCGGATGAAGGCCTGGTTCGAGGGAAATTTCTGACAAGGGGTCCGGCTGTCGAGGCCCCGGGTGTGTTGTTGTTGCCTGTGGAGGAGTGAAGACGATGTTTGAACTCATGGATGCATACAGCCAGAACGCTGTGATCAAGGTGATCGGTGTGGGTGGCGGCGGCGGCAACGCCGTCAGGCACATGGCGAGCTGCGGCATCGAGGGCGTGGACTTCATCTGCGCCAACACCGATGCCCAGGCACTGCGCGGATCCAATGTGCGCACTGCGTTGCAGATCGGCTGCAACATCACCAAGGGCCTCGGCGCAGGTGCCGATCCCGATGTGGGTCGCCAGGCGGCGATGGAGGATCGCGACCGCATCATCGAGGTGATCGACGGGGCCGACATGCTGTTCATCACCGCCGGCCTCGGCGGTGGCACCGGCACCGGCGCGGCACCGGTGGTGGCGCAGGTCGCCAAGGAACTCGGCATCCTCACCGTGGCGGTCGTGACCAAGCCGTTCAAGATGGAGGGCCGCAAGCGTCTCGGCGTGTCCGACCAGGGGATCCACGACCTGGCAAAGTACGTCGACTCGCTGATCACCATTCCGAACGAGAAGCTGCTCACCGTGCTCGGTCCGCAGACGACGTTGCTCGACGCCTTCCGGGCCGCCAACGAGGTGCTGCAGGGCGCGGTGCAGGGCATCGCCGAGCTGATCACCCGGCCCGGCCTGATCAATGTCGACTTCGCCGACGTGCGTACCGTGATGGCCGAGATGGGCATGGCCATGATGGGCTCGGGCACGGCCACCGGCCAGGACCGGGCACGCGAGGCTGCGGAAGCGGCCATCTCGAGCCCGCTGCTCGAGGAGGTCAACCTCTCCGGCGCCCGCGGCATCCTCGTCAACGTCACGGCCGGCATGGATCTCGCGATCGGCGAGTTCCATCAGGTCGGCGAGACCGTCAAGCAGTGCGCTTCCGACGATGCCACCGTGGTCATCGGCACCGTGATCGATCCGGAGATGTCCAACAGCATCCGTGTCACGGTGGTGGCGACCGGACTCGGCCGCGAGGCCGTGCGCATCGCCGAGCCGCCGCCGATCCGCGTGGTGCGCCCGGTTGCCGCGGCCGGCAGCGCGACCGGTGGTGCGGCCGCGCCCGTGGAAGCCGTCTCCCCCAACTATGGAGCCTACGAGCAGCCCTCGGTACGCCGCCGCGCTGTCAACGAATCGCCGACCGCACCCACGGCCGAAGCCAACTTCGAGTTGCTCGACATCCCGGCGTTCCTGCGCCGGCAGGCTGACTGACCGGGTCGTGTTGCGGGTTTTTCACAAACTATGGTACTGTGCGTCCCGTTCGTGCGGGCGGGGCGCGGTACCTGACTTCCAGGGGGCTTGATTTTCAAGCACTTGTTCAACTGATCGCCGCGCGAACACGGGTCACGCCACGATCGCCTGCGAGTGGTTCCTGCAGCCACTCTGTGGTGCTGGTGCTACAGGCCCATTCTCCACAAGTCCGGCCGTCGCGACAGCCGGGTTGGCGAGGTCATCCATGATCAGTCAGCGCACACTGAAGAATGTCATCCGTGCGACCGGCATCGGTCTGCACACGGGTCGCAAGGTCTACATGACGCTGCGGCCGGCGGCCGAGAACACCGGCATCGTCTTCCGTCGCGTCGATCTCGAGCCGGCCGTGGACGTGCCGGCCGATGCGCGGCACGTCGGCGAGACCATGCTCGGCACGACGCTGGTCCGCGGTGACGTGAAGGTGGCCACGGTGGAACACCTGCTCTCCGCCATGGCCGGACTCGGCATCGACAATGCGTACGTGGATCTGACCGCACCCGAGGTGCCGATCATGGACGGCAGTGCCGCGCCGTTCGTGTTCCTGCTGCAGTCGGCGGGGATCACGGAGCAGGCCGCCGCCAAGCGCTTCCTGCGCATCCGGCGCCCGGTGCGCGTCGAGGACGGTGACAAGTGGGCGGAGCTGCGACCCTATGCGGGTTTTCGCGTCAACTTCCGCATCGAATTCGACCACGCCGTGTTCAAGCGTCACTCCCAGGAGGCGAGCGTGGATTTCTCCTCCACGTCGTTCCTCAAGGAAGTCAGCCGGGCCCGCACGTTCGGCTTCGTGCGCGAGATCGAGGCGCTGCGCGCCCGCAGCCTCACGCTCGGCGGCAACATGGGTAACGCCATCGTGCTGGACGATTTCCGCATCCTGAACGAGGATGGCCTGCGCTTCGAGGACGAGTTCGTCAAGCACAAGATCCTCGACGCCATCGGTGACGTCTACCTCCTCGGCCATGCACTGATCGGCGAGTACACCGGCTACAAGTCCGGCCACTCGCTCAACAACCAGCTCTGCCGTGCGCTGCTCGCCGCGCCCGATGCCTGGGAGATCGTCACGTTCGACGGCGAGGAGCGCGCCCCGATCGCCTTCCTCGCACCGGCAGCAGCCGTCTAGCCAGCGGCCGGAGCGGTCACCCGCACGCGCAGGCGCATGGCCGGCGGCTCGCGCCCGGCACAGAGCGCCAGCAGGCGTGCTTCCTCGAAACGCAGCCGCGCCGCCCAGGCGGGGCTCGTCGCCGTCACCACCAGCGTGCCGTCCGGATGCAGGCTCGCCGCATCGAGTCCACCCGCCAGGGATTCCGGCAACCCCTGGCGCAACGTGGCGGCCAGGTCGAGTGAGCGCTCGGCCCGGGTCGCGAGTTCGTTGAGGGCACTCCCGGGCCGGCCGATCAGGTCGGCGAGCGACTGTGGCGCTTTATGTGACATGCATCACGGGGTCCGGGGCCGGATGGTGACGCCGCGTTATTGTCATATGGCGATCCGCAGGGCATAGTTTCGGGAGCGACAAAGGCAAACCCGCCGAAAGGCGGGGACGCAAAGCCACCGGTCTACAGGAGTCATTCCTATGATAGCGGGGTTGCCGAACGCGGGCGCGCCGGGGTGCGCGGCCCGAACGAGCACCTGGGCCCACCGGTCTGCCGGCGGGGCCGCTGCCACCGACAGAAAAAGAGCGAAACCAGGGCCGCCGGCCTGCGGGGGGCACTCGCCATGAACCTCATCGTCTTCTGCCGCGGCACCCGCGGTACGCGCCACTTTGCGCTGTCGCCTGCCCTGCTTGCCGGTCTCGGCCTGGCGGTGCTCGCCTTGCTGGCTGCCAGCTTCGGGCTCGGTCATGGCGTGGCGCGGGCGCGCGGCTTCCTGCCGGCCGACGAGCGCATCGCCGCCCTGCAGGAGGAACTCGATGCGCAGCGTAGCGCGGTCGTCGCGGCACGCCAGTCCGCCCAGGATCGTGTGGCCGCGCTCGCCATCCGGGTGGCCCATGTCAATGCCAGCGTGATCCGCCTGAATGCCCTTGGCAGCCGGCTGGTGGAGATGGCCAAGCTCGGCGGTGGCGAGTTCGATTTCTCCTCGCCGCCGGCGATCGGCGGTCCCGAGGAGACGATCGCCGGCCCGGTGATGCTCGCCGGGCTCGCCGAGGATCTCGACGAGATCGGGCTGCGCCTGGACCAGCAACAACTGCAGCTCTCGCTGCTGTCGAACTACCTGGTCGACCGCAAGCTCAGTGCGGAAGTCAGCCCGCGCGGGCGACCCGTGCGCAGCGGCTACATCTCCAGCTTCTTCGGCCGCCGTAACGACCCGTTCACGGGCGAGCGGCGCTACCACCGGGGCGTCGACTTCGCGGCTCGCAGCGGCACCGAGATCGTCGCCGTCGCCACCGGCGTCGTCACCTGGTCGGGGCCGCGCCAGGGCTACGGGCGCATGGTGGAGATCAACCACGGCAATGGCTACCTCACGCGCTATGCCCACAACCTGAGCAACCTGGTGGCGGTCGGCGACCACGTGCAGCAGGGTGAGACCATCGCCCTGATGGGAGCCACCGGGCGGGCCACCGGCCCGAACCTGCACTTCGAGGTCTGGCACCACGGCCGTCCGGTCGATCCAGGTCGCTTCATTCGCCAGTCCACCTGATTCCCGCCACGCCGGTGTCGTGGCGGACGGCTTTCCCGCCCGCCGCCGAACAGCCTTAGAATAGGCGCCCCGACGACGCCGGGCGGTGTGCGCGCCGCCCGATCCGAACGCCGATTTTTCGCGGCCTTGCAGACAGCCCGCGCCGCAGACCGCATGGAGCCCGACGCTTGTTCGCCAGTTTCCTGACCCGCCTTTTCGGCAGCCGCAACCAGCGCCTCCTGCGCCGCTACGGGGGCATCGTGGTGCGTACCAATGCCCTGGAGTCAGGCGTCCAGGCCCTCACGGACGAGGCGCTCGCGGGCCGGACCGCGGAGTTCCGTGCCCGGCTCGCCGCCGGCGAGACCCTCGACTCGCTGGTACCGGAGGCCTTCGCCGTGGTGCGCGAAGCAGCGCGGCGCCAGCTCGGCATGCGTCACTTCGATGCCCAGCTCATCGGCGGCATGGCACTGCACGAGGGCAAGATCGCCGAGATGCGCACCGGCGAGGGCAAGACGCTGGTGGCGACGCTGTCCGCCTACCTGAACGCGCTGCCGGGCCGTGGCGTGCACGTGGTGACGGTCAACGAGTACCTGGCACAGCGCGATGCCGGCTGGATGGGTCCGGTGTATCGCGCGCTCGGCATGAGCGTGGCCGTGATCCGCGCCGGCCTGACCCATGCCGAGAAACAGGCGGCCTATGGCGCCGACATCACCTACGGCACGAACAACGAATTCGGCTTCGACTACCTGCGCGACAACCTCGCCTTCCGGCGTGAGGACCAGATGCAGCGGTCGCTCGCCTACGCGATCGTCGACGAGGTGGACTCCATTCTCATCGACGAGGCACGCACGCCGCTGATCATCTCCGGGCCCTCCGAGGAGGGCAGCGAGCTCTACATCCGCATCAACCGCCTGATCCCGCGGCTGGAGCCGCAGAAGACCGAGGACGGGCCGGGCGACTACAGCGTGGATGAGAAGTCCCGGCAGTGCTTCCTCACCGAGGCCGGTCACCAGAAGGTCGAGGAGCTGCTGGTGCGCGATGGCCTCCTCGCCGAGGGTGACAGCCTGTACGACGCGGGCAACATCCGCCTCATGCACCACCTCACCGCCGGCCTGCGTGCTCATGCGCTGTACAAGCGCGATGTGGCGTACATCGTCAAGGATGGCGAGATCGTCATCGTCGACGAGTTCACCGGCCGCACCATGCCGGGCCGGCGCTGGTCCGATGGCCTGCACCAGGCGATCGAGGCCAAGGAGGGCGTGGCGGTGCGCTCGGAGAACCAGACCGTCGCCTCGATCACCTTCCAGAACTATTTCCGCATGTACGACAAGCTGTCGGGCATGACCGGCACGGCCGATACGGAAGCCTTCGAGTTCCAGCAGATCTATGGCCTGGAGGTGGTGGTCATCCCCACCCACAGGCCGATGATCCGCGCCGACCACCCCGACCTGGTCTACATGACCCAGAAGGACAAGTTCGCGGCGATCATCGAGGACATCCGCGACTGCCGCCAGCGCCAGCAGCCGGTCCTGGTCGGCACCACCTCGATCGAGACGTCCGAGTACCTCGCGGGGCTGCTGGCGAACGAATCCGTCCCGCACCAGGTGCTCAATGCCAAGCAGCACGAACGCGAGGCGCTGATCGTCGCCGATGCCGGCCGGCCGGGCGCCGTGACCATCGCCACCAACATGGCCGGCCGCGGTACCGACATCGTGCTCGGCGGCAACCTGCAGGCCGAGCTCTCCGCCCTCGGCCCCGAGGCCACGGAGGAGGAGAAGGCGCGCAGGCGCAGCGACTGGCAGCAACGCCATGACGCGGTGATCGCGGCCGGCGGGTTGCATATCGTCGGCACGGAGCGGCACGAATCGCGGCGCATCGACAACCAGCTGCGCGGGCGTTCCGGCCGCCAGGGTGACCCCGGCTCGAGCCGCTTCTACCTGTCGATGGAAGACAACCTCATGCGCATCTTCGGCGACCCGCAGCGTACCAAGGCGCTGCTGGCGCGGGTTGGCATGCGCGAGGGCGAGGCGATCGAGAGCAAGATGCTGTCGAGGCAGATCGAGAAGGCGCAGCGCAAGGTGGAAGCGCACAACTTCGATGCCCGCAAGAACCTCCTCGAGTACGACGACGTCGCCAACGACCAGCGCAAGGTCGTCTACCAGCAACGCAACGAGCTGATGGCCGCCGAGGACATCCTCGACGCCATCAACGGCATCCGCGACGAGGTGGTCGGTGCCGTGATCGACGAGCACATACCCCGCGGCACGCCCGACGAGCAGTGGAACCCGGCCGGTCTCGAGCAGGCCCTCGAGCGCGAGTTCGCCACGCGGTTGCCGGTGCGCGAGTGGCTGGCCGAGGAGCGCACGCTCGACGAGGACGGCCTGCGCTCGCGTGTCCTGACCGGCATGCGCGAGGCCTACGAACAGCGCTGCACCGAGATCGGCCCCGGCGTGATGCGCCAGCTCGAGAAGGCGGTCATGCTGCAGCAGCTCGACCACCACTGGAAGGAGCACCTTGCTGCCATGGACTACCTGCGCCAGGGCATTCACCTGCGCGGCTACGCCCAGAGGAACCCCAAGCAGGAGTACAAGCGCGAAGCCTTCGAGATGTTCGGCATGCTGCTCGACCAGGTGAAGCGCGACGTGGTTTCGATCGTGGCCCGGGCGCGGCTGCGCACCGAGCAGGATGTCGAGGCGGTCACCGACGGCAACCGCCCGGACGAGCGACGCATGCAGTTCACCCACGCCGAGGCGCCGTCGGCGGTGGCGCCGCCGCCCCAGGCGCCGGATGTATCGCCGCCGGCGCGCCCGGCGGGACGCGGACTGCCGACTCCGGTCACCCCGGCGACGGCCGGTTCGCCTTTCGTGCGCGACGGGCGCAAGGTCGGCCGCAACGAGCCCTGTCCCTGCGGGTCCGGCAAGAAGTTCAAGCAGTGCCACGGCCGCATCGACCAGTGACTCCGGCTGCCGCGTGAGCGTCGGCGCCACCGCCGGGCTGCACGTCGTCGCCGGCGTGCTCGGCGACGGTCAGGGTCGCGTGCTCGTCACGCAGCGCACCGCCGGGCGCGAACTCGCCGGGTACTGGGACTTCCCCGGCGGCAAGGTCGCCGCCGGCGAAGCACCGCTCGCGGCGCTGCGCCGCGAGCTGCGTGAGGAGCTCGGCATCGAGCTGCGTGATGCCGCGCCCTTGCTGCGCTACCAGCACGGGCACCAGGGGCGGGTGGTGCTGCTCGACGTCTGGATGGTGCAGCGTTACGACGGCGAACCGTCCGGCCTGGAAGGCCAGCCGCTGCGCTGGGAAGCCGTGGACCGGCTGCTCGAAACCGGACTGCTCGAGGCCGACCGCCCGATCGTCGAGGCCCTGCTCGGCCGGGGTCCGCTCAGCACATCGTGAGCTGGAAGCGCACGTCGCGCGTCGTCTGCACCGGGCGCGACTGGGTGTCGGACCACTGCATGAAGCGCATCGTGAAGCGGTGATGGCTGCCGCTGATCTCCGGGTACAGCGCTGAGCCCGGCGGCAGGCCCACGCGCAGCAGCCCGGTGGCGCTCTCCTTGCTCAGCACGTGATGGAAGGCACCGTTGACCGCCACCTGCTGGGTTGGTGGCGTGCTCTCGCGCACCAGCCAGAGCAGTTCGGCCACGCTGTTGCACAGGGGCCGCACGGTCGACACCCAGCGCTCGATGTCGGCGACGCGATCGGCATACGGACGGCGCAGCCAGTGGCTGTACTCGGGCAGGTCGAATTCGCAGGCACCGCCCGGGATGCCGCTGCGGTGCCGGATGGCACTCAGGAACTCGTTCTCGCGCAGCGGGTGCAGGTACTGCGACCCCACCGCCATGAGTTCGTCGCGCAACTGGCGCAGGTTGCGCAGCACGCTCTTCAGCCGGCTGTCGTCCACCGAGGGTACGTTCTGGTAACGGTCGAACACGAAGAGCTGGCGGTCGAGTTCCTTCAGCACGTCGTTGCGCACGTCACCGCGGTTGAGGATGGTCACCATGTCGAGCAGGCTCGCCACCACGGCGCGCGTGCTCCATGGCGACGGTTCGCCGACATGGAACATGAACTGCTGATAGAGCGCCTCCAGCCGCAGGAACGTCCGCATGCGCTCGGCGAGCGGCTGTTCGTACAGCACCGGGGCTGGCGCGGCTGAGGGCGTGGGGAGCGCCTCGGCGGTGGACGTCATGTCAGGGCGTATCCGGGTCTGTCTGGTCGGGGCCGGCTGCGGCGCTCGAGCGGGCGGCCCGCGGTGCACGCTGCAGCCGGGCTATTCTGCGCCAGCCCACCGGGCAGGGCAACGGAGCACGCGCTCACGACCGGTCCGCACGCTCCCGTGACAGGGCCAGGTAGCGTTCGTGCAGCCGGACCACCTGGGCGCGGACCGTTTCCGGCGTGTCACTGTTGTCGATCACGTCGTCGGTGCGCTGCAGCCGCGTTGCACGCGGCAACTGGGCTGCGAGGATGCGATCGGCCTGTTCCGGCGTCTCGGCATCGCGTGCGAGCAGGCGGGCGCGCTGCACGTCCTGCGGGCAGTCGACCACCAGGATGCGATCGACGTGACGGTCGAAGCCGGATTCGAACAGGAGCGGCACCACCAGGACCTGGTAGGGGCCGCCTGCCCGCGCGCAGGCGGCAAGGGTCGCGCGCGCGATGTGCGGGTGCAGGATGGCCTCGAGCCGGGCTCTCGCCACCGGGTCGGCGAATACCCGGGCACGCAGGCGCCGCCGGTCGAGCGTGCCGTCGGTCGTGAGGCAATCCGGCCCGAAGGCGGCCACCACCTCGTGCAACGCCGCCGAGTCGGGGGCGACCACCTCCCGTGCGACCTCGTCGGTGTCGATCACCGGCACGCCGAGCGCCGCGAAGTGACCGGCGACGGTAGTCTTGCCGCTCGCGATCCCACCAGTCAGCCCGACGCGATATTCACGCACGGGGCGCCCGCCTCATGGGCTGGTGAACGGACAGAGGATGCTCGTGAGCTGGCAGGCCTGCCTGCCCCAGAGCAGGGTGACGAGACCCGCCGCCGCCAGGTACGGTCCGAAGGGAATGCGAAGACTGCGATCGCGCCCGAGCGCGACGATCATCGTGATGCCGACGGTGGCGCCCACCAGCGAGGACATCAGGATGATGACGTGCAACACCTGCCAGCCGAGCCAGGCGCCGAGCGCGGCGAGCAGCTTGAAGTCGCCGTAGCCCAGGCCTTCCTTGCCGGTCACGAGATGGTGGAGCTGGTACACGCTCCACAGGCTGACGTAGCCGGCGACGGCGCCAAGGACGCTCGCCTCCAGGTCCGGAATCACCCCGAAGCCCAGCCCGAGCCGCTCCCCGGCCAGCGCCATCACGATGCCGAGCCACATGAGCGGCAGCGTGATGACGTCGGGCAGGAGCTGATGATCGAGGTCGATGCCCGAGAGCGCGATCAGCGCCCAGCACAGCACCATGAGGGCAGCGCTCTCCACGGTCAGGCCGTAGCGCAGCGCCACCGCGGCGGTCACCAGCCCCGTGAAGGCTTCGACCAGCGGGTAACGAACCGCGATCCGCTCGCCGCAGGCTGCGCAGCGGCCCCGCAGCCACAGCCAGCCGAGCACCGGCACGTTGTGCCGCGCGCGTATCGGTGTGCTGCAGGCCGGGCAGGCGGAGGCCGGGGTCGCGAGATTGAAGCGCGGGCCCGGGTCCGGTGGTTCCTGCCCAGGCGCGGAGAATTCCTGGCACTGCCGGCGCCATTCCCGGTCGAGCATGATCGGGAGGCGGTGGATGACGACGTTGAGGAAGCTGCCGATGACGAGGCCGAATAGCGCGGCGACGGCGGCCATCAGCACGGCTGCACCCGCACCGCTGCAGGCCGGGTCACACCACCGCGCCCATCTTGAAGATGGGCAGGTACATGGCCACCACCAGGCCGCCCACCAGCACGCCGAGGATCGCCATGATCATCGGCTCGAGGAGGCTGCTCATCGCATCGACCGCGTTGTCCACGTCCGCCTCGTAGAAGTCGGCGACCTTGGCCGACATGGCATCGAGCGAGCCGGATTCCTCGCCGACCGCGATCATCTGCACCACCATGTTCGGGAACAGGCCCGTGTTCTCCATGGCCCGCTGCAGGCGCTGGCCGGTGGCGACCTCTTCCTTCATGTCCATCACGCCCTTCTCGTAGACGATGTTGCCGGTGGCACCGGCCACCGAATCGAGCGCCTCGACAAGCGGCACGCCGGCGCTGAACATGGTCGACAGCGTACGCGCGAAGCGCGCGATCGCCGCCTTGACCATGATGGGGCCGACGATGGGCAGCTTCAGGGTCACGCGGTCCAGTCCCTCGCGCATGCGGCGCGAGCGCTTCTTGGCTTCCAGGAAGCCCCAGACGCCGGCCACCAGCAGGACGAGCAGGATCCAGCCGCGCTCCTGCATGAAGTTGGACAGGTCGATCACCATGCGGGTGAACGCCGGCAGGTCGGCGCCGAAGCCCTTGAACAGGTCCTCGAACTGCGGGATCACGAACAGCAGCAGGATCACGGTGACGATGATTGCCACCACGACCACGGCGGCCGGGTAGAACAGCGCCTTCTTGATCTTCTTCTTGATGGCCTCGGTCTTTTCCTTGTAGGTCGCCACCTTGTCGAGCAGCGCATCGAGCGAGCCCGAGTGCTCGCCGACTTCCACCAGGTTCACGTACAGGTCGTCGAAGTACAGCGGGTGTTTGCCGAGCGCCTCGGCGAGCGCGGTGCCGCCCTCGAGGTCGGCCTTGATGGAGAGGATCAGCTTCTGCACCGCCGGGTTGTCGTGCCCCGCGCCGACGATCTCGAACGCCTGCACCAGCGGGATGCCCGCCTGGAGCATCGTGGCGAGCTGGCGGCTGAAGAGGGCGATGTCGCCGGGCTGCACCTTGCCGCCGCCCTTGAAGAGCCCGGACTGCTTGCGGATCTTGACCGGCACCACGCCTTGCTTGCGCAGTTCCGCCCGCACGGCAAGCTCGGTCGCCGCCACGCTCTTGCCGCGCACGCGCTTGCCGCGACTGTCCGTGCCCTCCCAGAGGAAGGCAATCTGCTTGCTGGCGATGCTTTCAGCCATGACCGCACCAACGCCCTGACAAATTCCACCGACAACGCTGACCCGGCCGCGCACCGGCCCGGGCCGAACCCGCACGAAACCTAGTCGATCGTAACCCGGTTGATCTCCTCGAGGCTGGTAAGCCCGTCCTTGACTTTCTGTAAAGCCGCGCGCCTCAGGTCCCAGACCCCTTCCTTCCCGGCCTGGTCGGCGATCTCCTGGGCGCTGCCACCCTCGAGGATGATGCGCTGGATCGCTTCGGTCATGGGCAGCACCTGGTAGATGCCCGTGCGACCCTTGTAGCCGTCGGTGCAGGACTTGCAGCCGACCGGCCCGTAGATGCGCAGCCCGCCGCGCACGTCGTCGGCCGAAAAGCCTTCCTGAAGCAGGGCTTCCTCGGGGATGTCCTTGACTTCCTTGCAGTTTTCACAGAGCCGGCGGGCCAGCCGCTGGGCAATGATCAGGTGCACCGTGCTGGCGATGGCGTAGGGCTTCACGCCCATGTCGACCAGGCGCGTGAGCGTCTTCGGCGCGTCGTTGGTGTGCAGCGTGGAGAGCACGAGGTGGCCGGTCTGCGCCGCCTTGATGGCGATCTCGGCGGTCTCGAGGTCACGCACCTCGCCGACCATGATCACGTCCGGATCCTGGCGCAGGAAGGCGCGCAGTGCGGCGGCGAAAGTGAGACCTACCTTCGGGTTGACATTGACCTGGTTCACACCCGGCAGGTTGATTTCCGCCGGGTCCTCGGCCGTGGAGATGTTGCGGTCCTCGGTGTTGAGGATGTTCAGCCCGGTGTACAGCGACACCGTCTTGCCGCTGCCTGTCGGCCCGGTGACCAGGATCATGCCGTAGGGCTTGGCGAGCGCATCGAGGTAGAGCTGTTTCTGGAAGCCCTCGTAGCCGAGCGCATCGATGCCGAGCTTGGCACTCGAGGGGTCGAGGATGCGCAGCACCACCTTCTCGCCGAAGAGCGTGGGGCAGGTGTTGACGCGAAAGTCGATCGCCCGGTTCTTGGACAGCCGCATCTTGATGCGGCCGTCCTGCGGCAGGCGCCGCTCGGCGATGTCCAGCCGCGCCATGACCTTCAGGCGTGCCACCACCTTGGAGGAGAGCGCGAGCGGCGGGGCGGCCACCTGCTTGAGCACGCCGTCGAGGCGGGTACGCACGCGGTAGTGTTTTTCGTAGGGCTCGAAATGCACGTCGGAGGCGCCGCGCTTGATGGCGTCGAGCAGCACCTTGTTCACGAAGCGCACCACGGGCGCGTCGACGGCATCGTCGCGGCCGGCCTCGTCGGCGACTTCTTCGTCGCCGCCGGTGACTTCCAGGCTCTCGAGGTCGAAGTCGTCGTCCGCCATGTTGCTCATGGAAGTGTCGACGGCATCGAGCGCCTTGCTGACGATCTCCTCGAGCTTGTTCTGCTCGACCACCACCGGGTCGACCCGGAAGCCGGTCTGGAACTTGATCTCGTCGATGGCCTGCAGGTTGGTCGGGTCGGCCATGCCGAGGAACAGCCGCTTGCTCCGCAGCAGCAACGGCAGCACGCGGTGGCGCGCCAGCAACTGGCGGTCCACGGACTTCACCGCGTCGAGGTCGGTCTCCATGGCATCGAGATCGAGCAGCGGCACGCCGAACTCGCTGGCGGCCGCAATCGCGATCTGGCGGGCATCGGCGAGGCTGCGCGACACCAGGTGCGGCACGAGCCCACCCGGATCCGAGCGGCTGTTGGCCAGCGCCTGCAGGACGACGTCCTCGCCGACGATGCCGTCCTGGACCAGGCGGCGCGGCAGGCCGGAGAGCGGTGACCTGGTGGGGCTGACAGCCATCGGTGTCTGGTGGCGCGCACGCCTTGGGGAATTCCCGAAGAATCACGCAGAAGAGGTTGTAGTGTTACTGATGTTCCCGGCCGGGCGCAACCGAACGGGCGTCGCAATTTCGACACAAGGCCGGGTTTCGGGCCCGGAAAAGGAAAGGGGCCCCGAGGGGCCCCTTTCGGCTCAGGACTGAGGTCCTGCACTCGTTACGAACGGCACGCAGCCGGCAGGTACTGCGGAGGCACGTCGGTCGTGCCTGCCACAGCCACGTTGCCACCGCCTGCCGTACCGAGCAGCGCGGTGCCGGCCGGCTGCGCGGCATAACCGCACTGCCAGGACACGCTGAGGTCCGGGCTCTCGTACGGCGTGAGGGCCAGGAACAGGCCCTGTACCACCTGGTTCACCTCGTTGCCGTACTCGACCGTCACAGTACCGTTGGCGACCTCGACTCCCACCACGTACTTGCCGCTGGTGTCGGTGGCGCTCCCCGTCATACCGGCTGCAAGCCGGTCCGCCGGGGCATCGCCAGTGCTGGAGAACGACTCGGCCACGGCTGCCTTGGCAGCGGCGGCAAGTGTCATGCCCTCGGCCACCTGCGAGCGGATGGTGTAGTCCTGGTACGCCGGGATCGCGATGGCGGCCAGGATGCCGATGATGGCCACCACGATCATCAGTTCGATGAGCGTGAAGCCCTGCTGGATCTTCTTCATGGGTAACTCCTGTTGAAGGGATGGGAAAGGAATGGCAAAGACCATGTCGAGCGGGATAATTGCAAGCCGCGTGCCACTGCGGCAGGCAGCTCATCAAGTACATGATTTGGCGAATGAATCATCGATGCCGCCAACCTGCCTCCGGCGCGTCGCGACATAATCGTGCCCGGCTGCCCGGCGGGCGGTTGACGCTGGACGTCAGGATGTGACGCGCAGGGGCAGGGCGCGCGGTGCCTGCCCGTCATTCCATGCCGAGCTTCTCCATGCGGTAGCGCAGCGCCCGCAGGGTGAGGCCGAGTTGCCGTGCGGCAGCGGTCTTGTTCCACCGGTTGGCTTCGAGCGCCTTCTGGATGGCGTCGCGCTGGACGGAGTCGAGCCGCTCGCCGAGGGCGTTCCCCTCATCGGCGGGCGGCAGTGAGCCGCCCCGCAGCTCGATGTCGTCCCCGCCGATGGTGCCGCCGGCACACAGCGCGACGGCACGCTCGACGATGTTTTCCAGCTCGCGCACGTTGCCGGGGAAGGCATGGGCGACGAGCTTCGCCGCCGCCTCGGCGCCGAGCACCGGCACCGGCAGCCCGAGCTCGCGCGCCTGGCGCTCGAGCAAGTGGCGCGCCAGCAGCAGGATGTCGCCGCCGCGCTCGCGCAGCGGTGGCACGCGCAGTTCGATGACGTCGATGCGGTAGAACAGGTCCTCGCGGAACTGCCCGGCCGCCACCAGCGCGCGCAGGTCCTTGTGCGTGGCCGAGAGGATGCGCACGTCCACCGGCACCTCCTGCGTCTGGCCGATCGGGCGCACGGACTTCTCCTGGATCACGCGCAGGAGCTTCACCTGCATCGGCAGCGGCAGCTCGGCGATCTCGTCGAGGAACAGCGTGCCGCCCTCGGCCGACTGGAAGAGGCCGGGCTTGTCGCCCACGGCGCCGGTGAAGGAGCCCTTGCGGTGCCCGAAGAACTCGCTCTCCATCAGCTCGCCCGGGATGGCGCCGCAGTTCACCGGCACGAAGGGTCCCGCGGCCCGTGCGCCGAGTTCGTGGATCATGCGTGCCACCAGTTCCTTGCCGGTGCCGGATTCCCCGGTGATGTGCACCGGCGCCTGGCTGCGCGCCACGCGCGTGATCATCTCGCGGAGTTTCTGCACCGGCGCCGATTCGCCGAGCAGGCGCACCCGCTCGGTGGTGGCCGGTGCGGCGGCCGGCTCCGACAGGCGCAGCGCATTGCCGACCAGCTTGCGCAGGTTGGCGAGGTCGAGCGGTTTGGAGATGAAGTCGAAGGCGCCGGATTTCAGTGCCCGCACCGCGGTCTCCACGTTGCCGTGCGCGGTGATCACGGCCACCGGCGTGCGCAGCCCCTGCGCCTGCATCCAGGCGACGAGGTCGAGGCCGTCGCCGTCGGGCAGGCGCATGTCCGTGAGGCAGAGCTGGAACTCGCGGCTGCGCAGTTGCGCCTTGGCGCTGCTGACATCGGCGGCGGTGCGCGTCTCCACGTCCATGCGCTGCAGGGTGAGGGCCAGCAGTTCGCGGATGTCGGGCTCGTCGTCCACCACCAGGGCCAGCGGTCTTGCCATGGCGTCAGGCTCCCCAGCGCGCCGGGTCGGCGAACACGATGCGGAATACGCTGCCGCCGCCCTTGCGCGCTTCGTACAGGAGCGCGGCCCGGTTGCACTCGCAAAGTTCGCGCGAAATGAACAGGCCGAGCCCCGTGCCGCCGCTCGGGCCCGTGGCGAAGGGCTCGAAGACACGATCCTGCATGGCCTCGTGGATGCCGGGGCCGCGATCGGCGATCTCGAGATAGGGGCGGCGGCTGCCCGGCATGCGGCCCCAGGAGATCTCGACGCTGATGCCGCCGGCGGCCTCGCTCGCGTACTTGACGGCGTTCTCGCACAGGTTCCAGACCACCTGATGCAGGTGGCCGGGATCCATGCGCACCTCGACATCCTCGCTCGTCAGCGCCGCGACCTGGCCTTCGAACAGTTCCATGGTGGAGGTGAACTCGGTGACGAAGCCGCGGGTCCAGGCGGCGAGCGACAGGAGTTCGGGTTTGCTCGCCTCCCGGCGCGAGAGCTGCAGGATGTTGTCGACGATCTCGCTCACCCGGCGCGAATTGGTGCGGATGATCTGCAGCAGGCGCCGTTCCTCGGCGCCGATCGCCGGCGACTCCTCGAGGAGCTGGCCGGCGTGGCTCATGGCGCCCACGGGGTTGCGCACCTCGTGGGCGATGCTCGCCGTCAGGCGTCCGAGGGCGGCGAGCTTCGACTGCTGCACCTTCTCGGCGAGCACGCCGGCGTCCTCGAGAAACACCAGGACCGGCCCGTCGGGACGGCCCTCCAGCGGGGCGATGTAGGTGTTGATCTGGGTACTGCCGTCGGCCGAGGTGAAGGAGGGCAGTTGTGCGCCATGTTCGGTGCCGCGCCGCCAGTCATCGAGCAGTCGCTCGAGTTCGGCCGAGACCCGGCGCAGCGGCTGGCCGGCCACGCGCAGGCGGTAACCGAGCTGCTCGGCCGCCGGCTGGTTCATCAGGCGCACGACGTTGTCGGCATCCACCACCACGATGCTCTCGCGCAGGTTCTGGATGATGTACTCGTTGAGCTGCGCGAGATTGGCGAGATCGATGCCGCGCTGGTGCGCCAGCGCCTCGCTCTCCTCCAGCCGGTGCGCCAGCGGGAAGGCCGCCGCGGCGATGGCGAACACGATGGTGCCGAGGAGTCCCGAGGCGATGAAGTCGTTGGTGTCGCCGAAACCCTGCGAGAACGCCAGGAGCTGCTCGCCGAGCACGGCGATGGTGGCAAGCGCCGCGGCGAGAAAGGCGTGGCGCCCGGGCAGGGTCAGCGCCGCCGCGCCGACGAAGACCACGAGCAGGCCGCCGATGCCGCTCGTCACGCCCCCGCCGGTGTGCAGCAGGACCGAGACGGCGACGATGTCGAGCGTCAGCAGGAACGGCACGCGATAGGGGCCCGGAATCGGGTAGCGCTTCTGGTAGAGCAGCAGCCCCGCGGCGAGCGCCGCGTAGGCGGCGGCCACGGCGCGAAACAGCGCGGGCCAGCGCTCGGCGAGCAGCGGCACGTCGGCGGCGGCCAGCGACACGGCGAGCAGCACGAGTGCGGCGAGCAGGCGGAAGTAGCCGACCAGGCGCACCACGCGCCGGGACGCGTCCGGGGCGATGGGTCGCGTGCCATCGCTCACCGCAGCCCGGAACTGTGCCGGCAGGGTCTGCTCCGAGAGGGCCATGTGCTCGTCGCCGTTGGAAGCAGGGATTATGTCGGATCGACAGGCTGCAGGTGTGATCTCCGTCGCGAAACGTCGTCTCGACCCGGCGTCGCCATGACTCCGTGCAGGGCCGGGGCAGGGTCGAGGCAGGCGAGATTTCCGTTTGACTAAAGGCGCTCATCCCGCACAATACCGGCCTTTCCCGTCACGGAACCCGCCGATTCCATGAATCTTCACGAGTATCAGGCCAAGCAACTGTTCGCCCGCTACCGCATCCCGGTCACGCGCGGCGAAGTGGCGGCAACCCCTGCCCAGGCGAGCGCTGCGGCCGACCGCCTCGGCGGCAAGCTCTGGGTCGTCAAGGCGCAGGTCCACGCCGGCGGGCGCGGCAAGGCCGGCGGCGTCAAGCTCGCGAAGAGCGCCGAGGAGGTGCGCGCCGCTGCCGCCGGGATGCTCGGCACGCGCCTGAAGACGAAGCAGACGGGTGCCGCGGGGCTGCCGATCAACCTGGTGTTCGTCGAGACCGGAAGCGCCATCGCCCGGGAACTCTACCTATCGCTGCTCGTCGACCGCTCGCGCGAGCGCGTGGCCTTTCTCGCCTCCGCAGCCGGCGGCATGGACATCGAGGAAGTCGCGGCGAAGACGCCTGAGAAGATCCTCACCGCCGCCGTGCATCCGGCCGCTGGCCTGCAGGCCTACCAGGTGCGGCAGATGGGCTATGCGCTCGGCCTCGACAACGAGCAGATCCGCCAGTTCATCGACATCTGCCAGAAGCTCTACCGCCTGTTCTGCGACTGCGATGCGAGCCTGATCGAGATCAATCCGCTGGTCGTCACCGCCGAGGGCAACCTGCTGGCGCTCGATGCCAAGATCAACATCGAGGAGAACGCGCTGTTCCGCCAGGCCGAGCTGCAGGCCATGCGCGACCCCTCGCAGGAGGACGAGATGGAGCGGCGTGCCGCCGAGCACGACCTCAATTACGTCTCGCTCGACGGCAACATCGCCTGCATGGTCAACGGCGCCGGCCTCGCCATGGCGACCATGGACCTCATCAAGCTGCACGGCGGGGATCCGGCCAACTTCCTCGACGTCGGTGGCGGCGCCACACCCGAACGCGTCGCCGCTGCCTTCCGCCTGATTCTCTCGAATCCGGCGGTGAAGGCGATCCTCGTGAACATCTTCGGCGGCATCGTGCGCTGCGACCTGATCGCCGAGGGCATCATCCAGGCGGTGCGCGACACCAGCGTGAAGGTGCCGGTGGTGGTGCGGCTCGAAGGTACCAACGTCGAGCAGGGCCGTGCGCTGCTCGCCGCGAGCGGCCTCGACATCACCGCCGCCGCCGATCTCACCGACGCCGCCCGCAAGGTCGTCACCGCCGCAGCGGCCAACCACTCGTAGGAGCGACGCCAGTCGCGATCCCCGCCCATGTCCATCCTCGTCGACAAGAACACCCGCGTCATCTGCCAGGGCCTCACCGGCCGGCAGGGCCTGTTCCATGCCACGCAGTGCCTGGAGTACGGCACGCAGATCGTCGCCGGCGTCACGCCGGGTCGTGGTGGCGAGAGCCACCTCGGCGTGCCGGTCTACGACACCATGCCGGAGGCCGTGCGGGCCACCGGTGCCACGGTGAGCGTGATCTTCGTCCCGGCGCCGGCCGCGGCCGATGCGATCCTCGCTGCGGCTGATGCCGGCATCGAACTCATCGTCTGCATCACCGAGGGCATCCCGGTGCAGGACATGGTGCGGGTGAAGGCCGTGTTGCGCGAACAGCGCTGCCGGCTCATCGGACCCAACTGCCCCGGCATCATCACGCCCGGGGAGTGCAAGATCGGCATCATGCCGGGCTTCATCCACCAGCCGGGGCGGGTCGGCATCGTCTCGCGCTCGGGTACGCTCACCTACGAGGCCGTGCACCAGACCACGCGCACCGGGCTCGGGCAGAGCACCTGTGTCGGCATCGGCGGTGACCCGATCCGCGGCATGAACTTCATCGACTGCCTCGAGCTCTTCCAGCAGGACGCGGCCACCGACGGCATCATCATGGTGGGCGAGATCGGCGGCAGCGACGAGGAGGCGGCCGCGGCGTTCATCCGCGAGCACGTCACCAAGCCCGTGGTCGCCTACATCGCCGGCGTCACCGCGCCGCCCGGCAAGCGCATGGGCCATGCCGGCGCGATCATCTCCGGCGGCGCCGGCACCGCCGCGGCCAAGTTCGCCGCGCTCGAAGCCGCCGGTGCACGCACCGTCCGTTCACCCGCCGAACTCGGCAGCGCGATGAAGGAACTGCTGGGCTGACGGGTCGGGCGGGCGTGGTCGCGGGAATCGGGTCGCGACTGGCGTCGCTCCTACGGGTGCTGATCCGGCGCGGTCGCGGGATTCGGGTCGCGACTGGCGTCGCTCCTACGGGTGCTGATCCGGCGCGGTCGCGGGATTCGGGTCGCGACTGGCGTCGCTCCTACGGGTGCTGATCCGGCG